>NZ_JAPPTH010000003.1:0-358381 GCF_027587015.1 Vibrio sp. Makdt
CGTGTCTTTCTCTGGTGGTCTTGCTGGTGAGCTAGGCATTCAAGCGGGTAAAGACGTAACCGTTGATACTATCGACGTAACGTCTGTTGGCGGCGCGCAAGAGTCTGTAGCAGTAATCGATGCAGCACTTAAGTACGTAGACAGCCACCGTGCAGAGCTAGGTGCTTTCCAAAACCGTTTCGACCACGCTATCAGCAACTTAGACAACATTAACGAGAACGTTAATGCATCTAAGAGCCGTATTAAAGATACCGACTTCGCGAAAGAAACGACTCAGATGACTAAGTCTCAGATCCTTTCTCAAGCTTCAAGCTCGATTCTTGCTCAAGCGAAACAAGCACCGAACTCGGCACTTAGCCTACTAGGTTAATCGATTAAAAAGCCACGTTGACTATAAGTGTTGTTGAAACAAAGCGTTAACGTAAGGCTTCCACAAATTAGCTCGTGGTGAGAGATGAGCGCTAAACAAACCCAGCTTCGGCTGGGTTTTTGCTTTTCTACGAATCGCAAAAATGTGTAGGGGAATTGCTAAGTAAGGTGTGGATGACAAGCGAGATTCCCTATCACGTTCGTGCCTCACTGTAGGGAATGACGGGAACCAAGCGATGATGATCCCTGCATTTCTTTAATAGCATTACAAATGGCTAGAGTAATTAACGACTCAGTTAGACCAAATATTTTATCGTCATTCCAGAACTGACTAGAACTAGGTGTCAGGAATCGAGCTTTTCGAGGAAGTGATTTTTTAGTTTTGGTTTACCACTGTCAGAAATGAAGAGCTATCTGTATGTCGGTGAGGTAATTAGCCGTCATCCCGGAATCGAGTGGAACGAGATAGCAGAAATCTAGCTTTTCGAGGGAGAGGTCTCTTTAGTTTTTGTTTACCACAGACAGAAATGCAGAGTTACCTAGGGAATGGAGTTGTGCAAAGGACTAAAACAGTAATTCGTCATCCCAGAATCGAGTAGAACGAGATATCAGGGATCTCAGTTGTCCTTTGTATTCAACCATATGCTTATTAATCTAAGCGAGCGGGAAACTTTAGCGCATATCGGTCGATTAATTGAATGGCGATCACATTTTTCTTTGTTATTGAAAATAATGCGAAAAAAAACACATTTTTTATTAAAGCTTCTAATTAAGGCGCCGTTAAAGGGATTGAGAGAAATGATATGTACCAATGTAAGGTGAGAGAGACAGTGGTGCGTAAACAAATTGATATGTATTTGTGTGAGGTGAGAGTCACATGGGTGCATTAAAAAAATGCCTAAAGGAGATCAACTATGGCGATTAATGTAAGCACTAACGTGTCTGCAATGACGGCTCAGCGTTACCTAAATAACGCGGCTGAAGGTACTCAAAAATCAATGGAGCGTTTGTCTTCTGGCTATAAAATCAATAGCGCAAAAGATGATGCTGCAGGCTTACAAATCTCTAACCGCTTAACGTCGCAAAGCCGTGGCCTAGATATGGCTGTGAAAAACGCGAATGACGGTATCTCTATTGCACAAACAGCTGAAGGTGCGATGAATGAGTCAACCAACATTCTGCAACGTATGCGTGACCTTTCTCTTCAATCTGCAAACGGTTCAAACAGCAAGTCTGAGCGTGTTGCTATCCAAGAAGAAGTATCTGCTCTAAACACAGAACTTAACCGTATCGCTGAAACAACCTCTTTTGGTGGTAACAAGCTTCTTAACGGTACTTACGGTAGCCAATCTTTCCAAATCGGTGCTGACTCAGGTGAAGCGGTAATGCTTTCTATGAGCAACATGCGTACTGACACTCAAGACATGGGTGGTAAGAGCTACGGTGTTACTGAAGGTAAAGATGCATCTTGGCGTGTAGGCGCTGGTGCTGACCTGACTATCAAATACAACGATAAGTTCGGTGAAGCTCAAGAGCTATCTATCTCTGCTAAAGAAGGCAACGATATCGAAGAGCTAGCAACTTACATCAACGGTCAAAGCCAAGACGTTAAAGCGTCGGTAGGTGAAGGCGGTAAACTACAACTTTTCGCTTCCAGCCAAAAAGTTGAAGGTGATGTTGAGTTTGGTGGCAGCCTTGCAAGTGAGCTAGGTATTGGCGCAGGCAAAGATGTAACCGTAAATGACATCGACGTAACATCAGTTGCCGGTGCAAACGAAGCGGTATCTATCATCGATGGCGCTCTAAAATCTGTAGATAGCCAACGTGCATCTCTTGGTGCTTTCCAAAACCGTTTTGACCACGCAATCAGCAACTTAGAAAACATCAACGAAAACGTTAATGCGTCTAAGAGCCGTATCAAAGATACCGATTACGCGAAAGAAACAACAGCAATGACGAAGTCTCAAATCCTACAACAGGCGAGTACTTCTATCCTAGCTCAAGCAAAACAATCACCATCAGCAGCTTTAAGCTTATTGGGCTAAACTTACCTCGGTAAGTAGCGGTAAACTCCGCTTTACGTGGAGTTTTACTGTTGGCTCATGAAGGATGGAGGGAGAGTGTTATGGAAATACCATCTAACGCATCGAACATCCAGCCTTATGGCTCACCTAATGGCATTAAAATTGCAAGCGATGAAGGTAGTAGTGCGTCGAGCATTTCACGGCTGAAAGAAGCAACCTCTTATGGCAAGGTAGAGAAATCGAAAGAAGAAGCTACCGAAGCTGCGATTCAATTAGCTCAAGAGAGAAAAGAGTTAAATGATGAAGAGCGAGTCAAGATGGTGGAGAAGGTAAACGAGTTTATCTCCTCTCTTAACAAGGGGGTTGCCTTTAAGGTCGATGAAGAATCGGGAAGGGATGTGGTGACTATTTATGAAACCACAACCGGCGATATTATTCGTCAGATACCCGATGAAGAAATGCTTGAAATTCTAAGACGCCTAGCAGCCCAAAACTCGAATAGTAGAATATTTGAGGTGAAGGTCTAAGTCGTATTATTGAGGTGGTTTAATGAGTTTTGGCCCAATGGGGATTTCGTCTGGCATGGATATCAATTCCATGGTCAGCAAAATTGTGGATTCGGAGCGTGTACCTAAACAGCAACGAATCGACAATGAAAGAGCGCGAATCGATACCAGCATTAGTGCCTATGGAAGACTCAGGGAATCTCTCGATTCGATGAAAAACCTGATGACAAACTTTCGTCAGGAAAAAGCTTTCGCTGTACGTACAGTAGAAAGTACTGATGAAGCGCTTGTTTCTGCAACCGCGACTACTGAAGCGATCGCTGGCAAATACGCCATCGATGTGTTGCAGCTTGCCCAGAGTCATAAAGTAGCGTCAGATGTTCTATCTGATGACATGAAATTTGGCCCAGGTAAGCTGCAGGTTTCGCTTGGTGATGATAGCTTTGATGTGCAAGTTGGTGATAGATCAAAGCTCATCGATGTTGTTCGCAGCATAAACGGTGCAGAAAGAAACCCAGGCGTTCGCGCGTCTATTATCAATGATGTCGAAGGCCCACGACTTATCGTCGCCTCCAACCAATCGGGTGCCGATCAACAAATCAGTATCAGTGTCGACTCTGATGCGTCTAACCCTCTCAAAAAACTCGAATACAAAACCCTTGAAGAACGTGTTGAAGCGCTAGAGAAAGCTCGTATTGCCGCTCAAGACGTACTTGGTCTCACACCTGCTGGAAAAGCCGTTGATCTTATCGATGAGGCTATCTCTGACGATGTCCCGAAAGCTGATGAAGCTGTCGACGAAGACGGCAAAATCATTCCAGGTTCACAAGCGGACTCAGTGTCTCCTGCAGAAGATGGCTCTCAAAACCTTAGCTATGGCGAGCAAGCTGCTGCTGATGGTCAAGCTGCACTAGATGCAGCTCAGGCGGCAAAATCTGTCATGCCTGAAGACAATATCCCAGGTTGGACGGAAACGGCTTCTGGCACGCTGTTAGATTCTTATTACACACCAGAACTTGAGCTTGACGAAAAAGCGATCGAGAAGGCGCCTGATGTTCCTGGGTGGTCAAACACGGCCTCTGGTACCTTGACTGATTCATATGTGACACCGAAAGAAGCTCAGCAAAAGCTAGAGGCAGAGCAAGCACGTATCGAAGAGAAGATCGCTCAAGAAAAAGCGGATCTGGCCAAGAAAGTAGAAAACGGTGAATTGACCGCAGAGCAAGCAAAAAATATCGAGCGTGCCAAATTAGAGCCTGAAGAGCGAGAGCGCTTAGAGAAAGTCGACAAAGCGCAAGCTGATTTGGCGCTTGCTCAACAATCTTTTGATAGTTACAGCGGCATGACCGAAGTCCAAGCTGGTCAAGATTCAATGGTGGTACTGGATGGTGTCGCTCAGCTCTCTAGTAATAACAATGTGATTGAAGATGCCGTTGAAGGCATTGATATTACGGTGAAAGGAAAGACGCCAAAAGATAAGCCGCCAGCAGAAATTGGAGTTGAGTACGACCGTAATAGTGTTCGTCAAGACATCGAAGCCTTTGTGAATTCTTACAACCAGTTTTACCAAGTGTCTAAAAACTTGGCAGGTGTCGATCCTGCGACTGGACAAAAAGGCCCGCTTTCTGGTGACAGCACGGTCCGTAACGCCGACTCACGATTGAAAGGCGTATTCTCTTCAAGCATCGAAGGGGCGCCAGAGAACCTTAAGTCTTTAACTGAGTTTGGTATCACGACTACCAGACAAGGCTCGCTAGAGATCAACTACGACATGCTCGACCGACAGCTAAACAATAACTTTGATAAGCTTGGCGAGTTTTTTGGCGGCAATAATGGCTTTGCTAAAAAAGTCGAAGATGCGATTCAGGGCATCACTGGTATTACTGGGTCAATTCGTACTCGAGAAAAGAGTCTGGTTGAGCAAAACTACCGCTTAGCAGACGACCAAAACGCTTTAGACCGCCGTATGGACAGTCTTGAAAGTCGTACTCACTCTAAGTTCACCGCCATGCAAGATGCAACCAGTAAGATGCAGTCTCAGCTTGGTAGCATGATGAATGCGTTGGGTTAATAGATGACCAGTCAGCTTCAAGAGCTTTGTGAACTAGATCAATTAATTATCTCTAAGCTCGAATTTAGTGAAATTAATGCTGAAGAAATAGCGACGCTTGTCGATAACAGAGAACAGTTATTGCAAAACGTGCTTCAATTCATCGATTCACACCCTGACGTTAAGCAAAGTTCGGAGTGGTTTGAAGCCATTTCGAGAACAAGAAAATTAGTCGAATTGATGCAGTCTGAAACTGGCCGGGTAGGGAAAACCCTGCACAAGTACCGACATGGTGCCAAGTCAGTTCAACAATACAAAAAGTTTTTATAGAAGAGGTTTACTATGCGCGGTTCTTTACAGGCATATAAAAAGGTATCAGTGGATAGTCAGCTAACGGCTGCCTCACCGCATAAGATTGTGCAAATGCTAATGGCTGGCGCGATCGAGCGTTTGATCCAAGGTAAAGCGGCAATGCAAGCGGGCAATATACCGGTGAAAGGTGAGCGACTAGGTAAGGCTCTAGACATCATTATTAGCCTTCGTAGCTGCCTTTCTATGGACGATGGTGGTGATATTGCGAAAAACCTAGATCAACTTTATGAGTTCATGATCACGCAAATTTCTGCGGCAAATCACAAAAATGACCCACAGCCTATTGATGATGTTATCGATATTATCCGCGAAATTAAGAGCGCTTGGGACCAAATTCCGAATGAATATCACAACTTGACGTCTGCTGAAGTCGGTATTTAAAGAAAAATTGCAGTTTTAACTAACCTTAGATCCGCTAATTGGTTGGTTGCCTTATTTTTTTAATCAAATAAAATAGAAGCCATTAGATAGCCTAATGGCTTTTTTTCGTTGCTGATTTCATAAATTTGTCCTCGTAAACCATAATCATAGATAGAATTCTTAATTTTATGGAATACGTTGCTCACCGTTTTTCCGCATCGCACCAAAATAAAGGCAATAATTCCTACTTATGCAAGGTTTGGCAAAACTGCTTGTGGTCGACGATAACGCTCAAGATCGTCACAATTTAAGCACAATATTAGAGTTTGTAGGAGAGAGCTGCGAAGTAATCAGCTCTGAACAAGCGCGCAAAGTCGACTGGTCACTACAGTGGGCTGGTTGTATTATTGGCTCAATAAAAGGTAAAGGCTTCAACGCATTACTGAATGATAAGCTTGTTCACGCGAATCACATCCCTCTGCTTGTGATTGGCAAAAACAACCACCCGGTTGACGAGCTCACCAATTTTGTTGGTGAACTCGAGCTGCCTCTTAACTATCCCCAATTAAGTGATGCATTAAGACACTGTAAAGATTTCTTAGGACGCAAAGGTGTTCAGGTTGTCTCTTCAGCCCGTAAGAACACACTGTTTCGCAGTCTAGTGGGTCAAAGTGCTGGCATTCAAGAAGTTCGTCACTTGATTGAACAAGTTTCCTCTACCGAAGCCAACGTACTGATTCTCGGTGAATCTGGTACCGGTAAAGAGGTGGTTGCTCGTAACATTCATTACCATTCAAAACGTCGCACTGGTCCTTTTGTTCCAGTGAACTGTGGTGCAATTCCACCAGATTTGCTTGAGAGTGAACTTTTCGGTCATGAGAAGGGCGCATTCACAGGTGCAATTACGGCACGTAAAGGACGTTTTGAGTTAGCTGAAGGTGGCACACTATTTCTTGATGAAATTGGCGATATGCCAATGGCGATGCAGGTTAAGTTGTTACGCGTACTACAAGAGCGATGCTTTGAACGTGTAGGTGGCAATTGCACTATTCAGGCGAATGTTCGAGTAATTGCGGCTACACACCGTAACCTTGAAGATATGATCGACGATGATTCATTCCGTGAAGATCTTTATTACCGCTTGAATGTATTCCCGATTGAAATGCCGGCATTACAAGAGCGTAAAGAAGATATCCCTCTTCTACTTCAAGAGCTTATGACGAGAATGGAAGCGGAAGGCAGTATGCCTATCTGCTTTACGCCTCGTGCGATTAACTCTTTGATGGAGCACGATTGGCCAGGTAACGTACGTGAATTGGCGAACTTAGTGGAGCGCATGGTTATTCTCTATCCGAATAGCTTAGTGGACGTAAACCATCTGCCAACTAAGTATCGGTACAGTGACATCCCTGAATTCCAACCAGAGTTTAATAGCTTTGTGTCTGAGGAAGAGCAAGAGCGTGACGCTTTAGCTGACCTGTTCTCGGAAGATTTCAGCTTCGATCAGCAAGATGATATGACTGATAATGCGAATGCACCTCAGGAATTACCACCGGAAGGTGTAAACCTGAAAGAGCTGCTCGCTGATATGGAAGTGAATATGATCAATCAAGCCTTGGAAGCTCAAGGCGGTATTGTTGCTCGAGCGGCAGACATGTTAGGCATGCGCAGAACCACTCTGGTTGAGAAAATGCGTAAATACAATCTGCAGCGTTAGTGTTCTGCTTTTCGAAAAACGGAAAAACACACACGAAATTTTTAGCTAATCGTTCACTTTAGCTAAGCGATAAGATAAACCATAGTCGAGTTGTTGCTTGCTTAACTATGTGATAAATATAGCAAATAGCCTGACTCGTTTTGTGCGTGTCAGGCTGTTTTAGTATTTGAGGCAAATTTTTGACATGCACGTATCTAACGAACCAGAAAATCAATCACACCTAGATTCTGTTGAACAACAGGTTGAGCGCTATAAGCAAGTGCTCGATGTTATGCCTGCTGGTGTCATCTTGTTAGATACCCATGGTGAAGTAAGAGAAGCAAACCCCGAAGCGCACCGCATTCTTGGCGTCGAGTTGGTTGGAGAGAAGTGGTTTTCTGTTATCCAAAGTGCTTTTGATCCCAAAGACGATGATGGTCATGAGATCTCATTAAAGAATGGTCGAAAGGTACGTTTGGCGATTTCTGCTTCGACTACGGGTCAGCTGATTTTGATTACCGATCTGACCGAGACGCGTTTGCTGCAATCACGAGTTAGTGATCTCCAGCGTCTGTCGTCATTAGGTAGAATGGTGGCGTCACTTGCTCATCAGGTTCGTACACCGCTCTCTAGTGCAATGTTGTATGCGTCAAACCTTGCCGCACCGAATTTACCACCGGCAACGAAGACACGTTTTCAATCTAAGCTTATGGATAGACTTCATGACTTAGAGAAGCAAGTTAATGACATGCTGCTGTTTGCTAAGGGCGGCGATAATAAGGTGGTGAAACCTTTTACTGTGGCTGAATTGATCACAGAATTTCAGCCCATGGTTGAAGCGGCGTTGAAATCAAACCAAATTGATTACTGCCAAGAAGTAGAAGGCGAACAGACTCAAATGTTCGGCAATGCCAACGCGATTGCCTCTGCTTTAAGTAATCTGGTTTTGAACGCGGTTCATATTGCCGGCAAAGAATCACAGATAGATGTGTTTTTTAGGCCGGTAAACGGCGAGCTTAAGATATCAGTACAAGACAGTGGTCCCGGCGTACCGAAAGAGCTTCAAGGTAAAATCATGGAACCATTCTTTACCACTCGCTCGCAAGGGACAGGCTTAGGCTTGGCGGTTGTACAAATGGTATGTCGAGCACATGAAGGTCGACTGGAATTGATATCAGAAGAAGGTGATGGCGCATGCTTTACCATGTGCTTGCCACTAGAAAGAAGCGCTTCTACTGAAGGCTAATAAGTTTTAACTGAATTTACACTGGAGAATCCTATGGCTCAAAGCAAAGTGTTAATCGTCGAAGATGATGAAGGTCTACGCGAGGCCCTTGTCGATACACTCGCGCTTGCTGGCTATGAATGGCTAGAAGCAGATTGCGCAGAAGATGCTCTGGTCAAACTAAAATCGAACTCCGTTGATATCGTTGTCTCTGACGTTCAAATGGCAGGCATGGGCGGCTTAGCGCTGTTAAGAAACATCAAGCAGCACTGGCCAAATCTCCCTGTATTGTTGATGACAGCTTATGCCAACATCGAAGACGCCGTCGCTGCAATGAAAGAGGGCGCTATCGACTATATGGCAAAGCCATTTGCGCCGGAAGTATTGCTAAACATGGTGAGCCGTTATGCTCCCGTAAAATCGGACGACAATGGTGATGCCATCGTTGCTGATGAAAAAAGCATTAAGCTAATGATGCTGGCCGATAAAGTGGCAAAAACGGACGCTAATGTCATGGTTTTGGGCCCGAGCGGCTCTGGTAAAGAGGTGATGTCGCGTTACATCCATAACGCCTCAAACCGTAAAGATGGTCCGTTCGTCGCGATTAACTGTGCGGCAATTCCTGACAATATGTTGGAAGCGACTCTATTTGGATATGAGAAAGGTGCATTTACTGGCGCTATTCAGGCGTGTCCAGGTAAGTTTGAACAAGCTCAAGGCGGTACAATTTTACTTGATGAGATCAGTGAAATGGATCTTGGCCTGCAAGCTAAGTTGTTGCGTGTGCTGCAAGAGCGTGAAGTTGAGCGTTTAGGTAGCCGTAAGAGCATTAAACTTGATGTTCGTGTACTCGCCACCAGTAACCGAGACCTCAAGCAGTATGTCTCGGAAGGTAATTTCCGTGAAGACTTGTACTACCGTTTGAATGTTTTCCCAATTTCTTGGCCTCCACTGTGTGAACGTAAAGGTGATATTGAGCCTTTGGCGAAGCACTTAGTTGAGCGCCACTGTACCAAACTGGGTATGCCAGTTCCGGTTATGTCACCTCAAGCGATCAGCAAACTCGTCAATTATCCGTGGCCGGGTAATGTGCGTGAACTTGATAATGTCGTGCAGCGTGCGTTGATTCTGAGCGAAGAAGAAAAAATTTCTGGTGAGCATATCCTACTTGAAGGGGTGGATTGGCAAGACGCTAGTGGCCTACAGCAGATTGTGGAAGGTAGCGATGTGGCAACACCAGATATTAAGCCTATTGCGGAAGCAAACCCAATCAACAAAATCGCTTCAAGCAGTGAAGGTCTGGGGAATGAGCTTAGAGATCAAGAGTATGCGATCATCCTTGAAACTTTGATCGCATGTAACGGCCGACGTAAAGATATGGCTGAGAAACTCGGTATTAGCCCTCGCACATTGCGCTATAAGTTAGCAAAAATGCGCGATGCTGGAATAGATATCCCAAACTAAGCACAGATTAGTAGTGTCAGCTTTCTGACTAGTGTAATACGATATCTAGTCGTTTTTAGGTATGGCACGCTAATTGCTCTGTCAATAATACAGCAAAATAGATAGTCATAAATTTGACTCCTTGAGGTAGTAAATGAGAATAGATGGTTTACAAGGCGAAATGCAGGCAATGATGGTTGAAGCTGCGAGCGCGCGTCCTGCTGCGACAGGGCAAACGGTCGGTGCAGACTTCGGCAACATGCTGACGCAAGCCATCAACAATGTGAACTCATTGCAAAAGACCTCAGGGGATCTACAAACTCGTTTTGATAGCGGTGACCAAAGTGTGTCGCTGTCTGATGTGATGATTGCTCGTAATAAATCTAGTGTGGCCTTTGAAGCGACAATCCAAATTAGAAATAAATTGGTTGAGTCGTACAAAGAGCTGATGAATATGCCGGTATAAGTTGGGTAGTTAAGTAGTGGCAGATAATAGTCAAACAACAGATTTAACCGTGAGCGATGGTAATGACCACGCACTCATTGCGGGTGCTGAGCTGGACGGAGAAGGGCAAAACCCGGATCTAGGTGAACGTAGTTCATCTAAATTTGATATGGCCGTAGGTGACCTCGATTTACTTCGTCAGGTCGTCTTAGTGCTATCTATCTCAATCTGTGTCGCGCTTATTGTAATGCTGTTTTTCTGGGTTAAAGAGCCAGAAATGCGTCCATTAGGGGCTTATGAAACCGAAGAGTTGATCCCAGTTCTGGATTACTTAGATCAGCAAAAGATCGAGTACTCGCTTGAGGGTAATACCATCTCGGTGCCAGCAAGTGAATATAACTCCCTGAAGCTTAATATGGTTCGCGCTGGTTTGAACCAAGAGCGAAACGCAGGTGATGACATCCTCATGCAAGACATGGGTTTTGGTGTATCACAACGTTTAGAGCAAGAGCGCCTCAAATTAAGCCGCGAAAGACAGCTTGCGAAAGCCATTGAGCAGATGAAGCAGGTGCGTAAAGCGCAGGTTTTATTGGCGCTGCCGAAGCAAAGTGTTTTTGTTCGTCATAATCAAGAAGCCTCTGCCTCTGTATTTCTAACCCTCAAAACGGGTACTAACCTTAAGCAGCAAGAGGTTGACTCTGTTGTCGATATGGTGGCGAGTGCCGTTCCGGGAATGAAAACGTCGCGTATTACCGTTACTGATCAACATGGCCGACTGCTGAGCTCCGGCTCTCAAGACCCTATGTCAGCGGCGCGTCGTAAAGAGCACGAGCTAGAGCGTAATCAAGAGCAAGCACTGCGTGAGAAAATTGACTCTATCCTTATTCCTATTCTTGGATTTGGAAACTACACAGCTCAAGTTGATATTCAGCTCGACTTCAGCGCAGTAGAACAAACCAGAAAACGTTTTGATCCGAACACGCCGGCAACGCGAAGCGAATACACCTTAGAAGATTACAATAACGGCAACACTGTCGCGGGTATTCCGGGGGCGCTGAGTAACCAGCCTCCATCAGATGCGTCTATCCCTCAGGATGTCGCTCAGATGAAAGATGGCGCGATGACAGGCCAGGGCTCGGTTCATAAAGAAGCAACTCGAAACTTCGAATTAGACACCACCATCAGTCATGAGCGTAAGCAAACTGGCACGGTGAACCGTCAAACAGTATCGGTCGCGATTAAAGATCGTCAATCCATCAACCCAGATACCGGTGAAGTGGTGCACACGCCAATTCCAGCCAGTGAAATCAACGCGATCCGCCAAGTGCTGATTGGTACGGTCGGCTTTGATGAAAGCCGCGGTGACTTATTGAATGTATTAAGCATGCAGTTCGCACCACAAATCACGGACGTAGTTCCTGATGTGCCTATCTGGGAGCACCCTAACTTCAATGATTGGGTACGTTGGTTTGCGAGTGCATTGGTTATTATTGTTGTGGTGTTAGTCCTTGTTCGCCCAGCAATGAAGAAACTGCTCAACCCAGCTGCAGACAACGATGAACAGATGTACGGCCCTGATGGCATGCCAATTGGTGCCGATGGCGAGACCAGCCTAATTGGTGGTGATATTGAAGGTGGCGAGTTGTTTGAATTTGGTTCAAGCATCGACTTACCAAACCTTCATAAAGATGAAGACGTGCTGAAAGCAGTACGTGCACTTGTAGCGAATGAACCAGAGCTAGCAGCTCAAGTAGTTAAGAATTGGATGGCAGATGGCTAACGAAATTGTTCCACAACAAGCTGAAGGCGGTGAAGTGCTTGATGTCGCGAGTGTGGATATCGCCTCTATTTCAGGTGATGAGCGCGCAGCGATCTTGTTGTTGAGTTTAAACGAAGAGGATGCGGCGGGTATTATTCGCCACCTAGAACCTAAGCAGGTTCAACGTGTGGGTAGTGCCATGGCGCGTGCAACGGATTTATCACAAGAGAAGGTAGGCGCAGTGCACCGTGCTTTCTTGGATGATATTCAGAAGTACACCAACATCGGTATGGGCAGTGAAGACTTCATGCGTAATGCGTTGGTGGCTGCTCTGGGTGAAGACAAGGCAAACAACCTTGTTGACCAAATCCTTCTTGGTACGGGCTCTAAAGGCTTGGATTCTCTTAAGTGGATGGACCCTCGTCAGGTGGCAAGTATTATCATCAACGAGCACCCACAGATTCAAACCATCGTGTTGTCTTACCTAGAAGCCGATCAGTCTGCTGAGATTTTGTCCCAGTTCCCTGAGCGTGTGCGTCTGGATCTGATGATGCGTATTGCTAACCTTGAAGAGGTTCAACCTTCGGCGCTTGCTGAGCTGAACGAAATCATGGAGAAACAGTTCGCGGGTCAAGCTGGTGCGCAAGCGGCCAAAATTGGCGGCCTGAAAGCAGCGGCAGAGATCATGAACTACATGGACAACAACGTAGAAGGTGTCTTGATGGACCAAATCCGCGATCAAGACGAAGACATGGCAACGCAGATTCAAGATCTTATGTTTGTCTTTGAAAACCTTATTGAAGTGGATGACCAAGGCGTTCAGAAACTGCTGCGTGACGTACCACAAGACGTTCTACAGAAAGCACTTAAAGGTGCTGATGAAGGCCTGCGTGAGAAGATCTTCAAGAACATGTCTAAACGTGCTGCCGATATGATGAGAGACGATATTGAGGCGATGCCGCCAGTGAAAGTCTCTGACGTAGAAGCGGCTCAGAAAGAGATTTTGGGTATTGCGAGGAAGATGGCAGACAGTGGCGAGATTATGCTGTCTGGTGGCGCCGACGAGTTCCTTTAATACAGAAACCTCAAAAGCCCCACACCGTTGGGGCTTTTCTTTATCCAACCTCGAACCACAGATTAATTACAGTTTAGCTGTTTGAATTTAAAACAGTTGAACTCACTCATAGATAGGTACTGATATGTCAGGTGATAGAAAACGCGGCTTCCTTCGCCCTGAAGAAGATAATACGGTTGCCCAACCTCAGAAATGGGGGTTGCCTGACTACACCTCTGATGTGAGTAAACAAGCTAAAGAAACGGCGTTTAACTACGACCCAGGTTGGATGCCGACAGTTGAAGAAGCTATTGAAGATGAAGAGCTTGTTCTGACCGAAGAGCAAATCGAGCTGATCAAGCAAGGCGCTTACCAAGAAGGTCTGCATCAAGGTCAGGAAGCTGGCTTCAAGCAAGGTTATGAAAAAGGCAAAGAAGAAGGTTTTGCCGCAGGCCACGCAGAAGGCAATGAAGCTGGTAAGCTCGAAGGTGTCACCGCAGGTCAAGAATATATTCAACAACAAGTGGCTATTTTCATGGGGCTCGCGAACCAGTTTGCTCAACCTTTGGAGCTGATGAATGCTCAGGTTGAAAAGCAGCTGGTGGACATGGTGCTGACCATGGTTAAAGAAGTGGTGCACGTTGAAGTTCAGACCAATCCACAAATCATCCTAGATACCGTGAAAGAGTCAGTAGAGTCGCTGCCGATCTCTGGTCACGCTATTACGTTGAAGCTTAACCCGGAAGACGTCACGATCATTCGCTCTGCGTATGGGGATACGGAACTGGACTGCCGCAATTGGACATTAGTTTCCGAGCCTGCGCTCAACCGTGGCGATGTACAAATTGAAGCGGGTGAATCGAGTGTGAATTATCGAATGGAAGAGCGTGTGAAGAACGTGATCCAGAGCTTCTGTGGTGCTAATCGCCATCAAGGTCATGCGTAATGCTTGAGTTAGCGAATCGTCTCAGCCAATACAAAGTCGAAGGGCTAAAATCACGCCCCGTTGCCTCTGGTAAGTTGGTACGGGTAGTCGGACTAACCCTTGAAGCAACGGGCTGTAAAGCCCCGATTGGTAGCTTGTGCTTAGTTGAAACCATGTCTGGTCAGATGGAAGCTGAAGTGGTTGGCTTCTCTGGCGATAACTTATTTCTGATGCCGAGTGAACAAATCACTGGGATCTTACCCGGCGCTCGTGTCACCCCCATGACCTCTGAAAGCGGCATTCCTGTCGGGATGGAACTGCTTGGTCGTGTGATTGACGGTGTTGGCAACCCACTGGATGGGCTTGGCCCAATCTATACTGAGCAACGTGCGTCATTTAGTGCCGAACCAATTAACCCTCTGGCGCGTAAGCCGATCTCTGAGCCGCTTGATGTTGGCTTAAAGGCGATTAACGGCCTGCTGACGGTAGGTAAAGGGCAACGTATCGGTCTGTTCGCAGGTTCTGGTGTCGGTAAATCCGTAACACTAGGTATGATGACACGAGGTACCACCGCGCAAGTGGTTGTGGTGGGCTTGATTGGTGAGCGTGGACGCGAAGTAAAAGAATTTATTGAAGAGATTCTTGGTGAGGACGGCCGTAAGCGATCGGTTGTGGTTGCTGCGCCTGCCGATTCATCACCATTGATGCGATTGAAAGGCTGTCAAACGGCGCTAACGGTGGCGGAATATTTCCGTGACCAAGGTTTAGATGTTCTGCTCCTGATGGATTCACTGACCCGTTTTGCACAGGCTCAACGTGAAATTGCATTATCTGTTGGTGAGCCGCCAGCGACCAAAGGCTACCCGCCATCGGTATTTGCTAAGTTGCCAGCGCTGGTTGAACGTGCAGGTAACGGCAATGATGAGCAAGGTTCCATCACCGCTTTCTTTACCGTACTGACCGAAGGTGATGATCTACAAGATCCAATTGCCGATGCTTCACGAGCGATTCTCGATGGTCACGTTGTGTTGTCACGTGAAATGGCAGATGCGGGTCATTATCCTGCGATTGACGTTGAGAAGTCCGTCAGCCGTGTGATGCCTCAAATCACCACCGAAGAACATGTGTTGATGTCGAAAGCGGTAAGACAAGTGCTTTCTATCTGCCGTAAGAACCAAGACTTGGTGTCGATTGGTGCTTACAAGCCGGGTACCGACCCTGCGATTGATAGCGCCTTCACCTTGAAGCCGAAGTTGGATGAGTACTTACAGCAGAAGATGAAAGAAACGGTTCCTTACGATATGTGCGTCAACATGTTGAAGCATGTGTTGGGTGGCTAACGGGTGATTAAGGTTAGTCATGGATAATGCATTAGAGTTTCTTCTCGACCAAGCAAAAGACCAAGAAAATCAAGCGGTCTTGGCGCTCAACAAAGCCAATGCGGAGCTGCAAGGTTATTACGAACAGGTTGCGCAGATTGAAAAGTATCGACTGGATTATTGCCAGCAACTTGTCGATAGAGGCAAGGCAGGGCTAACTGCCAGTCAATATGGGCATTTGAATCGCTTCTTAACTCAATTGGATGAAACGCTTTCTAAACAACGAGAAGCGGAGCATCACTTTAAAAATCACGTCGATAACTGCCAAAACTACTGGATGGAACTGCGTAAGAAACGTAAATCCTATGAGTGGTTGATGGAGAAGAAGCAGAAAGAGAAAGCCAAACTGCAGGACCAAAGAGAACAAAAGCAGATGGATGAGTTTTCGACTTTGCTTTATAGCCGTAAGAAGATGTGATCCCGAGCCATGAATCCTACTGTCGCTGTTCACATTGTGATTAGCCGAGTTTTCTAGGCATGTTTCTTGCTCGGTTTTATATAAAATTGCGCCTTGTGCCTGCCAAAGGTATGAAAAGCATCCGACTTTCTTTTTGTTGCCTGTTTATGGTGGCAAAGCTAGTAGATAGAGCTTGTATATATGAACGTTAGTCCTTCTTCAAATTCAGCGACCAACACAACGTCTTCGTTGTTGGACACCGGTTCTGCCGCTTCAAAGGTAGAGGAAACCGGCGACTCAAAAGGTTTCTTTGAATCTTTCAAAGAAGCGCTCGGCTTTGAAGAAAGTGGTAGCCAAGCAACGGAAAAAGAAGCAGACAGCACTACAAAATCTGATGCTAAACAAGCCTCTACGGAAAGTGAAGCTTCAGATGAAGCAAAGAAAACGAACTCAACAGCTGAGACTACGGATGAGTCAAGCCAAGCACAAAGTAAGCAAGTCGCTTCAGAAGTTGAGGGTGAGCAAGCCACAGACAAAACTCCTGTAGAGGCTGTCTCTAGCTCAGAGTCGCAACTTAAAGCGAATTCAGCTGATGTTACAGCTACCGCTAACAAGACGGGTGAGAAAGATGAGTTGCCAAACAACAACGGCTCTACGGAGCAGACAGCTCAACCCCAAGGCCAAGCTTCATCTGCGGTAAACGAATCGACCCAAGCATCGCAAGCGGCGGCTGCGATGAATGAAGGAAACAAGTTATTAGGCCAGTTGGATGAGGCAAATAAAACGCTGAATCAGACGCCGAACGGCAAAGCCTTGCCACAGCAGTCTCAGTTAGAACAGGCTCAGTTGGATCAAGCTCAAGGTAATATTCCAGGAGCTTCTGTTGAAGGATTCTCTGTCGAAGGTGACGCGGGTAAGCAACTCCAGCAAACCAACTCAGCGAATCAAGGTAGCACTCTAGAAGTGGACTCTGAAATTGCTGTGCTTACTGGCGGAAAAGGTGTCTCGCAACTGACAGATGATGAAATTCGCCAGTTGATGGATAAAGGCGTTACTCCCGAGCAGATTGAAGCAAGTATGAGCCGAGAGCTCAGCCAGAAAAATGCGGCACAAGCAGAAGTTGCTGGGCAAAGCCAAGCACTGTCTCCAGCGGATATTGAGTTGGCAAAACAGGTAGATGCGCACACCAAAGCGCTCAATCAGCTGAATGCTCAGATTGAGTCAAAACAGTCTGTTGTTGATGGTTTACTGCAGAAGCAGCAAAGTGGCGCAAGTTTGACAACAGATGAACAAGCGATGCTGGCTAAAACGACCGCTGAGTTAGACGTTTTGAATAAACAACTCGTAAACGTTCAGCAACAAGCAACGGCTTTATTGAGCCAAGCTCCGGGCACAAACAGCGCCTCTGCTGAGCCTGTTGCGATTGATTGGGACAACACAGATTCAGATGAAGCGAAAGTCTTAGCAGCGGCAGCATCAACAGCAGCGGTTGCGACGGCTGCGCAGCAAACTAAGGCGCAAGCGGCAGCGCAATCGACGAGTAACGCGGCTGCCGCTCATGCAGCGACGGATAAAGCAGCAATGCTGCACACTAACAATACGCATGCAGCCCAACAGGCAGTGGCTCAACAAGCTAATGTCGCAGCACAACAGCCACAAGCTGCGTTGGATCCGGCGTTAACCGCGCAAGGTGTGTCGCTGAATGCAACACCTGCCGCGACCAAAGCGGGTTCAACAGATATGTTACTTAAGGCCGGAGCTGGTGCGGTTACTCTTTCTGGCTTAGGTAAAGCCGGTGCTAAGGAAGATTCGAAAGACACCACATTTGCTCAGCAGATCGCTTCTGCGGCTGGCGTGCAAGGTGCAGCGAACGCTGGTTCGGCGCCAACACGAGCCGAGATTCAAGCCGCTCAACAGGCACCGTTGCAGCTGACTAAAGAGCTAGCAAACGAACAGGTCGCTGAAAAAGTACAAATGATGATGTCTAAAAACCTTAAGAACTTAGACATTCGACTCGACCCACCAGAGTTGGGGCAAATGAAGATCCGCATGACCATGAATAATGATGTGGCGAACGTGCACTTTACGGTGAACAGTCAACAGGCGAGGGATGTGATTGAACAAACCTTACCTCGATTGAGAGAGATGCTTGCTCAACAGGGTATGCAGCTTGCCGATTCATCCGTTCAACAGCAAAGTTCAGGTCAGGGACAAGACAGATACAACAGTGGTGAGCAACAATCAGGCTCTAACCGCACAAATGATACGCAAGGTGATGAAAACCTTGATAGTGGCAGCAATCTTGAATTGAATGTCGCATCAAAGCGTGATGGAATTAGTTATTATGCCTAATATCAGGCTGAGCACACTTAATTGATAGATAGAACCAGCTGATAGACAGAACCGTCAGTTAATCGAAAGAACAGGAAGTTAGAGTAAAATATGGCAGAAGTACAAGATGCACCTAAAGGAAAGAGTAAGCTCCTTATTATCATTATAGCGGTTGTTGTTTTACTACTTGGTATTGGTGGTGCGCTGTTCTTTTTCTTAGGCTCCGATGATAGTGCCTCAGAATCTCAGTCTCAGCCAGCCACTGCTGTGGTTGCAGCAGAGCCTGTTATGTATGTGAACATCCCTCAGCCCTTCTTGTTCAATGTAACAGGTGATAAAAAAGATCGCCTAGTTCAGATAAAAGCACAACTGATGGTGCGTGGTAGCAAAAATGAAGACCTGGCACGTTACCACTCTCCACTAGTAGAGAGCACATTGCTCGCAACGTTCGCTTCGGCAACGGTTGACCAACTTCGCTCACCAACAGGGCGAGTGGAACTGCGTGATAAAGCGACAGAAGATATTAAAGCAAGTCTGGCTCAAGCTGTTGGCCAGCCTGTGATTGAAAAAGTGTTATTCACTGACTTCGTAATTCAATAGGTAATTTGTGACCGATTTATTAAGCCAAGACGAAATTGATGCGCTGTTACACGGCGTTGACGATGTTGAAGAAGTTGAAGATGTCTTAGAGACCGACAATGACAGTGCGGTCAATTTTGACTTCTCCTCTCAAGATCGAATCGTCCGTGGTCGAATGCCGACCCTTGAACTTATTAACGAGCGTTTCGCACGTCATATGCGAATTAGTTTGTTTAATATGTTGCGTAAAACGGCTGAAGTGTCGATCAACGGCGTACAGATGATGAAATTTGGTGAATACCAAAACACCCTGTACGTACCAACCAGTTTAAACATGGTGCGTTTCCGTCCGCTTAAAGGTACGGCACTGATCACCATGGAAGCACGTCTTGTTTTCATTCTCGTAGAAAACTTCTTTGGTGGCGATGGACGATTCCACGCCAAGATTGAAGGCCGTGAATTTACGCCAACGGAAAGACGTATTATCCAGCTGCTGCTGAAGATTGTATTTGAAGATTACAAAGAAGCTTGGTCACCAGTTATGGGGGTTGAGTTTGAATATTTGGATTCTGAAGTGAACCCGAGTATGGCGAACATTGTGAGCCCAACCGAAGTGATCGTAGTGAGCTCATTCCATATTGAAGTGGATGGCGGCGGTGGTGATTTCCACGTAGTTATGCCTTACTCCATGGTTGAGCCGATCCGTGAGCTGCTTGATGCGGGTGTTCAATCCGACAAAATGGAAACCGATGTTCGTTGGAGCACAGCACTGCGTGATGAAATCATGGACGTGCCGGTTAACTTCCGCGTCAACCTTCTAGAGCAAGATATCTCACTACGTGATTTGATGGAGCTGCGCCCTGGTGACGTCATTCCTATGAACATGCCTGAGCACGCGACCATGTTTGTGGAAGAGCTACCGACCTACCGTGTGAAGATGGGTCGCTCGGGTGAAAAACTCGCGGTTCAGATTTCTGAAAAAATTCAAAGACCTCATGTGGTCAAAACTGATCTCGCCTTTCTGGGTAAAGACTTAATGTCCGAACTAGAAAATAGCGATGATAACGAATAGCAAAATAGATAAAAGTATAGGAATTGGTAATGGAACCTAGTGAAGATCAAAAGCTAGCAGACGAATGGGCTGCAGCACTTGGTGAAGACCCTTCTGCACCGTCAATTGATGTTGATGACGTGTTGGCGGCACCACTTGATGAGCTAACTGATTCATCGTCTCCGATTTCTGAAGACGAGCGCCGTAAGCTGGATACCATTATGGATATCCCAGTCACCATTTCTATGGAAGTGGGTCGCTCTCAGATCAGTATCCGCAACCTTCTGCAATTGAACCAAGGTTCGGTTGTTGAGCTAGACCGTATTGCTGGTGAGTCACTGGATGTGATGGTTAATGGTACTCTGATTGCTCATGGCGAAGTTGTTGTGGTGAACGATAAATTTGGTATTCGTTTGACCGATGTAATTAGCCAAACAGAACGTATTAAGAAGCTACGTTAATGCGCTTATCGTCTCTAAGGTTGACGAACTTTCCTCAAGGGTTGAAGAGCTTATCTCGAGCAATAGTCGGAATGGGGCTACTCTCAATTCCTTCTGTTGCCTTTGCAGCGACGCCGCCTTCTCTTGATTTAGCGACCACTTTTGGGTCGCTAATTTTCGTTATAGCCTTCATTTTATTTATTGCTTGGTTGCTTAAGCGCATGCAAGTGCCAGCGATGTCCAATCAACAAGGTTTGGCGATTGTTAGGCAAATCCCTGTCGGCACAAAAGAGCGTATCGCTATTGTGCAAGCGGGCGATGAACAGTTTTTGGTGGGCATTACCACCCAATCTATTCAGCTGATCTCTAAGCTTGATAAACCTCTTACTCAGGAGATGCTGGAAAAAAGTACATTCTCAAGTCAGCTTTCCCAGCTCATGAAAAAAGATGCAAACAAATAACGGACTTTTGAACTCATCTTACTTTTGCCAAGCCGGAGCTTTCCGAGCGGTGAAGGTGCTGCTGGTTCAGCTAACTCTTCTCTGTACCCTTTTGTTTAGTGTGTCGGTATTTGCACAGGCTGAAGACGGCACTGTTATTCCTGCCAACACTACGGGTTCAGAGTCGGTGACTATCAGCACGATGGAACAAGACCAAGCCAAATCGACCACCATGACCACCGGCAGTTTGACTGGGAATGGGGGCGGTATTCCTGCTTTCACCATGACGACCAATGCCAACGGGGGGGAAGACTACTCGATCAACCTGCAAATTCTTGCGTTGATGACTATGCTTGGCTTCTTGCCGGCAATGGTCATTCTGATGACTTCGTTCACCCGTATTGTGGTGGTGATGTCTATCCTGCGTCAGGCAATGGGTTTGCAACAAACACCATCGAACCAAGTTATCATAGGTATCGCGATATTCTTGACCTTCTTCATCATGTCACCGGTGATCAATCAGGTGAATGAGCAAGCGGTTCAACCTTATCTGAATGAACAGATCACGGCACGACAAGCATTTGATGTTGCTCAAGGGCCGATCAAATCATTCATGCTAAAACAGACTCGAATCAAAGATTTAGAGACTTTTGTTGAGATCTCCGGTTCGGAAGTGACCAATCCTGAAGACGTTTCAATGGCGGTGCTGATTCCTGCATTTATCACCTCCGAGCTCAAAACGGCTTTCCAGATTGGCTTTATGCTGTTCTTGCCGTTTTTGATCATCGACTTAGTGGTGGCGTCAGTATTGATGGCGATGGGTATGATGATGTTGTCACCAATGATTGTATCTTTGCCGTTCAAGTTAATGCTGTTCGTTCTTGTTGATGGTTGGAACTTAATACTCTCCACACTCGCCGGCAGTTTTGCCTTGTAGCTGGGGGAAATCATGAATCCTGAAATATTCGTAGAGTTGTTCCGAGATGCGCTTTGGATGGTGCTAATCATGGTTTGTGCCATCATTATTCCCAGCTTGCTGATCGGTTTGGTGGTGGCTATCTTCCAAGCAGCGACCTCGATCAACGAACAAACATTGAGTTTCCTGCCGCGTTTGATTGTGACCTTATTGGCCTTGATGCTGTTTGCGCACTGGATGACTCAGATGATGATGGAGTTCTTCTTTGAGCTCATCGAACGTTTACCTCAAGTTCTGTATTAAACCGATATGGAATACCCAACGAGCCTTGTACTAGAGTGGTTAGCCAATTATTTTTGGCCTTACACTCGCATCTCAGCAATGCTGATGGTGATGACGGTCACCGGTGCACGTTTTGTGTCGCCGCGTATTCGTTTGTATTTAGGTTTAGCAATCACCTTCGCAGTGATGCCTGCGATTCCCGCGGTTCCAAAAGAGATTGAACTGCTCTCTTTCCAAGGCTTCCTAACTGTCTTTGAGCAAATTGTGATTGGTGTGGCGATGGGGTTTGTCACCCAGTTCATGATTCAAACCTTTGTTATGCTCGGTCAAATCCTCGGTATGCAATCGAGCTTGGGTTTCGCCTCTATGGTCGACCCTGCAAACGGCCAGAACACGCCGGTATTGGGTCAGCTCTTCATGTTACTTGCGACCATGTTCTTCTTGGCGACCGATGGTCATTTGAAGATGTTGCAGCTGGTGGTATTCAGTTTTAAAACTCTGCCGATTGGCAGTGGATCTCTGACTTCGGTCGATTTTCGCGAGCTAGCATTATGGCTCGGCATTATGTTCAAAGCGGCATTGGCGATGTCGCTGTCGGGAATTATCGCGCTGCTGACGATAAACCTGTCATTCGGTGTAATGACACGTGCTGCGCCTCAGCTAAATATCTTTTCTTTGGGTTTTGCATTTGCGCTACTCGTAGGTCTGTTACTTTGTTGGTACATCCTTGGCGGCTTGTATAGTCATTATGAGCTATATTGGATGCAAGGCGAGCAACAGATATGTCGTCTAATCCGGTTAGATTGCTAGGAGACTGAAATGGCAGAGTCAGACGGTCAAGAACGCACAGAAGACGCCACGCCCAGACGCTTGCAACAGGCCAAAGAGAAAGGGCAGGTTGCAAGGTCAAAAGAGCTGGCGTCAGCATCGGTATTAATTGTCGGTGCCGTTGCACTAATGTGGTTTGGTGAATCGATGGCGAAGGCGCTGTTCGAGGCCATGCAACGCCTGTTCTCTTTGAGCCGCGACGAAATCTTTGATACCAACAAGCTGCTGGAAATCGCTGGCGGCGCGTTGGTGAACTTGCTGTTTCCGCTGTTCTTAATTCTGATCACTTTGTTTGTTGCGGCTGTTATTGGCGCGGCAGGGGTTGGTGGGATTAACTTTTCGATGCAAGCTGCGATGCCAAAGGTGTCAAAGCTCAATCCACTCAGTGGTATCAAGCGTATGTTTGGCCTGCAAAGCTGGGTCGAACTGATTAAATCGATTTTGAAAGTGGCGTTGGTATCGGGGATGGCGGTTTATCTGATTCAAGCCTCTCAACATGACTTGATGCAGCTGAGCATGGATGTCTATCCACAGAATATCTTTCATGCTTTGGATATCTTGCTTAACTTCATTCTCTTGATCAGTTGTTCTCTGCTGATTGTGGTGGCCATTGATATTCCATTCCAGATCTGGCAACACGCCGATCAATTAAAGATGACTAAGCAAGAAGTGAAAGACGAATTCAAAGACACCGAAGGTAAGCCTGAAGTGAAAGGTCGAATTCGTATGTTGCAAAGAGAAGCGGCTCAGCGTCGTATGATGGCAGATGTGCCTCAAGCGGATGTGATTGTCACCAACCCGGAACACTTCTCGGTGGCTTTGCGTTATAAGCAGAATCAAGATAAAGCGCCCATTGTGGTCGCCAAGGGTGTAGATCACATGGCGATGAAGATCCGTGAAATTGCCCGTGAAAATGATATCTATATTGTTCCAGCACCACCGCTGGCGAGGGCGCTTTATCACACTACAGAGCTTGAACAACAAATTCCTGACGGTCTGTTTACCGCCGTAGCTCAAGTGCTTGCATATGTGTTCCAGCTAAAACAGTATCGAAAACGCGGTGGCGAGAGGCCAAAACTGCAAGATTCTAATATGCCGATCCCACCTGATTTACGTCATTAGATCAATTACTTGAGCTCAGCCCTATGAAGCTTGATAATAGGGAGATTAATTAGCTTCTGTTAACCGACAAAGCGCTGATAATTTGACGTTAGATATTGGTACAGTGTTTGCTATATCAATCCCGAACATTATAAGCCGATCATGGTAAACCTGATCACTATAAACCTTGTTGCTAAAACGTTGGCAACATAGCTTAGCCCTGAGCCCGATTTACTTGGCGAGAGGCGACAACATAGCGAAACTATCTAGATTTATGAAATTCTCCCTGCCTTTTGCGGACAAGCTACCAAAAATCCCTAACCGTGCCATGCCTGCAATTGGTGCGCCCGTTATGGTACTTGCCACGCTGGCGATGGTGGTGTTACCAATTCCTGCATTTTTGCTGGATATGTTCTTCACCTTCAATATCGCACTCGCTATGGTTGTGTTACTGGTGTCGGTTTACACACGAAGACCTTTAGATTTCGCCGCTTTCCCGACCGTTCTTCTTATTGCGACTCTGCTTCGATTGGCTTTGAACGTTGCATCTACTCGTGTGGTTCTACTGCATGGTCACGAAGGTGGCGATGCGGCGGGTAACGTGATTGAGGCCTTCGGTAACGTGGTTATCGGTGGTAACTACGCGGTTGGTTTAGTGGTGTTCTTGATCTTAATGATCATCAACTTCATGGTTGTTACCAAAGGTGCAGGCCGTATCTCGGAAGTAAGTGCGCGTTTCACCTTGGATGCCTTACCAGGTAAACAGATGGCAATCGATGCCGATTTGAATGCGGGTTTGATCGATCAAGATCAGGCGCGTCTGCGACGTTTTGAAGTAACCAAAGAGGCCGATTTCTACGGTTCGATGGATGGTGCTTCGAAGTTCGTTAAAGGTGATGCGATAGCGGGTATTTTGATCCTGTTCATCAACATCATTGGTGGCTTGAGTATCGGTATGGCTCAATTTGGTTTGGGTTTCGGTGAGGCTATCGAAATCTACACCCTACTGACTATCGGTGATGGTCTGGTTGCACAAATTCCATCTTTATTACTGTCGATCGCTGCTGCGATGATGGTAACGCGTCAAAATACCGATGAAGACATGGGCCAGCAGCTCATCTTCCAGATGTTCGACAATCCAAAAGCCTTGATGATCACTGCGGCGATTCTCGGTGTGATGGGTATTGTTCCGGGCATGCCACACTTCTCGTTCTTGAGCCTGGCTGCAATAGCTGGCGGTGCGGCTTATTACATCGATAAGAAACAGAAGAAGAAGGCATTGGAGCCGAATCTCCCTGCGGCTGTTGAAGCCAGTGGCGAGACGGGTTCACAAAAAGAGCTCTCTTGGGATGACGTTCAACCTGTTGATATTATTGGCCTAGAAGTAGGCTACCGCTTGATTCCTCTGGTAGATAGGGACCAAGGCGGCGAACTACTAGAGCGCGTAAAAGGCGTGCGTAAGAAGTTGTCTCAAGATTTCGGCTTCTTGATCCCTGCAGTACACATCCGTGACAACCTAGAGCTGACACCAAACAGCTACCGAATCACCTTAATGGGTGTTGCGGTAGGTGAGGCTGAGATAAAGCCTGATATGGAACTTGCGATTAACCCGGGCCAAGTGTACGGGATGATCGACGGAGAGCCGACTATCGATCCGGCATTTGGTCTCGAAGCGGTATGGATTCGTGAAGAGCAACGTGAACACGCTCAGGCTCTTGGCTACACCGTAGTTGACTCGTCGACCGTACTAGCAACTCATCTCAGCCAACTGCTTACTAACAATGCGTCGCAGCTTATTGGTCATGAAGAGGTTCAGAATCTACTTGAGATGCTTAGTCGCTCAACACCTAAGTTGGTTGAAGGGTTTGTACCGGATCAACTGCAGCTTGGTGTGGTAGTGAAAGTGCTACAAAATCTGCTTAATGAAGCCATTCCAATCCGTGATATCCGAACCATAGTCCAAACTTTGTCGGAGTACTCGAGCAAGAGTCAAGAACCTGACATATTAACGGCGGCAGTTCGTATCTCATTGAAACGACTAATTGTTCAGGAAATCAATGGGATAGAGCCGGAATTGCCTGTAATAACCCTAATTCCTGAGCTGGAACAAATCTTGCATCAAACCATGCAGGCATCCGGCGGAGAATCTGCTGGTATTGAACCTGGTTTAGCGGAACGTTTACAGACCTCTCTTAGCCAAGCGACTCAAGAGCAAGAGCTGAAAGGGGAGCCTGCAGTGTTACTGACTTCAGGCGTGTTGCGTTCGACTCTAGCTAAATTCGTGAAGAACACGATCCCAAGCTTAAGAGTACTGTCATACCAAGAAATACCGGATGAAAAGCAGATACGTATAGTACAAGCTGTTGGTAATTAAGCCGCCTAATTAGAACGGACGATCGAATTGAAAATTAAACGATTTTTTGCAAAAGACATGCGGACTGCTCTGCTCCAAGTTAAAGAAGAACTTGGTTCGGACGCAGTGATCATGTCTAACAAAAAGGTCGCAGGTGGCGTGGAAATTGTTGCCGCTATTGATGGCGAATCTAGCCCGTCAGCAGCGAGCCCAAGACTCAACAAACCTCAGCAGCCTGCGCATAGCCAATACACGCAAATGGCCGCTCCCTCAGCTCCAGCAGGGCGTCGCGAATTAGATGATGACAAGGTAAGCCTTCAGTCAAACTCTGAAGGTGGACGCTCAATGACCAAGCGCTTTGCAAACATGCTCAAGCAATACAGTCATGGCGCAGACGATCAGCCGCAGCACCGCGCTGAAAACGAAGACTCCCTGTCAGCGTTACTCAATCGTCAATCTAGCAACAGTCACCTGTCGCAAAATAACCAGCCATCGAGTGGTAGCCTAGATTCAGCATTTGCTCGCGAAACTGGCCTCTCTAAATTGATTGCTGAAGATCGCCGAGTTGAGCGCCCTGCGCCTCGCTTGGATCCGACTCGCTATGATCGCGGTCGTGACAGTGGTCAATCCAAAGGTTCTGATACCGAAATGGAAACGATGCGTGAAGAGATGACCTCAATTCGTCGTCTGTTAGAGCATCAAGTTTCTGGGTTGATGTGGCAAGAAGTTGAGCGCCGTGAACCGCTGAGAGCCATGCTTATCAAACGTCTAGAACGCATGGGTGTATCGGCAGAACTTGCTGATCAGATGGCTTGTTACATTCCTGAAGATACCAAACCAGCTCGTGCATGGAAGGCGTTGTTAGCCTTGGTTGCTGACCAGATCTCCGTGACACAGAAAGATATTTTAAAACGCGGCGGAATTGTGGCTCTACTTGGCCCAACCGGCGTGGGTAAAACGACGACGGTTGCAAAGCTTGCGGCTCGTGCTGCCATGGAATATGGCGCAGACAACGTAGCACTAGTGACAACGGACACATATCGTATAGGTGCACATGAGCAGTTATCGATTTATGGTCGAATTATGGGTTGTCCTGTAAGAGTTGCTAAAGATTCTAGCGAACTGGCCGATGTAATTTATCAGTTACGTAATCGTCGCCTGATTCTGGTCGATACTGCGGGTATGGGACAACGAGATGTTCGCCTATCTGAGCAGTTAGACACATTGATGCAAGAGAGTGGTTCCGTTATCAATAGCTACCTTGTTTTGCCGGCTACAGCGCAGCGCAAAGTACTACAAGAAACAATTGAACACTTTAGAAGAATCCCGTTGTCGGGATGCATCATGACTAAATTGGATGAATCTCTCAGTCTTGGTGAATTCATCAGTGTCGTAATACAAAATGCATTACCAGTTGCTTACATAGCAAATGGTCAACGAGTTCCTGAAGATATCGTTATAGCTCAACCAAAGTACATGATTGCTAAGGCAAATGAGTTATTAGAGAAATCTACAGAGAATGAACCTCATTACTGGAACAGCGATTCTGAAGGGCTCTAGGCGGCGGATAAATATGAATGAAAATATGATACACGATCAAGCTAGCGGCCTCCGTCGCTTAACCAAGCCTTCAATCACCAAAGTTATTGCGGTAACCGGTGGTAAAGGCGGCGTTGGTAAATCTAATGTGACGTTAGGTATGGCTATTTGTATGGCGCGCCAAGGTAAAAAAGTCATGGTGCTTGATGCCGACTTAGGCCTTGCGAACGTTGATATCATGCTAGGAATTCGCTCTAAGCGAAACCTTGGGCATGTGTTAGCGGGTGAATGTGAACTCAAAGATGCGATTGTTGAAGGTCCGCACGGAATTAAAATCATTCCTGCGACATCGGGCACGCAGAGCATGACAGAGCTATCACACGCACAACACGCTGGTTTGATTCGCGCATTTGGTACCCTTGAAGACGAGATGGACATCTTGCTAGTGGATACCGCTGCTGGAATCTCGGACATGGTGATCAGTTTCTCAAGAGCGGCGCAAGATGTGGTGGTCGTGGTTTGTGATGAACCTACTTCAATCACTGATGCATATGCGTTGATTAAGCTTCTGAGTAGAGAACACCAAGTTCAGCGATTTAAAGTTGTTGCAAATATGGTCAGAAGCTACCGTGAAGGCCGAGAATTATTTGCAAAATTGACTTTGGTCACAGAGCGCTTCTTGAATGTGAGCCTCGAACTCGTAGCATGTATTCCTTTAGATGATAAAGTACGTCAATCAGTCAAGAGACAGAAAATCGTAGTCGACGCGTTTCCTCGCTCTCCAGCTGCGTTGGCAATCAGCTCACTGGCAAATAAAGCATTGACCTGGCCAATACCAAAAACACCAAGTGGACACTTGGAGTTCTTTGTTGAAAGGCTGCTGAACCGTACTGAATTTGTAGAGGAACCATTTGGTGAATAAAGCGCTTACCTACGACCAACACGCTAATCACAATAGCCAACAGGCTTTTTTTGAGAAGTACTCTGTGTTGGTTAAACGTATCGCTCATCACTTGTTGGGGCGATTACCGCCTAATGTATTGGTTGATGACTTGATTCAAGCGGGCATGATCGGCTTGATTGAAGCGCAGCAAAACTATGATGGTACCAAAGGCGCAAGCTTTGAGACGTATGCCGGTATTCGAATCCGTGGTGCAATGTTGGATGACATTCGCCGTGGGGATTGGGTGCCGAGATCGGTTCATAAAAACAATCGAGAAATCAGCAGTGCAATTGCGGAACTAGAGAGTACTCTCAACCGCGACCCAAGCGATGCCGAAGTGGCAAAGCACATGGGACTCAGTTTAGAGCAGTATCATAGCGCTTTAACTGATATTAATTGCTCAAGATTGGTCGGGATCGAAGATTTAGGCGTCTCAGATGATGTAATATCTCCGAATGAAGACTCTCAAGATAACGCGCCTTTTCAAGGGGTTGCTGATGAGTCATTCCGCCAAGCTCTGATCGATTCGATAAAACAGCTTCCGGAAAGGGAAGGCTTAGTGCTTTCTCTTTATTACGACGAAGAACTCAATTTAAAAGAGATTGGGGAAGTATTAGGTGTCAGCGAATCTCGTGTCAGCCAAATATTGAGCCAATCTATGCAGCGTTTACGCACTAAGTTAAGTGCTTGGACACAGAACGACTAACAACACTGATTTTTATTCAGTGGAGGCTAATTTGAACAAAAACATGAAAATTCTCATTGTTGATGATTTTTCAACGATGCGCCGAATTGTTAAAAACCTACTTCGCGACCTAGGTTTCAACAACACACAAGAAGCAGACGATGGCTTGACCGCGTTACCTATGCTGAAAAAAGGCGAATTTGATTTCGTGGTAACTGACTGGAACATGCCGGGCATGCAAGGTATCGACCTGCTAAAACACATTCGTGCGGACGCTGAACTGAAGCACCTTCCAGTGCTAATGATCACAGCAGAAGCGAAGCGTGAGCAGATCATCGAAGCAGCGCAAGCGGGTGTAAATGGTTACATTGTGAAGCCTTTCACTGCCGCAACTCTTAAAGAAAAACTAGATAAGATTTTTGAGCGCTTATAAGCATTAAAAATAACCTGTTTTTAGGCGCTTCTAGAGAGACATTAACTTTTTAGTTTCCCGTTTTTCTCAAACGTTGAAGCGTCACAAATATGCGGAGTAAGGCCGAACTCAGGATGATTTCATTAGAACAAGCAAAAAAATTAGTAGAGCTGCTTGAAAACGATGAGCAGCAAGATGCTGATTCTCTTGTTAGAAGCATTTATGAAGACAACTTTAGTCTTCAAGACAATCCAATGCTTCAAGAAATAGGTAGTCTGACTCGCGAACTCCATGACTCTTTGACACAATTCAACTTTGACGAGCGCATTAGCGTTATCGCAAATGATGAAATCCCTGATGCAAGGGATCGCCTTCAGTATGTCATTGATAAAACGGAAGTTGCGGCAAATAAAACGATGGACGCTGTCGATCGCTGTATGCCAATCGCAGACAACCTACACGAGTGTTTACTTCAAGTAAGGCCTCAATGGAATGAACTGATGCATGGCCGCATTGAGCTGGCACAATTTAAAGCTTTATGTCACCGCATTGATGGATTGCTTGTCCAAGTAGAGGGCGATAGTACCGAACTACGTGGGCAACTGACTGAAATCTTGATGGCTCAGGATTTCCAAGATTTAACTGGGCAAATTATTAGCAAAGTTATTACCTTGGTGAATGAGGTTGAAGGGCGCTTAGTCGAGATTCTCACCGTATTTGGTGCGAATCAGGTTGAGCCAACTCCAACATCAGAGAAGAAAGCATCGATTGCTCCAGAAGGGCCAATCATGAATCCAGAAGAGCGCGAAGACGCTGTTGCTTCTCAGGATGAAGTCGACGATTTGTTATCCAGTCTTGGATTTTAAAGGTAACGTATGAGCTACGATTTAGACGAAGATATTCTTCAGGACTTTTTAGTCGAAGCAGGAGAGATCCTTGAGCTTCTATCAGAGCAGCTGGTAGAGCTTGAGAATAACCCTGACGACAAAGACCTATTAAATGCTATTTTCCGTGGTTTCCATACAGTAAAAGGTGGTGCTGGTTTCCTAGCATTAACTGAGCTGGTGGATACTTGTCATGGTGCCGAGAATGTGTTCGACATTCTACGCAACGGCCAACGCAGCGTAACATCAGGCTTGATGGATACCATGCTGCAGGCTCTAGATACTGTTAATACACAGTTCCAAGCCGTGCAAGATCAGGAACCTTTAGTGCCAGCAGATCAAGCATTATTGGATGAGCTTCACCGTCTCTGTAAGCCAGAGTCAGCGGATGAAGTTGCGTCAGTGGAAGCGCCTGCACCTGTTACCCCTGAGCCTATCGCTATTGAACCTGAACCGGTTGTCGAAAGCCCGAGCATTAGCGCCTCTTCAGTAGACGATATCTCTGAAGATGAATTTGAACGTCTGCTCGATGAACTTCATGGTAAAGGTGGCTCACCAACGTCATCTGCGGCACCAACACCGCCGCCAGCACCAGCTGCACCACAACCTGTGGTTGATAGTGGTGATATCACTGACGACGAATTCGAAAAGTTATTGGACGAACTGCATGGTGCGGGTAATAGCCCGACAAGTGCTGATTCAACGCCGCCTCCACCGCCAGCACCTGCTGCAGCACCAGTATCGGCGATGTCTGAGGGCGACGATCTGATGACTGATGAAGAGTTTGAGAAGCTACTTGATCAGTTACACGGCTCTGGCAATGGCCCATCAGTTGAAGAACTCGATGCCGCGACTAAGCCAGCTGAAAGTAAGCCAGTTGCACCTCAAGCTGCGCCTAAGCCGCAACCCGCAGCGCCAGTTGCTGTAAAAGCTGAACCTGCACCAAGTGCACCGGCAAAAGCGGAAGTGAAAGCACCGGCTAAGAAGCAGCAAGCGGAAGCAACCGTTCGTGTTGATACCTCAACGCTGGATACCATCATGAACATGGTCGGCGAATTGGTATTGGTTCGTAACCGACTCGTTAGCCTTGGCTTAAACAGTAACGACGAAGAAATGTCGAAAGCTGTCTCTAACTTAGATGTTGTTACTGCAGACCTACAAGGTGCGGTAATGAAGACTCGTATGCAGCCGATCAAGAAAGTATTTGGTCGCTTCCCTCGAGTTGTCCGCGACCTTGCACGTAGCCTGAAAAAAGACATCGTTCTTGAGATGCGTGGTGAAGAAACGGATCTAGACAAAAACTTAGTAGAAGCACTTGCTGATCCACTGATTCACTTGGTTAGAAACTCAGTTGACCACGGTATAGAAATGCCGGAAGACCGAGTGATGGCGGGTAAATCAAGAACCGGTAAAGTGATTCTGTCTGCCTCTCAAGAGGGTGATCACATTGAGCTGGCTATCGTTGATGACGGTGGCGGTATGGACCCCGATAAGCTTCGTGCTATTGCGGTTAAACGTGGTCTGATGGATGAAGATGCTGCTTCTCGTTTATCAAACAAAGAGTGTTTCAACCTAATTTTCGCGCCAGGCTTCTCAAGTAAAGAGCAGATCTCTGATATCTCTGGTCGTGGTGTAGGTATGGACGTTGTGAAAACGGCGATCAACACACTGAATGGCTCAATTGATATCGATTCTGAGATGGGACAAGGCACCAAGATTACGATCAAGGTACCACTGACGCTAGCGATTCTACCTACCTTGATGGTTGGTGTTTCTGGTCACCCATTTGCGCTGCCTTTGGCTTCAGTTAACGAGATCTTCCACTTAGATCTAAGCCGTACCAACGTGGTTGATGGTCAGTTGACGATCATCGTTCGCGATAAATCGATTCCACTGTTCTACTTGCAAAACTGGCTTGCACCGAAAGCAGGTGATGTTGAGCTACGTAAAGGGCATGGTCATGTGGTTATCGTACAACTTGGCAGCCAACGTGTTGGCTTTGTTGTTGATACGCTTATCGGTCAAGAAGAAGTGGTGATTAAGCCGCTTGATAAATTGTTGCAAGGTACGCCAGGCATGGCAGGCGCAACAATTACGAGTGATGGTCACATTGCATTGATTTTAGATGTGCCGGACTTGTTGAAGCAGTACGCAGCTGCGTCAAGAATTTAATTTAAGGATAAATATGGCGATTAAAGTATTAGTCGTTGATGATTCGAGCTTTTTTCGTCGTCGAGTAAGCGAGATCATCAATTCAGAGGCTCGCCTAGAAGTCATCGATGTTGCGGTAAATGGTAAGGAAGCGGTAGAGAAAGCGAAACAGCTAAGACCTGACGTGATTACCATGGACATCGAAATGCCTGTCATGGACGGTATCACAGCCGTTCGTGAAATTATGGCGGCGTCTCCAACGCCTATTTTGATGTTTTCATCGCTAACGCATGACGGTGCTAAAGCGACATTAGATGCTCTGGATGCGGGTGCTTTAGACTTCCTACCTAAGAAGTTCGAAGACATTGCACGTAACCGCGATGATGCCGTTGCGTTACTTCAACAGCGTGTGATTCAGATTGCGGCTAAACGTGCTTTCATGCGCCGTGCACCAATTGCACCGAGAGCGACAGCAACTACGTCAACATCCACGCCATTGCGTCAACCTGTTTCTAATGCTGCTCCAGCCGCCAGACCTGCGGTCGCATCCGCTGCGAAATTCAGAGCTTCGGGTAAGAAGTATCAGCTAACGGCAATTGGTACGTCGACTGGTGGTCCGGTTGCGCTGCAGAAGATTTTAACGCGTATCCCTGCGAACTACCCGCACCCTATTGTGCTAGTTCAACATATGCCTGCGACTTTCACAGCGGCTTTTGCTAGCCGCTTGAATACCTTGTGTAAGATCGAAGTTCGCGAAGCTCAAGACGGAGACGTGTTGAAGCCTGGCGTTGCTTATCTTGCTCCAGGCGGCAAGCAGATGATGGTTGATGGTCGTGCTGGATCGGCTCGCCTAAGAATCATCGATGGCGGCGATCGCATGAACTACAAACCTTGTGTGGATGTGACTTTCGGCTCTGCTGCGAAGATCTACGGCGACAAAGTGTTGTCTATGATACTGACAGGTATGGGTGCCGATGGTCGAGAAGGTTCACGCATGTTGAAAACCGCAGGCTCGACAATCTGGGCACAAGATGAAGATAGCTGTGTTGTATATGGTATGCCTCAAGCTGTAGCAAAAGCTGGCATTTCTACTGAAGACCTACCTCTGGACCGCATCGCGGAACGGATCTTGGTTGAAGTTGGGTTAGCTTAGGTAAATCGAGATGATTGTTTGGAGTGTTGCAAACCAAAAAGGTGGTGTTGGTAAAACAACCACGACAGTGACCATGGCAGGCCTGCTTGCTTTAAAAGGACACCGCGTGTTGTTGGTGGATACTGACCCACATGCATCACTGACCACCTATCTGGGTTACGACTCAGATACGGTGGAGTCGAGCTTGTTCGATCTGTTTCAGCTTCGTGAGTTTTCTGCGCAGGCGGTAAGACCGCTGACGTTGCAAACCGAAGTTGAAGGCATCGATATCATCCCAGCACACATGTCATTAGCAACACTTGACCGTGTGATGGGAAATCGAAGCGGCATGGGGTTGATCTTGAAGCGTGCTTTGGCGGCGTTGAAAGAAGATTACGACTATGTGTTGATCGACTGTCCGCCAATTCTTGGTGTGATGATGGTGAATGCATTGGCAGCGAGTGACCGTATTTTGATTCCGGTACAGACTGAGTTTCTAGCGATGAAGGGGCTAGAGCGTATGATTCGTACACTAACCATCATGCAGAAATCTCGCAAAACACCGTTTAAGGTGACGATTGTTCCTACCATGTACGACAAGCGAACCAAGGCATCACTGCAAACACTTACGCAGCTGAAAGAGGACTACCCAAACCAAGTTTGGACCTCAGCGGTACCAATTGATACCAAGTTTAGAGACGCAAGCTTAAAGCGCTTGCCTGCCTCTCACTTTGCATCGGGAAGCCGTGGTGTATTTGCTTATAAACAGCTGCTTATTTATCTCGAAAGGTTGGCGATAAATGAGCGAGAATAAAGATTCAACAATAGCGCGATCAGGCCTATCAAGTGAACAAGCACTGGATGACTATTTTACTGCGCTATTAGGTGATGAAAGCTTTGAAACTGAAGAATTTTTAGTTGACGAGTCTGATGATGAGTCACAATCTGAAGAGCCAGAGCCAGAGCCAGAGCCAGAGCCAGAGCCAGAGCCAGAGCCAGAGCCAGAGCCAGAGCCAGAGCCAGAGCCAGAGCCAGAGCCAGAGCCAGAGCCAGAGCCAGAGCCAGAGCCAGAGCGTCAATTAGCGAGTCATTACTCAAGCTACGCCGAAATACGTGCAGCTGAGTTTGAAGTACCTAACCTAGAGGACGTTCAGAAGCTACTGAGCCGATTAGAGGCAACCAATGTTGTTGAGGACCTGAATCTTGACGAACTGATGGACCAGAACACGCAGAAAATTGCTCAGCAAGCAGACATGCAAATGTTTGATGCTGCGGTTGAGTCGGTTCAAGTCTCGCTAGAGCCAGAGATTCAAGATTGGAACCTTCCTGAATCTGATTTATCGATGGCGGCAGAACCTCTGGTTGAACTGCAGCCAATTGAAGAATCAACAGTAGAAGCTGTGCTTCCAACGGTTGAGCAACCAGTCTCTGAGATCGAAGCCGATGTTCCTGACATTGAGTCCGCTATTGATCCAGAAACACAAGCGGGTGGTGCAGGGCAGTTTACTTCTTGGGAAAGTACGGCTCGAACAGAAGACTTCCAAGTTTTGTATTTTGATGTCAATGGTGTGACCTTTGCAGTACCACTGGATGAACTGGGTGGTATCCACCGCCTTGAAGAGGTCAATCACATTATTGGCAAACCATCTTGGTATTTGGGGTTACAAACCAACCGAGACAGTCAGCTAGATGTGGTCGACACCGCAAAATGGGTGATGGCCGAGAAGTTAGCCAGTGACGAATACAAAGAAAACTATCAATATATAGTAATGCTTGGAGAAAGCTTATGGGGGCTTGCGAGCACAGAGCTTAAAGGCACCGAGCTGCTTAATACTGATAAAGTACGTTGGCGAGAAATGGCAGGAAAACGCCCATGGCTCGCTGGTATGGTAAAAGAAAAAATGTGTGCTTTGATCCATGTCGAAGCATTAATCGCCATGCTAAATGCAGGGCTAGATGTAAAAGCATTGAGCTAGTACCAAGATTGGTACAACAAAAGCATCAAGTTAATAATAGTGGTCGGTAACGACGGCAAGAGGATTATCTATGTCTCAAATGAGTGAAGTTGAAGTAAGAAAAGATCAAACGAATGACGAAGTACTTCAATGGGTAACATTCCAGCTAGAAGAAGAAACTTACGGCATCAACGTAATGCAAGTACGTGAAGTACTGCGTTACAGCGAAATTGCTCCAGTACCGGGTGCTCCAGATTACGTTCTAGGTATTATTAACCTACGTGGTAACGTTGTTACTGTTATCGACACTCGTTCTCGCTTTGGTTTGATGCAAGGTGAAATCACGGATAACACTCGTATCATCGTTATTGAATCTGAGCGTCAAGTTATTGGCATCCTGGTTGATAGCGTTGCTGAAGTGGTTTACCTACGTTCTTCTGAAATCGATACAACACCAAGTGTTGGTACTGACGAAAGCGCGAAGTTCATCCAGGGCGTTAGCAACCGCGATGGCAAGCTGCTTATCTTAGTAGATCTAAACAAACTACTAAGCGAAGACGAATGGGATGAGATGGCTCACCTATAATGTTTGAAGCGCTTCCTTTAAGCCCTGCTGCACTGATTGCTGGAGTTGGGGTTTTTACGTTATTCATCTTGATTTTGATAAGCAAAGTAAAAAGTGCGATTCAAAAGCAACTGGATCAGTCACGCCTACAGGTTCGTAACTTGGATAAAGAGCTGCAAAAATCGAGCAAGCAATTGCTAGAAGTTCGCTCTGTTGTGGTTGGCCTTGGCCAGAAAGTGACTGAACAACAAGATCTTATCAAACATTTGAATGAACGTATTGTTGAGCTGGAACATGCGGATACCGATGGACGTTTGTACACGCGTGCAACGAAAATGGTTCAGCTTGGCGCTGGGATTAACGAGTTAATTGAAGAATGTGAATTACCCAAAGCAGAAGCTGAGCTGATGATGTCTCTGCAGAACAAGCTTGCTGGTAAAGAGAAAATTCCTTCATTACGAAGCGACCCTTCCTCGTTTGATGAGCATCCTACTGCCTCTCGTGATCGCAGGGATCCACCTCGACGTCGTTAAATTGAGCGCTATTCGTGGATAAACACACCATGTTTGTCGCACACTCTTTTAAAAAGAAGCTTCGGCTTCTTTTTTTGTGCCTGTATAACTGTTTATAGAACGATGTTTATAAGTGCTTGTTACTACAGCAATATCTCATTTTTGGTCAAAATGTGTAAATTGTGATGCAGTAGTAACAGTTTCTTACCGACTTTGTTCTACTGAAAACGCCTAGTCCTGTTTTGTCACCATATTGGTGTGCTACTATAGCCCTCTCATTACTCGACTAAATTTACCTATGCTAGAAGTCTCAAATTTAACTGCTATTCGTGACGAAAGGGTTCTGTTTGAATCGTTATCTTTTCAATTGAAACCAGGAGAGTTGGTTCAAGTTGAAGGGCGTAACGGTACAGGAAAAACGACACTCCTTAGGATCATCACTGGTTTAGGTGATCGTGACGAAGGCACTATCTCTTGGGATGGTGAGTCTATTGAATCGAGTCGAGATGTTTATCATCAAAATTTACTTTTTCTTGGTCATCAAACAGGTGTAAAGCGCGAGCTTAGTGCCTATGAGAACCTCAGTTTCTATCAGTCAATTCATTGTGGCGGAACCAATAAGGAAGAGCTTTACCATGCGCTTGCTCAGGTTGGACTAGCTGGTAGAGAAGATGTGCCTGCTGGGCAGCTTTCTGCTGGTCAGCAGCGCCGTGTTGCCTTAGCTCGTCTTTGGTTGAGTAAGCAGATGTTGTGGATTCTCGACGAACCACTGACTGCGATTGACAAGCAGGGTGTTAAAGTTCTTGAATCGCTTTTTTCTCAGCATGCGGATAACGGTGGGATTGTACTACTCACAACGCACCAAGATATGTTTGCTGATAGCCCGAAACTAAGAAAAATAAAGTTGGGTGAGTAATATGATCTCTTCTATGACCACCATTATCCGACGTGAGCTACTTATCGCTTTTCGACGTCAGGCTGATATCTTTAACCCGTTGTGGTTCTTCATCATTGTTATCACGCTTTTCCCATTAAGTATCGGCCCTGAGCCAAACCTACTTGCACGTATTGCGGCGGGTATTGTTTGGGTTGCTGCTTTACTTTCTGCGTTACTGTCTCTTGAGCGTCTATTTCGCGATGATTTTCAAGATGGTGCCCTTGAACAGATGATGCTGATGCCCATCCCGTTGCAGTTGGTAGTATTGTCCAAGGTCATAGCACACTGGTTATTGACCGGGTTACCATTAATTTTAATTAGCCCATTGTTGGCTGTTTTGTTGTCATTGGATTTTGACACTTGGCTCTCTGTTGTGATGACTTTGCTTGTCGGAACGCCTGCCTTGAGCTTTATTGGGGCGATTGGTGTTGCTTTGACGGTTGGGTTGCAGAAGGGCGGGGTGTTACTGAGCCTGTTAATTTTGCCGCTATACATCCCTATTTTGATTTTCGCAACGTCAGCGATTGACGCTGCGGCGTTGGGCGTTGCCTACAATGGCCAACTAGCGATTCTCGGCGCCATGTTGATGGGCGCGATGACGCTAACGCCTTTTGCGATCAGTGCCGCACTTCGCGTGAGTGTGAACTGATAACGGTACCAGTATCGTATAGCTAAAGTGAACCAAAGTGTTCGATGAGACTCATAGAGTCAGCAAAACAGAAAGCAGAACAAATATATTATTATAATTATAGCTTTAGTAGCTGTAAGCAATATGAAGTAAGAGTGAGATTACAACATGTGGAAATGGCTCCATCCCTATGCCAAAGCAGAAACGTCATACCAGCTTGCTGGTAAACTTCTGCCGTGGTTCTCAATCCTAGCGCTATTGTGTCTATCCGTTGGTACGGTGTGGGGCCTCGCGTTCGCACCTTCTGATTATCAACAGGGTGATAGTTTCCGAATTATCTATATTCACGTTCCTTCTGCCATTTGGTCGATGGGCGTATACATGTCGATGGCTATTGCCGCGTTTATCGGTTTAGTATGGCAGGTAAGGCTTTCTGATATGGCTGCACTGGCGATGGCGCCGATTGGTGCTGTATTTACTTTCATTGCTCTGCTAACAGGCGCAGTTTGGGGTAAGCCAATGTGGGGCGCTTGGTGGGTTTGGGATGCACGCCTAACCTCAGAGCTGATTCTTCTATTCTTATATCTAGGTGTAATTGCACTTCACCACGCGTTTGATGACCAAAAAACAGCAGCAAAAGCGGCGGGTATTTTGGCTATCGTCGGCGTGATTAACCTCCCTATTATTCACTTCTCGGTAGAGTGGTGGAACACACTTCATCAAGGCGCGACGATCACTAAGTTCGCAAAACCTTCGATTTCAAGTGACATGCTATGGCCGCTTCTTCTCAACATCTTCGGTTTCGCTTTCTTCTTTGGCGCTTTGACCATGATTCGTTTCCGCAACGAAATCATCAGCAAAGAAAGTCATCGTCCATGGGTTCGCAAGCTTGCGGCTGATAAAGCGTAGTAGGGTAGGTATTTATGTATTTTGAATCTTTGAGTGATTTCTTTGCCATGGGCGGTTACGCGTCATACGTATGGAGTGCATTTGGAATCACATTTCTCTCGATGATCATCTTACTGGTGGTAAGCGTTCGTCGTGGTAAGCAATTACTAACTGAAGTACAAGCTAAGGTTGATCGCCAAGCTCGTATCGATGCAGCAAAAAATATGGAGAACACTCTATGAACCCAAGACGCAAAAAGAGGCTGGGCATTGTCTTAGCGATCTTTTTTGGTATCAGTGCAACTGTTGGATTAATGGTTTACGCACTTAACCAGAACATGGATCTGTTCTACACACCAACTGAGCTGGTAAACGGTAAAGATGGTAAAAAACCTGAGGTTGGCCAACGCCTACGTATTGGTGGCATGGTTGTCGTAGGCTCTGTAAGCCGTGACAACGAATCACTACGAGTAAGCTTTGATTTGGCAGATGTAGGTCCTAAAGTAACAATTTTATACGATGGTATCCTTCCTGATCTTTTCCGTGAAGGCCAAGGTATTGTTGCTCAAGGTGTCCTTAAAGATGCGACGACAATCGAAGCGTTTGAGGTGTTGGCAAAGCACGATGAAGAGTACATGCCTTCTGAAGTTGCGGAAGCAATGAAGAAAACACATGAGCCTTTGCAATACACGACTGAACAAAAAGAAGGAAATGCTCAATGATAGCCGAGATCGGCCATTTTGCGATGATCCTGTCCTTGGGACTTGCATTGCTGTTAAGCGTGCTCCCATTGTATGGAGCCGCTCGAAATAACACATTATTGATGAACAGCGCACGACCGTTGTCGTGGGGTATGTTCGGATTCTTAGCGATTTCGTTCTTTATCTTGTGTTACGCGTTTTACACAAATGATTTTACGATTCAATACGTTGCAAGCAACTCAAACAGCCAACTACCTTGGTACTACCGAATTACGGCCGTTTGGGGTGCACACGAAGGTTCATTACTGCTTTGGGTACTTATCCAAGCAGGTTGGACGGTAGCAGTAGCGACATTCAGCCGTGGTATGCCTCAAGAGTCTGTGGCTCGCGTATTGGCTATCATGGGTTTGATCACTGTCGGCTTCTTGCTGTTCATTATCGTAACGTCTAACCCATTCCTACGTACACTGCCTTTCTTCCCTGTTGATGGTCGTGACTTGAACCCGCTGTTGCAAGATCCGGGTTTGATTATTCACCCACCGATGCTTTACATGGGTTATGTAGGTTTCTCTGTTGCATTCTCTTTCGCGATTGCTTCTCTAATGAGTGGTCGTCTTGATACGGCATGGGCTCGTTGGTCTCGTCCTTGGACAATTGCAGCTTGGTTATTCCTAACGGTAGGTATCGCACTAGGTTCATGGTGGGCATACTACGAACTTGGCTGGGGTGGCTGGTGGTTCTGGGATCCAGTAGAAAACGCTTCATTTATGCCTTGGTTGGCTGGTACTGCACTGATGCACTCACTAGCGGTAACCGAAAAGCGTGGCACATTTAAAGCTTGGACAGTATTGCTGGCTATCTCTGCGTTCTCATTAAGCTTGTTGGGCACTTTCTTAGTTCGTTCAGGCATTCTGGTCTCGGTTCACGCGTTCGCGTCTGATCCGGCTCGTGGTATGTTCATCCTAGGTTTCCTAGTTTTTGTTATTGGTGGCTCACTATTACTGTTCGCAGTGAAAGGTGCATCAGTTCGTGTTCGTGGTAACTTCGATCTAGTCTCTCGTGAAAATGCGCTACTTGGTAACAACGTTCTTCTGATTGCAGCGCTAGTGGTTGTATTAGTAGGTACATTATTACCACTGGTTCACAAACAGTTAGGTCTGGGCTCGGTATCTATCGGTGCACCATTCTTCGACATGTTGTTCTTCTGGTTAATGATCCCGTTCTCGTTCCTATTGGGTATCGGTCCTCTTATCCGTTGGAAGCGTGACAATTTATCTAAGCTTGTTAAGCCGATGATTATTTCAGGCGTATTCTCGTTAGGCTTGAGTGCGCTAATGGTGACTCTGTTAGCTGACCGCTTTAGCGGTACTGCGTTTGCAGGCTGGGTAATGGCATTCTGGATCATCTTCATGCACGGTTTTGAACTGCATGAGCGTGCGACTCACCGTCATAGCTTTATGAAAGGTCTAACCAAGCTACCTCGTAGCCACTGGGCGATGGTATGTGGTCACATCGGTTTAGCCGTAACTGTAATTGGTATCGCAATGGTACAGAACTACAGTATTGAACGTGATGTTCGTCTGGCACCTGGCGAGAGCTACCAGCTTGAAGAGTACGACTTCCTATTCACAGGTGTTCGTGACAAAGATGGTCCAAACTACGATGGTTACATTGCTGATTTTGAAATCACAAAAGAAGGCAAGTACATCAATACGCTTCACGCAGAAAAACGCTTCTACACGACGGCTAAGTCTATGATGACAGAAGCGGCGATTGACCGTGGTGTAACGCGCGACCTTTACATCGCAATGGGTGAGCGTCTAGACGACAACAAATCTTGGGCTGTACGTATTTACTACAAACCATTTGTACGTTGGATCTGGGCCGGTTCTTTGATCATGTCTCTTGGTGGCGCTATCGCTATCAGTGACCGTCGTTACCGTTTCCGTAAGCCAACCAAAAAGTCGGCTCAAGAGCAGGAGGCTTAACTCGAATGAACAAAAAGATTTTATTCATTCCATTGATTGCGTTCATGGTTCTAGCGGGAATCTTTGCAACGCAATTGGTGCGTAACCAGTCGGGCGATGACCCGACTAAACTTGAATCGGTATTGATTGGTAAGCCAGTGCCTGAGTTTGATCTCGAAGACTTAGAGCAACCGGGTAAGCTGCATGACCAAGCGATCTTTAAAGGTGAGCCACTGCTTCTTAACGTGTGGGCGACTTGGTGTCCTACTTGTTATGCAGAGCACTCTTACCTGAATAAGTTGGCTGATAAGGGCGTTAAGATTATTGGTCTTAACTACAAAGATGATCGCAACAAAGCGGTTGGTTGGTTAAAAGAGCTAGGTAACCCGTATCTAATCAGTCTTTTTGATGGCAACGGCATGTTAGGTCTAGATCTTGGTGTGTATGGCGCTCCAGAAACTTTCCTAATCGACGCTAATGGTGTGGTTCGCTATCGCCATGTGGGTGATGTAAATCCAACGAACTGGGCATCGACGCTTGAGCCGATGTACAACGACCTGTTGGAGGAAGCGAAATGATTAAGAAGGCACTGATTACTCTATTCGCTACGTTTGCAATATCAGCGACGGTTTCTGCCGCGCCAATCGAATTTCATGAATTTGATACTGTAGATCAAGAGCAACAGTTTAAAGAGCTGAGCAATACGCTGCGTTGTCCTAAGTGTCAGAACAACACTATTGGTGACTCGAATGCAGAACTTGCGGTCGACCTGCGCCAAAAAGTGTATGAGATGACCAAAGATGGTAAGTCGAAGCAAGACATCATTGATTATATGATTGCTCGCTACGGTAACTTCGTTACTTACAATCCGCCATTAACACTTGCGACGTCGATCCTTTGGGTCGGTCCATTTGCAGTGGTTGTGTTTGGATTTGGTTTGATTATTTTACGAAGCAGAAAGTCAAAATCGAAAGCAGCAACAGAGTCAGATCAAGACTGGGATGCAGATAAAGAAGCACGTTTAAAAGCGTTACTCGATGAAGAGAACGACGGAGATAAACAGTAATGACTCTATTTTGGATTTCTACCATTATCCTTTCGCTAGCAGCAATCTTGTTGATTGTTCTGCCTTTCATTAATAAAAAGGCAAACAATGACGATGTGCTTCGTGATGAGCTGAATAAAGCATTCTATAAAGACCGTCTCGATGAGCTAGAAGTAGAAGCTGAAGAAGGCCTTGTTGATAACCAACAGGAGCTGATCGCTGATCTGAAACAGTCTCTACTTGATGACGTTCCGGCTAAGCAAGAGATGAAGAAAACTCACATCTCAACAGTGGGTGTTGTTGTACCCTCTATCATTCTTGTTGTGGTCGTTACTTACGGTATGTACTTCAAGTTTGGTGCGCTAGACAAAGTTCAACATTGGCAAGAAGTGAGTTCTAATCTTCCTGAGTTGTCTAAAAAGCTAATGTCTTCAGAAGGCGGCACGTTAACGGACGACGAACTAGAAGATTTGACGTTAGCACTGCGTACGCGCTTGCACTACCAACCTAAAGATTCAACGGGTTGGCTGCTGCTAGGTCGCATTGCTCTGGCTAATCGTGATGCACAAACTGCGATTGATGCGATGGAACGTGCTTATAAGCTAGAGCCTAAGGACGAAGATGTTCAACTTGGCTTTGCACAAGCACTGATGTTATCGCCAGATGAGGCAGAGCAAAACCAAGCTCGTCTACTTCTAAGCCGTTTGGTTCAAAACGATTACGTAGACCTTCGTGTGTTCTCACTACTTGCTTTTGATGCATTTGAGCGTCAAGACTACCCAAGTGCGGTTAAGTACTGGAGTATCATGCAACAGATGATCGGCCCACAAGACAGCCGTTATGAAATGCTTTCTCGCAGCATCGAAAGTGCTCAGAAGAAAATGGGTGACGCGATGGGTGTTGACCAAGGCAAGAGTGTTGCAGTAACGCTTGATCTAGCTGCTGATGTGAATGCTGATCCCAATGCAGTGTTGGTAGTTTCGGTACACCGAGCAGATGGTTCGCCAATGCCAGTTGCTGCGGCTCGCTACCCATTGGGTTCTTTCCCTCGTACTGTTGTACTTGATGACGGTAATAGCATGATGCAAGGTCAACAGTTGTCTAGTCTTGAAACTCTGATGGTTAGGGCTAGGCTTGATACAGATGGTAACGTTTCAACTCGCGATGGTGATTGGTACGGTGAGAGTGAAGTGGTTGAATTGGGTGAACCTGTGACCATTAATATCAATAAGCAATATTAATCATCATTTTGCATAGGTGTTAGCTATTCCGATTTATAAACAAACGGTATAGACTTACGCAAACAATTGAGGCCAGCGATTGCTGGCCTTTTTTATTATTCCTTATGGAAAAGGTGATATGTCTATCAGTGTTTTAAGACTCTCAAGTTTACTCTTTATCGCAAGCTTAACGGTGGGCTGTTCTAGCGCGCCAGATGATAGCAATAATGATAATCTCGAAACCTCTGAATACGTCGAAGAATCCCACCCGAATGATCCTTTTGAAGGTTTCAACCGTGCGATGTGGGATATCAACTACGAATATTTAGATCCTTATTTGGTTCGCCCTGTTTCTCTCGCTTATGTTGACTACACCCCTGTGCCAGTGCGTTCTGGTATCTCCAACTTTTTAGCCAACTTAGACGAACCATCAAGCATGGTGAATAACCTCATCATGGGTAATGGTGAGAAAGCGCTCGACCACTTTAACCGGTTTTGGATTAACTCGACTTTTGGTCTGTTAGGCTTAATCGATATTGCCAGTGAAGCAGGAATCACCAAATACGATGACAAGTCTTTCTCTGATGCAATTGGTCATTACGGAGTAGGGAATGGTCCGTACTTTATGGTGCCAGGTTATGGTCCTTTAACGACACGTGAAGTGACTGAAACCGTTGATGGCCTGTATGTTCCTCTGTCTTTCCTGAACTTTTGGGCGAGCTTAGGTAAATGGGCTTTCGAAGGTATGGAAACACGTGCTCAGTTAGTTTCGCAAGAAGCGCTGCTGAACGATTCTCCAGACCCATACGCGCTAACACGTGATGTCTACATCCAACGTCGTGACTTTAAAGCTGAGATTGAGCCAGAAGAAGTGGATCTCGAAGAAGAAGATTTCATCGATGGTTATCTAGAAGATTACTAGAAACACGATTTAGGAAACCGATAAAAGAAAGGCTCGATGTTGAAAACAACATCGAGCCTTTTTATTGCTTATTACTTTAGGTTAAGTCAAAAAGATTAGAAGCGGTAGTTAGCTTGTACACCAATTAGCCAGATGCTACCAGTCACTTCACCTTCGAAGCTGCCACCAAACATATCAGCACCACCGAAGCCTGGGTCTGTTTCATGCATTTTAGCGTCTTTCGCTAGAATGTAAGTGAAGCCAGCGTCTAGTGTTAGTTGCTCAGACCATTGGTAACCTGCACCAATACTTAACCAAGTACGGTCTGTTTCTGGAATCGTTGCTGTGCGGTGTTCTTCGCTTACTGCTGATGTATCGTAAGCAATACCAGAACGTAGAGCCAACTTAGGTGTCATTTGGTATGTAGTACCAATCGCAAAGCGGTAGTTGTCTTCCCAGTTTTCTTGCTTGATTTCTACACTATTTTCACCTGGGAAATCAGCAACAAGCTCCTTAAAGCTACTCCAGTTTGTCCAGTTAATGCTCGCATGAACTGCTACTTTATTTGTTAATTGATGGAAGCTAGCAAGTTCAGCTGTTGCTGGAAGAGCAAGATCCATCGAGCCATTTTTGTGGGCTGTTGGGTTTGCTTGGTTAAAGCCGAAGCCTTTCGCGTAACCTTCTAGCGTTAGGTCTACCTCTGACTTATAGGTGAAACCTAGGCGGTTACTTTCATTGATTTGCCACGCTGTACCAACTTGCCAGCCCCACGCTGCGTCATCGCCTTCCATGTATTTTAAAGCTGTACCTTGAGGAAGAGGAACTAGAGAGTTTGCAGTAGATACCGCACCAAAGCTACCTTCAGCCATGATGTAACGAATGCCACCACCAATAGATACGCTTTCAAGTACTTGGTACGCTGCGTTTAGGTTTAGCTCCATTGTAGTAACGCTTGCTTCGTTACCATGGTTTGCGCCACCGAAGTCTTTACCTAGGTCTGTTTCCATGCCGTAGTTAGTGCCGGCAGCAAAGCCCAACGCGAACTTGTCGTTGTACTTATGAGAAACATAAAAGTTTGGGATTACTGCACTGTGCGCAAAATCGCTAGAATTTGACGAAGTAGATTGTCCCATCATTGACGTAGAAGTACCGTCGATATCAATGTTCGGGTCAACATAGATAGCACCAACAGAAACCTGAGTACCTTCTAGGTAAGTCAGCATTGCAGGGTTGCGCCATTGTGCGTCTGCACCATCAGCCATTGCTGCTTCACCAGCGTATGCGCGGCCCAGGCCTGTTGCTGAGTATTCTGCTAGTTGAAAGCCTGCAGCTTGAGTCACAGTAGAAGTTGAAAGTAGTCCAACTGCCACTGCAGTAGATAGAAGAGTCTTATTCATTTTCATTATTATGTTCGCTGAATCATAAGTATTTAGTGGCGTGATTCTACTTTTAGAGTCATTACTTTAAAAATGAAATTCGAATAAAACAGTGTTTTAGGGATTAAATGATCAAATGTGACTGATTATTAGGTAAATAGTCTGAATGTTTCGACTGTGTTGCGAAGTTTGAGCGTACACTTGTAGCTATATATGTGCCGTGCAGGCTACAGTTGTAAGCTTAAATGGATGCAAGTCAGTAGTTTAGGCAATAAAAAAGGGTCGCATAAAGCGACCCTTCGGGATTTATAACCTAGCTTATATTAGAAGCTGCGGCTGTATTGTAGACCTAGTAGGATTGCATCTGCACGAGTTGTTGCGCTGATAGATGTAACGCCTAAGCTCTCGTTTACGTTGTCTACGTCTTCACCTAGTAGGTAAGTAAAGCCAAAGTCTACGTTAGATGCTGTATCGATGTGGTAAGTAAAACCTGCAGAGAACCATTGACGGTCAGAATCTGGAACAGAAACTGATTTTAGGTCATCTTGCGCAGCGATGTCGTACATGTAACCAGCACGTAGATCCCAGTTGTTGTTTAGGTAGTACGTAGTACCGACTGAGATGTGTCCCGCATTTTTCCACTCGTATGCTGAGTCAGGAAGAGCACTTGCCGCACCACCAAATTCAATTTTATCGAATGCTTTCCAACCTACCCATTGTAGAGAGTAGTGTACTGCGAACTTAGTATCTTCTAGCTTGTGGAAACCAGAGAATTCAGCCATATCTGGTAGAGGAAGAACGATTTCTTGTCCTTTGTCATCTTTAGCTGTGATTTCTGGGCTGTAACGGTAAGACAAGCCGAAACGGTTATTTTCATCTAGCTCATAAACCGTACCGATGTTGAAGCCAACACCCCAACCATCTGCTTCATCGATATCAACAATACTTCTACCATTTAGCGCGTTTAAGCCTCCAGTAATACCACCATCAGCTGCAGGCGGAAGAACTGGGCCTGTATAAGTTGTGTTACTAAATGAACGTTTCAGAGTACCTTTACCATAAATTAGGTCAAGGCCAGCACCAAAGCTCCATTGCTCATTTAAACGGTATGAACCAGCTAAGCCAAAGTTAAGGCTCATGATATCTGTTTCGCCGCCGTATTCTGAAGCTACGAAATCATCACCAAAATCTGTAGAAGTACCAAAGTTTGAATATGCGTTCACACCCCAAGCAAATTTTTCATTTACTGGAACGATAAGGTGGATATTTGGTGCTACAGATGTGCCGCCAGCATCATCGTAATTTGAAGACTGTGTACCAGTCGTTGGTCCTGCTGCGCCAATGCCATTCACTGAAGTATAAGTAGCGTTCTTAACTTTGATATCAGTAGTGATTGTCTCAAAACCAAGAGATAGCTCAGTTTTGTCAAATAGTGCCATTGCTGCAGGGTTACGTGCCATTACTGACGCGTTATCTGCGATTACTGCATCACCAGCGAAAGCACGGCCAAGGCCAGTAGCTGATTGTGCGTTAAGTTGGAAACCTGCTGCCATCGCTTGCGAAGACGCCAGTGTAATTGTTACTGCTAAAAGAGACTTTTTAAACAGACGCGTGTTGTTGGTAGTCATTCATTTATTCCTTTATATATCCGCCTCTACAGGGCGATTAATTTGAGCAATTGCTCAATGGTGGCTGATCCTATTCGCAAGTATACGATATACAAATCCGACCATTGGAAAATTTGAGTGGAAAATTATGGAAATGACGCCTATCTGGCACGAAAATGGTGCGAAATGCTGTTTTTTAGAGTTTTAACTCTAGAGTTATTGGTTTTGTGAATGGATTGGTGTTTTATTTATAAATAAAGCCCAGCAATATCAAGAGTATATTGCTGGGCCTTTTATTGAGGGGCTTTGAGAGTTGATTAGCTCATCGGTTTGATCATTTTCGTCAGCTTTTCTGAGATTTTAGACACATCCTCGCCATTCTCACCGACGAGTATCAAACTGCTGTTATCAATCGGCATTACCGAACCTGACATCCCTTTTTCGTCAAAGTCGACCGGTTTGTCTGTCGGGATGCTAGTTAGAAATAGCGTAACTTTGCCTTTTTCACCCTGGAATACCATGTGCACTGCGTTAGACTTCCCAAAACCACAATGGTTCAGGTAATAGACGTGGTATGGGAAAGCTTCATCAAACTGAAAAGCAAATGGGTTCATTTTTGCATTGATTTGCTGTGATGTAACTTGTTCATCGATGGTGCTCACAAAGCTCTTTTCATCGATAACATGTTTCATCGCCGTATCAACCAAGCTCGCTTGCGCTGGAGACACTAATGCATTTCCCCAGTTTACTTGGCCAACTAATAGACCAGCAACAAATGCTACGGAAGCGGCCATTGCCATTGCACGTCTAGCAAAAGTAGGGCGTACTACTTTGCTCTCTTCGCTTGAGGTTTGATTGAACAGAATGCGATCGGCAAGATCGTCTGGCACGTCTACATTCATTGCAGAGTGGATCTGTTTATCAAGCGATAGTACGTCATCTAAAAAGTTACTGTTGGCTTCGCTATTTGCGGTTGCATCAACAATATCTTGTGTACGCTGTTTAGGTTCCGACAATACACGACGACGAAATTCTAAATCATCCATTATGTTGCCCCCTCTCTGCTTCTTCTGTATCCAGCATCTCTTTCAATTGATTTCGAGCTCTGAATAAACGTGTCATCACCGTGTTTTTGTTGAGATCGAGAATGTCCGCGATCTCGTCACCACTAAAACCACCAATCACTTGTAAGAAGAGAGGTTCACGGTAATCAATTTCAAGTTTCATGATCTGGACTTGCAACCATTGGTGTTGATGGTGCGGGTCATCACTGACACTAGCATCATTACCATGATCGTCGATATCAACCAGATCAAACTGTTTGCGTTCAAAACGTCGAGCATTCTCGCGGCGTAAGATAGTAATCAGCCAAGATTTTGCGGCTTTTTCATCTTGTAGGCTATCGAGTGATTTCCAAGCGCGCAGGCAAGTTTCTTGCACTAAATCTTCGGCAATGCTTTTGTCTTTGCATAACCAATAGGCGTAGCGAAAGAGGTCACGGTGATAGGCACGTACGAGTGCTTCGTATTTTCTTTGTTTGTCCATATCAGAGTTGACCGGACGCTTGGCTTTTTTCTTTCCAAACATTTTTATTATTGACACACGAGCCTCCATAATTGCTCTGCGTATAGCTGTCCTCTATACGTTGTGCTTCGTTTATAGTCTGTTTCGTCTTTAGAGCGAACGGCGGCTGGAATTCGTAAAATCACATTAAAATTGATCTACTTCAAAATCTAAGACCCTGAAAAAGTTATAGTACACCTTGTCGTCTAGTTAGTCATTCGTGGCTAGCATGTTGAGCAAGACGACACTTCCTTTTGAAGGCTGACTTTACTTTCTCCTAATCAGGAAACTGATTATTTTCAATTGGCGTCAAGTTAATTGCTTTATACACATTCCGACCACACAGCTTTGTGTGGTTTTTTTTTGCCTCGAGAAAACCAATCTCCTACACCGCTATAACAGTCTTTGCTTACAATAGTTTAGTCTCTTACGACAACCTTTCACCCAAAAAGGTTCGCCTGAATGTGCAGTTATATTTTCAAACAGTGAGATACTCGTATCACGTTTATTTAAACGCTCGTTTGATTTAATTAACAACTTCTTTACAATGCTTCAGGTCAGACCTCTTAACTTTAAGGAGAAACCATGGGCAAACAGGAAGTCAAAACGCGTTCTGGAGAACGTGTTGCCGTTGTCGCTGGATTACGAACCCCATTCGCTCGTCAGAGCACAGAATTTAGCCAAGTGCCTGCGGTCGACTTAGGCAAAATGGTTGTGAGTGAAATGCTCGCAAGAACTGATGTCGATCCTGCGCTAATCGAACAAGTCGTGTTCGGCCAAGTTGTTCAGATGCCAGAAGCACCAAACATCGCGCGTGAAATCGTGTTGGGTACCGGTATGGATATCAATACCGATGCTTACAGTGTGACTCGAGCGTGTGCGACCAGCTTTCAAGCAGCAGTCAACGTGACCGAAAGCATTATGGCTGGCACGATTGATGTCGGTATTGCTGGTGGTGCGGATTCTTCTTCTGTATTGCCTATTGGCGTTTCCAAAAAGCTAGCTGCAAATTTATTAGCACTGAGCAAAACCAAAACCATGGGCCAAAAACTGAAAATTCTCAAAACACTTTCAGTAAAAGATTTGATGCCAGTTCCGCCTGCGGTTGCTGAATACTCGACTGGTTTATCGATGGGCCAAACCGCTGAGCAGATGGCAAAGACACACGGTATTACTCGTGAAGCTCAAGATGCGCTTGCTCACCGTTCTCACTCTTTGGCTTCTCAAGCATGGAAAGAAGGCAAGATTAAAGACGAAGTAATGACGGCATTTCCGGCACCGTACAAAAAGTACCTCGCGGAAGATAATAATATTCGTCATGACTCTACGGTCGAAGGTTACGCCAAGCTTCGTCCTGCATTCGATAGAAAATACGGCAGTGTGACCGCTGCGAATGCAACGCCGCTAACTGATGGCGGTGCAGCTGTGATGTTGATGCGCGAAGGCAAAGCGAAAGAGCTAGGCTTAGAAGTACTGGGTTATATTCGTGGCTATGCGTTCTCAGCGATTGGTGTTGAAACGGATATGCTGATGGGACCAACGTACGCGACCTCGCAAGTATTGAAAAACACTGGCTTAGAGCTATCGGACCTTACGCTTATCGAGATGCATGAAGCATTTGCAGCTCAAGTTCTAGCGAATGTGAAAATGTTTGCCAGCGATGAGTTCGCACAGAAGAACCTTGGCCGTGATAAAGCGATCGGTGAGATTGATATGGATAAGTTCAACGTGTTGGGCAGTTCAATTGCTTACGGCCACCCGTTCGCAGCAACTGGTGCGCGTATGATGACTCAAACATTACGTGAATTAAAACGTCGCGGTGGCGGCTTAGCACTGAATACAGCATGTGCTGCTGGTGGTTTAGGTGCAGCAATGATCTTGGAGGTAGAATAATGTCTACGACTCTTGATGCAACAACAGAAAAAGAAGCAGTCACTAACGCGGAGTCGACTCCAGTGACTGAAGCACCGAAAAAGAAAGCGACCGCATTCTCTCTTAACATCGACGACCAAGACATTGCTTGGTTAGCGATTGATGTTCCAGGCGAGAAAATGAACACGCTACAAGCGGCTTTTGCTGAAGAGATGAAAGCGATCTTTGAGCAGCTAAAAGAGAAGCAAAGCCGCGTTAAAGGGCTAATTGTTCATTCTCTTAAGCCTGATAACTTTATTGCTGGCGCTGATGTTCGAATGCTTGATGCGTGTAAAACCGCTGATGAAGCACAATCTCTAGCACGTCAAGGTCAAGAGATGTTCCAAGCATTGTCTGATCTTCCTTACCCAGTTGTTGCGGCAATTCATGGTCCGTGTCTTGGTGGCGGTTTAGAGCTCGCACTAGCGTGTGACTACCGTGTGTGTACCGATTCAGATAAGACGCGCCTTGGTCTACCTGAAGTTCAGCTAGGTTTACTACCAGGTTCTGGTGGCACACAACGCCTGCCTCGTTTAATTGGTTTGCTACCGTCACTCGACCTGATTCTTACTGGTAAGCAGCTGCGTGCTAAAAAAGCGAAATCACTTGGCGTTGTGGATGCTTGTGTCCCAGATACCATTTTGCTTGAAGTAGCGAAAAGCTATGTTGAAAAGAATACGGGTAGTAAAAAAGGTAAGCGCCTTGCTTCTAAGAGCCAAGCTTCGACTAAAGAGAAGCTGATCTCTCGTAACAGCCTTGGTCGTAAAGTGATTTTCGAACAAGCTGCGAAGAAGACCAATCAGAAAACTCGTGGTAACTACCCAGCAGCTGACGCGATTCTCGATGTCATTCGTTATGGTCTAGAAAATGGCTTTGAAAAAGGTCTTCAGTACGAAGCGAAGCGTTTCTCTGAGTTAGTAATGACTTCTGAGTCAAAAGCACTTCGCTCTATCTTCTTTGCAACCACAGAAATGAAGAAAGAACACGGCGCAGATGCAGAACCAAAAGCGGTTAAGCGTGTTGGTGTGTTAGGCGGCGGACTTATGGGCGCAGGTATTAGCCATGTGAGTGTAGCTAAAGCAAAAGTACCGGTTCGTATTAAAGATGTATCAAATGATGGTGTCCTAAACGCGCTTAACTACAACTACAAGTTATTCGATAAGCAGCGCAAACGTCGTATTCTGAGCCGTGCAGGTCTTGAAAGTAAGATGCTTCAGCTTTCTGGTGGTATCGACTTTACAAGCTTCAACCACACAGACGTTGTGATCGAAGCGGTGTTTGAAGATCTTGACCTTAAGCAGTCAATGGTTGCAGACATTGAACAAAATGCGAAGCCAGAGACTATCTTCGCGACGAATACTTCATCACTGCCAATCCATAAGATTGCAGAGAAGGCACAGCGACCAGAAAACGTGGTCGGTCTTCACTACTTTAGCCCTGCAGAAAAAATGCCGCTAGTTGAGGTTATCCCTCATGAAACAACGTCAGAAGATACTATCTCGACGGTAGTAGCATTAGCGAAGAAACAAGGCAAAACACCAATTGTTGTAAAAGACACGGCAGGTTTCTATGTGAACCGTATTCTTGCTCCGTACATGAATGAAGCGGCACATCTGCTACTCGCGAATGAGCCGATTGAAAAACTGGATAGTGCTTTATTGGATTTCGGCTTCCCAGTTGGCCCAATTACCTTGCTAGATGAGGTGGGTGTGGATATCGGTGCTAAGATCATCCCGATTCTAGTGAATGAATTAGGTGACCGTTTCCAAGGTCCTGATGTGTTCGATATTCTTCTGAATGACAATCGCAAAGGTCGTAAGAGTGGTAAAGGCTTCTACACCTACAAAGGTAAGAAGAAGGAAGTCGATAAGTCAGTTTATAAGCTGCTTAAGTTACAACCTGAGCCTAAGCTAAGTGATAACGACATCGCAATGCGTTGCGTGTTACCTATGCTGAACGAAGCGGTTCGTTGTCTAGATGATGGCATTATCCGTAGTCCTCGTGATGGTGATATTGGTGCTATTTTCGGTATCGGTTTCCCTCCATTCCTGGGCGGTCCGTTCCGTTACATGGACCAAATTGGTATTAAGTCACTGGTTGAGATGATGAATGATTTTGCTGTGAAGTACGGTGACCGTTTCGCACCATGTGATGGCCTACTGACACGAGCTGGTTTGGATGAGTCTTTTTACAAGTAACTCTCTAGTACGCTAATTATTGAGCCCGTATCAAGCAGTTGATGCGGGCTTTTTTGTTTTATTAATGATTGTGAAAAGAGTGAGATTACCGACTCTGTCATTCTTTCTTCTCAGGAATGACGGGGGAATTATGTGTTCTGTTTGGTAGAGCTGGTCGGTATGGGAGATTCCCGACTCGGTCGTCCCTCCTTGTCGGGAATGACGGAGAGTGATGTGTTGTGTCAGGTAGTGTTGGTCGGTGTGGGAGATTCTCGATTCAGTTGTTTCTCCTTCTTGGGAACTAGAAATGAGAGGTTGAGATTAAGCTATTGGTGTTCATTGGATAAACGTGCCTCAATCAAAACTAACGTCATCTCCTAAAGCGACGAAGGAGCGTAATAGGAGGTCTGCTTTTGACTTTGCCTAATAAAAAAGGTTGATGCCTTCACATCAACCTTTTAATTTTCTAACACGCTTATTAGCCAAGCTCGGTATCTTTCGGGCGCAACTGGAACTCATCAATAGAACCAATCTCGACACCTGCAGATAGCTTACCTTCCTCGCTATGAGCGTTGCCGTGAGCGTGCATAATCAGTCGGTTAGCAGTACGTGGCTTAAGCTGACTAACCACAAAACGCATCATGTCTGAACGAGTGAGCCCTTTGAGCTCTTCTAGTACTTGCTCTCTCTGATTGAACTCCAAGTCCTTATTGCCTATCGCGACCCATAAGCGCTGAGCTCTTCCACGCAATGTGGTATCAGGTGTTGAGATTTGATTCCAAAGGCCTCGCTTACTGCTGTGCCATTGGTAGTCGTTTAACTCTAATAAGACCATATAAAAGGCGTTGAGAAACTCATCGATGGAGACCAGCAAATCAGCAGGGGCTGCATTCGGCGATTGCACATAAAGCACAATCCCAGGGTGTCGATTGAGTGGCATGTTGCCGGTACCAACCATGTAGCCCAGTTGCTGCTTGGTGCGTATTTCATGGAAAAACGTCGCGGACATCAAATGGTTGGCTAACGAATATAGCGCAATATTCTTTGGCGAAATATCAGGGCATTGATAATAAACCACGATCGCTGAATCATCTTGATTGCAGACTACTTCACGCTGGAAGCTACCGTTTTCACCCAGCATGATCAGTGGACGTAGCGATTCTTCATAAGCCTGATCTTGAACTCGTAGGGCATCCTTGAGTGTTTCAGCCATTTTGTGAGCGTCTGCTTGTCGCCAATCACCATACACAAACATCTCAACATGAAGCTCAGCTAAAATGGATTGAACAAATGAAGATAGTTCATCGACTTCAATCGTCTCGAGCGCTTCAATGAGCACCGCATAAGGTGGGTTGTTGGGCTGTAAAATACCCGTCATCGCGTTAAACAGTTGCGAAATTGGGCGGTCTTGCGACGCATTATTCCAGTTTCTGAGAAGTTGATGCTTAATGGTTTCAAAGCGTGTTGGACTAAAGTCGCGTGCCTGAAAGCGCTCTAGGATCATATTGAGCAGTTGTGGTTGCTTTTCGCTGAATCCAGAGAGTGTCAGTGTGACGCCACCTTGATGGGTGTACATGTTGTAACCCATGCCCGCGATTTCAGCTTGATAGGTCTCTTTTTCAAGAGAATCTAAGAACATCTCAACACATAAGCGTGTTTTTACGATGTTTCTTGGGCTGGCTACTGAGTGTGGGCTATCGATGGCGATATACACCACACCCTTAGGAACTCGAAACTGGTGATCCTGCAGGTGCCATAACTTAAAACCATCTAGCTCTTGCAATAGCTGTGGATATTGAGCGTCACCTTCAAGTTCTGCTGGGTCTAAGTCGTAGCAAATAAACGGGTTTTTACCGGGTAGCTCAAACTGCCAACCGGGATTAATACAGGTGAAGCGTTGAACTTGCTCAGACGTAAAAGGAGTAACCGAGTAGGGCGTAAAGTACCATTTTGCCTCTCTGTCATACTCAAAGCCTTTGGCAATAATGGTGGCACGCATATTGTCGACGGTTAAGTAAGGAAGCAGTGAACGTTGGAGATCTTCGTCGAAATGCGACATTTTATAGTCGCCATACACCACATCTTGCTCTTGATAGTGCTGCATGTTGATAACCAAATGGCTGACGACATCAAGCGGTCTTGCGGGCTCTTGAAAACGGAAAGCGGATTCTAAAACGGCACGTTTTTCAAGGTAACGCCACTCTTCAATCCCTTGTTGTTCAATCAACTTGATATATTGAAATACCGCTTGGATGATGTGGTCTGTTTTGGTTAGGCCTTCGATAGTTAGTGAGCAACTCACCGTGAAATCGCGGTAGTTACTGCCGCTTGCGCCACCGCCAGCAGAGAGTGATGTTATCCAGCCTTTCTCTTTGAGCTGCATCATCAAACTGCCTTCTCCTTCGTAACCTAATAGGTGTGCGAAGAATGACAGCGGTTTGACACCGTAGTGTTCATCCATGCTCGGCATAGGAAAGGTTAAGGTAAGTTTGCGGACATCCTTAATCGGTTCTACATGTACCTGAACTCCAGTACTCAATTCGCCAACAATGGGCACCTGGACCTTTTTGCCCTGAAGGTTGTGATTGGGGATTGAGCTGAAGCGCTCCTCAACCCAGCTTTGCATCTCATCTAATGATTGATTGCCGGACAGTGTCAGGGTCATTAGGTCAGCGGAGTACTGTTGCTGATGGAATGTGAGAATTTCTTCGCGAATAGTAACGCCATTTCTGTCACCTAACGTATCGATATTACCGACAGAAAACTTCGAGAATGGGTGGTTGTGATTAACCAACTCTTTGGTAACTTGGTATAGGCGTCGCGCATCATCGTTGAGTTTCATCTTGTACTCAGAATCAACGGCTTGGCGTTCTTTATCTAGTGCTTCTTCGTTAAATAGAGGGGCGGTAAAGAATTGGCTAAAGCGATCTAGAGCGGACTCGAAGGCATTCAATTCGACGTCAAAAAAGAAGCAGGTGTGCTCTGTTCCGGTCCAAGCATTGTTACTGCCACCATGTTGGCTGATAAAACTCTGAAACTCTCCGACCTTTGGATACTTTTCAGTTCCTAGAAATAGCATATGCTCTAGGTAATGCGCTAAACCTTCTCGGTCGGCAGGATCATCAAAGTGCCCGACATTAACGGCGAGTGCAGCTGCAGCTTTTTGAGCACAATGGTCTTGAACCAAAAGCACTCGCAATCCGTTATGTAAGGTGAAGTAACGGTATTGATGTTCATCGTTGGGGCTTAAATGCACTGGAGCATCTCCAAAGAAGGTGGTTTTTAAATTATGTACCCGATGGTTCGGCGTGCAAACCTTGTGATCATATTTTGGGATATGAAGTGCTTTTTTGGCGACTTCTAAATCACTTTTATCGATTTTTATCAGTGATTTATTTTCTTTTAACAAGATTGTTAAGAAAGTCGAACTCTTTAGCAAGTGACTTGATATAATTATTTATATAGACTGCGGCTCCCTCTGGATTGAGGGCCAAACGCTAAGTAGCGTATCGCTGATATGGGATATATCGACTTTCGAAATGTTACGTAGACAGGACAGAACATGAAAATATTCATAATGCGCCACGGTGAAGCAGAGCATTTTGCTAACTCGGACGCAGAACGAGCGTTAACTAGGCGCGGTAAAATGGCTTCTCTTGCGGTGGCTCAAGCTGCAAATGAGCAGGGCATTAGCCAGTTTGATAAAGTGCTTGTGAGCCCATACTTGAGGGCGCAAGAAACGTGGTTAGAGATATCTCAGGCGTTTTCTGGAACGAAAGTGGAAACCTGTGATGACATCACGCCTTATGGAATGTCTGACGATGTGTTTGATTTGACCTTGGCAATGGCTGAAGTAGAAAAGCTAGAGACCATTTTATTTGTTTCTCATTTACCTCTAGTGGGCTATTTAACAGCAGAATTTGCTACCGGTATGGCGCCGCCGATGTTCCCAACATCAGGTTTAGCGTGTATTGAATTCGACCTTGAGACACAAAAAGGCGAGCTGCTGTGGAACATCAACCCATAACTTAGGGTTTGAGAGAACATAGAGCGACAGCCAGAATAGAAAAGGGCACCTCAGTAATTGAGGTGCCCTTTGTTATTTGGTGTGATGTGCTTACGACTCGTTCTATTTCTCTGGGATAGAGAGCAACACTAACAGTGCACCATTGCCGCCAAATTCAAGAGGTGCTTGGTGAAAAGCCATTACATCTGGATGTTGAGCCAGCCACAAAGGCACTTTCTCTTTTAAGATGTGCTTACCGATGCCGTGTTGAACGCAGGCACACGCGACACCTTCTTTCACACAATGTGCGATCATGGCGCCAAGCTCGCGTTTGGCTTCTTGCTGCGTCATGCCGTGCATATCCAGATAGACGTCTGGTACATAGACACCACGACGAAGTCGTTTCACTTCATACTTGGAGACATCGTCACGCGCATAGCGTGTTGGACCCTCTTCGCTAAGGTGCGGAATGAACTCATCTGAGAAATAAAACTCGCTGTCACTGGCTTGTCTTGCCGTTCGAGTAATTTCTTTTTGTTTGGCATTTCTTTTTGGCTGCTGGATTATGGTATCCTGTTGCAACTTTTTAACGCCCTTTACTGCATCGCTGAACAGGGCGAAATCGTCATCGAAATCGGTGTCTTTTTTGCTCATCAGGTTATGAATTCTAATTTGAAACGTAATTAGCAGTATTGTAGCGCTTTTCGGAGACAATTTTGGATAAGATTTTTGTAGAAGAAGCGGTATCAGAACTACACACGCTTCAAGATGTGATTCGTTGGACTGTTAGCCGCTTCAATGCAGCGGGCCTATTTTATGGTCACGGCACTGATAATGCGTGGGATGAGGCGGTACAACTTATTTTACCAACTCTTTATCTGCCGATTGATGTTCCTTCACATGTATTGAACTCTCGTCTAACGAGCAGCGAACGTCTACGCATTGTTGAGCGTGTAATCAAGCGTATCAATGATCGTACACCAACGGCTTACCTAACGAACAAAGCTTGGTTCTGTGGTCTTGAGTTCTTCGTTGATGAGCGTGTTCTTGTGCCTCGCTCTCCAATTGGTGAGCTTATTGAAGCTCAATTCCAACCTTGGTTAACTGAAGAGCCGACTCGCATCATGGACCTTTGTACGGGCAGTGGCTGTATTGCTATCGCTTGTGCACACGCATTCCCTGAAGCAGAAGTTGACGCAATTGACATCTCTACTGATGCATTGCAAGTTGCAGAGCAGAACGTTCAAGATCACGGCATGGAGCAACAAGTGTTCCCAATCCGTTCTGATCTGTTCCGTGATCTGCCAAAAGAGAAATACAACCTGATCGTATCTAACCCACCATACGTGGATGAGGAAGATATGAACAGCCTGCCAGATGAGTTCACTCACGAGCCAGAACTTGGCCTAGCTGCAGGTACTGATGGCCTGAAACTGGTTCGCCGCATCCTAGCTAACGCGCCAGATTACCTAACTGACGATGGTATTCTTATCTGTGAAGTAGGTAACTCAATGGTTCACATGATGGATCAGTACCCAGAGATTCCATTCACTTGGATTGAATTCTCTAATGGTGGTCACGGTGTATTCATGATCACTCGTGAGCAGCTTGTTGCTTGCGCTGATGAGTTCTCTATCTACAAAGACTAATTAGCCCAATGATTGAATCAAAGCCGCACTGAACAGTGCGGCTTTTTTGTTTTTGGCGAGTCATACTTAGTTTGCCTTTATCTTTGAATAATGGTTTTACTATTTTTTATCAGGCTAGAATATTACGCTGCTCGTTTAGCGATTTTATAATGTGAAGTGCCGTTCAGTGCGAACGAAAGCTGTGGGGTGAAGTTGATCAAGTTGCACATCTAATTCATATTGGAGCTCAATATTTATATTTAAGGGCGTGTTGACCTTTCGAGCTGGTTTTTGCAGCGAGTTGCTGGGTATTTATACAAGGCAGAGGCTTTGATGTGTAGCTAGCCTACATGAGATGCCGATAACGTAGTAGAAATGACCAGCAAACGCTGCCCAAAGGGTTCGGCTAAAAGCGTTTTACTCTTTGTTGAGGGATATTTGCTTAGAGTGACTAGGCTACTTCTCCCTCGCCGCGATTAAAACGCTTTTATCTCGAACAAAATTCAACCACGAAAGGTCAACACGCCCTAGTGAGTTAAGGAGAATTCACGATGAGCTTTGATACATGGATCTACTACCTGTTAGCCGTGCTGATTTTGACGGCATCCCCAGGCCCAAGTTCTTTATTGTGCATGACCAAAGGTGTGCAATCAGGCTTCAAATTATCGATATTTACTGCTTTAGGTAGCCTAACGGCGATTACCGGAATTCTCACGCTATCGTTTACGGGACTCGGAGTAATTATTGCTTCTTCTGAAGTGGTATTTAATGTCATTAAATGGACGGGGGCGGCTTATCTTATCTTCCTCGGATGGAAATCGTTGCGCTCGAGTCAGCAAGATTATGACCAACTACCGAGTCAGCAATCAGACTCTAAAGTCGTTAAAGAGAGTATCGTTTCTCACTACGTAAGTGGCTTTATCGTCGGTGCCAGTAATCCTAAAGCGATTCTGTTTTTTACCGCACTTTTCCCGCAGTTTATTGACCCATCACTCGCGCTATTACCGCAGTTTGCTGTGTTTGCTTTAACCTTTGCTGTGATGGAGTTGTCTTGGTTATTGGTCTACGCGTATTTAGGTTCAAAGTCGTCGAACTGGTTGTTCGCGAAAGGCCGAGCTAAGGTTTTCAATCGTGTAACAGGTGGCGTGTTTATTGGAGCTGGAGCGCTGCTTTCAACGACAAGTCGAGCTTAACTCTATGATTTATCGAAGGGGTGAATAGTTACAGAAACTTCTTGGTGCTGTCATAAAAGGTTAACATTAATATGCTTGCTGCTTTTAACAAAAAGCCGATATATTGTAGTTACACCATCACGTTCTCAAGGAGAGGCATATGCAGCATCAAGAAATGATTCAACACAGTAACTTTGGCGTTATCAGCCGTACTTGGATTTTCTCTACCCTTTCTCTAGTGGGTATTCTTGCTCTAATGTAGTCAGCTAAATGGCTCTATATTTCCAGTTTTCATTATGAACATACTTGTAAAAAAGTTTTCAAAGTTAGAACTCTTCCTCCTATAAATGTGGCTTTTCTCACCAGCTTAGCCACTTAACCTTTTCCTAAACGCGTCCTTCTTCTTAGTAAAAACTACATTTCATAGGGCAACAAAGCCAACTTTCGCACAAAGCTAATCGTGTAACCTGATCTGAAGTTGTTACTAAACTGTGATAATCTTAAATTATCTTTTATTTACAGTGTGTCTCTCATGTCTGTCTGGGATTCTATTTCATTTAACAATCGATTTACTGCATTACCTCGACTGTTCTATACCCCAATCCAACCAACTCCGTTAAGCAATGTCCAATGGCTCGCCTGGAATCAAAACCTTGCCACTGAACTCGGCTTTCCGTCATTTGAGAGTGCTTCAGAAGAATTACTGGATACCTTATCTGGCAATGTGGAACCAGAGCAATTTTCTCCGTTAGCGATGAAATACGCAGGCCACCAGTTTGGTGCTTATAACCCTGATTTGGGCGACGGAAGAGGATTGTTGTTAGCTCAAGTTGTCGCTAAAAGTGGTGAAACGTTCGACTTACACCTAAAAGGTGCAGGGAAAACACCGTATTCGCGCATGGGTGACGGGCGCGCGGTTATCCGATCGACTGTGCGCGAGTATTTGTGCAGTGAAGCAATGGCAGGGCTTAATATCCCCACCACACGTGCATTAGCCATGATGACCAGCGACACGCCTGTTTATCGAGAAAAGCAAGAGTGGGGCGCATTGTTGGTGCGTGCTGCTGAATCACACATTCGTTTCGGTCACTTTGAACATCTGTTTTATACCAATCAGTTGGCCGAACATAAGTTGTTGGCCGACAAAATCATCGAGTGGCACTTCCCTGAGTGCCTAGATGAAGAAAAGCCATACGCTGCTATGTTTAATCAAATTGTTGACCGCACCGCAGAGATGATTGCGTTGTGGCAAGCAAATGGCTTTGCTCACGGGGTGATGAACACGGATAACATGTCGATCATTGGACAAACCTTCGATTACGGTCCATTTGCATTCCTAGATGAATATGACCCGAGATTGATTTGCAATCACTCCGACTATCAAGGGCGTTATGCGTTCAATCAGCAACCAAGAATCGGGATGTGGAATTTATCGGCATTGGCACACTCGTTGTCACCGCTGGTGGAAAGGGCTGATTTAGAGGCGGCATTGGAACAATACGAGCCACAAATGAACGGTTATTTCAGCCAACTGATGCGCCGAAAGCTTGGTCTGCTTTCCAAGCAAGAAGGCGACAGCCGCTTGTTTGAGTCTATGTTCGAATTGATGTCGCAAAACAAAGTCGATTACCCAAGGTTCTTTAGAACTCTGTCGAACCTAGACACTTTGCCTGCTCAGGAAGTCATTGATTTGGTCATCGATCGTGATGCAGCGAAGCTATGGTTAGATAACTACTTGCAACGTTGTGAACTTGAGGAGAGTTCAGCTACAGAGCGCTGCGAAAAGATGAGGCAGGTAAATCCTAAATACATTCTTAGAAACTATTTGGCTCAACTTGCGATTGAAAGGGCCGAACGTGGTGATAGTAGCGATGTTGATGCTCTGATGGTAGTACTCGCAGACCCATATGCGGAGCACCCTGATTACGAATACTTAGCTGCTTTACCACCGGAATGGGGTAAAGGGATGGAGATTAGCTGCTCGTCTTAAATTGGCTTACCAGTACAAAACCAACAGATAGCGGTCGCTTAGTTGTGATCTCTATCTGTTTGTTCTTCTAATTTTACAAACATATCAATAATCAAATACTCGACCTGCCTATACACTATGTGAATAAGTTGTAAATTTTATAGGTTTGGGCGATGCCAACAAATACTCGAATTCTCGTGGTGGATGATGATCAAGAAATCCGCGAGTTGCTGGAAGAGTACCTTACAAAATCGGGTTTCGATGTCTCTTCGGTTGGAGATGGGGTTGAACTAGAGACTCACCTACAAAACCAAGGTTACCCTGACCTGATACTTCTTGACGTGATGCTTCCCGGTGATGATGGTTTTACCCTGTGTCAGCGCGTCCGTAGAAACTCCAATGTGCCTATCATTATGCTGACTGCAGTGTCCGATGAAACCGATCAGATCATTGGCTTGGAAATTGGTGCCGATGATTATATCGCTAAGCCGTTTAGTCCCCGCCAATTAATGGCACGAATTAAAGCCTTGTTACGACGTGTTCAAGTGGTCGATGACAAGCCGAGCGACGCATTGCCTAAACAGATCATCTTTGGTGATTGGACACTCGATACTCTTGCACACCGAATCTCTCACAACGAAAGCGCCGAAGAGATGGACTTGTCAGGCAGTGACTTCTCACTGTTAATGCTGTTCCTAACTCGTCCAAACGAAGTGTTAGACCGAGATACTATTTCTTTTGCGACCAGAGGACGTGAAGCACTGCCTTTTGAGCGTGGCATTGATGTTCAGTTAAGCCGTTTGAGAAGCAGGTTAGGAGATAGCGCTAAATACCCGCACTACATCAAAACCATGCGTGGTAATGGCTATATCTTGGCTGTACCTGTTCAGTATGAGCACTGAGTAAGAAGTCCGTATGAAGTGGTTGAGAAGTTTAAAGCCAAACTCGTTAGTTGCTAGAACCTTGCTTTTGACCTTGCTAGCCGTCGTCATCGCTCAGGGCATTGCAACGTCGATTTGGTATGGCGAATCCAAACAAAAAGAACTGGAGGGTATTCGCTCCGCTTCATCGAGCATGGCGAACATGTTTGCTTCAACAGTGACTTTCTTCCAGTCTCTGCCCGTCAAATATCGCCATATCGTGTTAGACCAAATTCGAAACATGGGTGGCACACGTTTCTTCGTCTCTTTCAATAAAGAGGCTTTGATTGTTGAACCGATTCCCGATACCCGCTTAAAAACCGCATCGATTGAAGCGATAGAGAGTGTCTTGAGTAGCAAGCTCAACAAGGTGGAGTCGGTACGCGTTGATTTCTCTCGCCCAGAACATCTTCGTTTGCTTAAAAATGACATCTACTTGAGCGATCTCCCGCGATCGTGGGCGCATCATACCTTAACCTTAGAGCCTCTCAATCCGCCGATTCTGGTTGTTCAGATTGAGTTAGCCAGCCATGAATGGGTTTACATTGCAGCACTGTTACCTGCACCCTATGTAAAACTTGATGACACCATTCTCGGTCGTGAGCAGGTGATCTTCTTACTCTCTTCAACGTTGATTCTGCTGGTGTTGACCTACTTAATGATTCGCCGCCAAGTACGCCCGCTTAAAAAATTAGCAAGGGCAGCCAATGAAATGAGTATGGATATTCAGCAGCCGCCACTTAACGAAGAGGGGGCGACTGAACTGGTCACGGCGACTCGCGCGTTTAATCGGATGCAGCAGCGTATTCGTCGTTATGTGGCCGATAGGGAGCATCTCTTCTCTGCTATCTCTCATGATTTAAAGACACCCATAACTCGGCTTAGGCTGAGAGCTGAGCTGTTGGAAAGCGAAGTTAAGAAAGAGAAGTTCAACAAGGATTTGGATGAGCTAGAGATGATGGTCAAAGGTGCTCTGCAAGCAGTAAGAGATACCGACCTTCATGAAAATAACGCCATTATCGACCTTAATGACATGGTTGCTTCGGTTATTGAATCGCATAACCAGCATCAAACTTTAGTAGAGTTTGAACCTATTGTGGTTGAGCCGCTAGTCGCTAAGCCATTAGCGATTAAACGTGTTTTGACTAACCTTATCGACAATGCGGTGAAATACGGAACATCCGCTAAAGTTAATATCAGTAGCGATTCTGTGTGGGTTATCGTAACGATTCAGGACTACGGAAAAGGAATCCCGGAAGACAAACTTGAGTTGGTGTTTGAACCTTACTTTAGGCTTGCGACCGACGACCAAGGACACGGTTTAGGGCTCGGAATCTGTCGAAATATCCTACACGGGCACGGCGGAGATCTCATTATTCGTAACTCCCGTCAAGGCGGCTTAGAAGCCAAAGTCTATATCCCACGCGGCCTAGAAGTTTAATGTAACAATTGTGTTACATTGAGCTTACCTTTTGTTTCAATCTTATAAATCAGAATAAGTAGACTCTTTATTGAACCGGGCGACGAGCCCGCTAAACATGGAAGATTATAATGAAAATCAATAAAACCCTACTTACTCTATCTCTTCTTGCTGCCTCAACATTTTCTCAAGCTGGTGAAGTGGAAGTGCTTCACTGGTGGACTGCTGGTGGTGAAGCTAAATCCGCTGCAGTACTTAAAGAGATGATTGAAGAACAAGGTCATACTTGGAAAGATTTCGCTGTTGCTGGTGGCGGCGGTGAAAGTGCGATGACTGTTTTAAAAACACGAGCAGTATCTGGTAACCCGCCATCTGCTGCGCAGATCAAAGGTCATGATATTCAGGAGTGGGGTGGTTTAGGTTTTCTAACGTCTCTCGATGCAACCGCGAAACAAGAAAAGTGGGATGATTTACTGCCTGCTGTTGTCACCAAAGTGATGAAGTGGGACGGCGAGTACGTAGCAGTTCCTGTGAACGTTCACCGTGTTAACTGGCTTTGGGCAAACCCAGAAGTGCTCGAAAAGTCAGGTGTGACGGTTCCAACTACCTTAGATGAGTTCTTTGTTGCTGCAGATAAGATCAAAGCAGCAGGTTTCATCCCTCTGGCGCACGGCGGTCAACCTTGGCAAGACGCAACAGTCTTCGAGGCTGTGGCACTTGATGTACTTGGTAGTGAAGACTACAACAAAGCGTTCGTTGATCTAGATATGGACGTGTTATCTGGCGATAAAATGGTCGAAGTGTTCACCAAGTTCAAAAAGATGCGTGACTACATCGACAGCAACTCTCCAGGTCGTGACTGGAACGTAGCAACCTCAATGGTTATCAATGGTGAAGCGGCAATGCAAATCATGGGTGACTGGGCGAAGGGCGAGTTTACAGCGGCAGGTAAAGTGCCAGGTAAAGACTACATCTGTGCACCAGCTCCGGGCACTGACGGCCAATTTACCTTCAATATCGATAGCTTTGCCTTCTTTGAGCTAGGCGATAAAGAGAATCAAAAAGCGCAACAAGATCTTGCGAAAACCATTCTTACTAAAGACTTCCAAGAGGTCTTCAACCTAAACAAAGGCTCGATTCCAGTGCGCCTCGATATGGACATGTCTAAGTTCGACCAATGTGCGTTGGATTCAATGGCAACCTTCAAAGCAAGTGCGGAATCTGGCGACCTTGTACCGAGTATGGCTCACGGCCTAGCAACGACAAGCTACGCTCAAGGCGCTATCTATGACGTTGTGACCAACTTCTTCAATGAGAAAGATGCTGATCCTAAAGAGGCAGCAGCTAAGTTAGCGAAAGCAGTAAAAGCCGCTATCTAATCTCATTTGGTCTAGTACCAAACCCCCAGGGTGGGTAGGTTCGTAGGGAGCCTATCCGCTCTTCACCTCAATTCTGATATGCGTGATGCTGATGTGGTGCCGAGAGGTAAGCCATTGGCTTAATTGTGCAACAAGGAAAAGTTATGGAGCATGTTTTGACTGAGTCGACTCCAAAACCGACAAGGAGCCAGCCTGCACCAAAGCCCAGTTTTGCTGACAGGTTACAACATTGGTTACCTAAGATTGTGTTGGCACCGACCGCGTTGGTGACCGTGGTATGTATCTACGGCTACATATTCTGGACGGCAGCGCTGTCGTTTACTAATTCTCGATTTCTACCGAGCTTCAATTTTGTTGGCTTTACTCAATATGAAAAGCTGATGGAGAACGATCGCTGGATCACCTCAATCACCAACCTCGGTGTGTTCGGGATCTTATTCATGGTGATTGCTATCGTCTTGGGTGTCGGTTTAGCGATTTTGCTTGACCAAAACATCCGACAAGAAGGCGCGATTCGTACCATCTATCTCTACCCAATGGCACTGTCATTTATCGTGACGGGTACCGCTTGGAAGTGGATTTTGAATCCGGGCCTAGGCATTGAGAAATTGATGCAAGATTGGGGCTTTACCGACTTTAAATTCGACTGGTTGGTTGACTCTGAAATGGCGGTCTACACCTTAGTGATTGCCGCACTTTGGCAGTCGTCAGGCTTTGTGATGGCGATGTTCTTAGCTGGCCTGCGTGGTATCGATTCTTCCATCATTAAAGCGGCGCAAATCGATGGTGCAAGCTTACCCACTATTTACCTAAAAATCATTTTACCTTGCTTGCGCCCTGTCGTTTTCAGTGCGGTGATCATTACTTCTCACATTGCGATTAAGAGCTTCGACCTTGTGACGGCGATGACAGCAGGTGGCCCAGGGTATTCCTCGGATCTTCCGGCGCTATTTATGTATGCACACTCATTTACACGTGGACAAATCGGCCTCGGTGCCGCCAGTGCGATGATGATGCTTGCCGGTATTTTAGCGATTCTGGTGCCTTATCTTTACTCAGAGCTTAGGGAGAAAAAGTCATGATGAACAACATCAACTTTGCTCGAATGTTTATCTATTCGGCGCTGCTTTTCTTCTGCTTGGTTTACCTAATGCCGCTGTTCGTAATGGTACTAACCTCATTCAAAACCTTGCCAGATATTAAGGCTGGTAACTTGATGAGTTTACCCAAAGAGTGGGTGTTCGATGCTTGGTACAAAGCGTGGGACAGCGCATGTACTGGCGTGAAATGTGAAGGGGTGAAAGGCTATTTCTGGAACTCATTCCAAATGGTGATTCCTGCGGTCGCTATCTCAACACTACTAGGCGCATTCAATGGCTATGTGGTCACTAAGTGGCAGTTCCGAGGTTCAAACCTGTTTTTTAGTTTGCTGTTGTTCGGTTGCTTCATTCCGTTCCAAGTGGTGCTGTTACCAATGGCGACCGTACTGGGCAAGATGGGATTAGCAAACACCACGGTAGGTCTGGTACTTGTGCACGTTATCTATGGCATGGCGTTTACAACGCTGTTTTTCCGTAACTTCTACATCTCGATTCCTGATGAGTTGATCAAAGCAGCGAAACTGGATGGTGCGGGCTTCTTTACCATCTTCTTTAAGATCTTATTACCGATCTCTACGCCTATCATAATGGTGACGGTGATCTGGCAGTTTACCGCTATCTGGAACGATTTCTTATTTGGGGTGGTGTATTCAGGCTCAGAGACTCAGCCAATCACCGTAGCATTAAACAACTTAGTTAACACCAGCACAGGTGTTAAAGAGTACAACGTCGATATGGCTGCCGCGATCATCGCCGCACTGCCAACATTGTTGGTGTATGTCTTCGCAGGAAAATATTTTGTTCGTGGCCTAACGGCAGGATCAGTAAAAGGATAATTACCCATGGCAACATTAGATTTAAAACAGATCCGTAAAACTTATCGCAACGCGGACAACGAAACGTTAAAGGGCATCGACATTAGTATCGATTCGGGGGAGTTCTTGATACTTGTCGGCCCTTCGGGGTGTGGAAAATCCACCCTAATGAACACCATTGCTGGGCTAGAAAACATTAGTTCAGGTGAGATAGTGATTGATGGTGTCGACGTGGCTCAGGTTGAACCTAAAGACCGCGACATCGCGATGGTGTTTCAATCTTATGCGCTATACCCAAACATGACGGTTCGCGGCAATATCGCCTTCGGCTTAAAGATACGCAAGATGCCGCAGGACGAGATCGATGCTGAAGTGAATCGAGTCGCTGAAATGTTGCAAATCGAACAACTGCTGGACCGCAAACCCTCACAGCTATCGGGTGGTCAGCGCCAGCGCGTAGCGATGGGACGAGCACTGGCCCGTCGTCCTAAGCTGTACTTGTTTGATGAGCCGCTTTCTAACTTGGATGCGAAGCTGCGTGTGGAAATGCGCCACCAGATCAAACGCCTCCATCAAAAGCTCAACACCACGATTGTTTATGTCACCCATGACCAAATCGAGGCAATGACGCTAGCTGATCGTATCGCAGTAATGAAAGATGGTGAGCTGCAACAGTTAGGCACACCACAAGAGATCTATACCAAGCCAAGCAACATGTTTGTGGCAGGCTTTATGGGGTCACCATCGATGAACTTTATCAAGACTATGGTGGATCTCGACGAAGAGCAGAACCCGATCATCAAGGTTATTGGTACGGCTGAGCAGGAACACCATATTCGTCTGCCGCAAAGCATGCGTGAACAAGACGGTAAAGAAGTGGTGATTGGCCTACGCCCTGAACAGATTACTGAGCAGCAAGGCGATGACCTATCGGCAACCACTAAACTGGACTTGCAGTTGGAAGTGTTAGAACCGACAGGGCCAGATACGATTGCGATGGTGAAGGTGAACGACCAAGAAGTGGCGTGTCGCTTATCACCGGAATTTGAAGTGTCGGTAGGGCAGATGGCACCGCTGCATTTTGACCTGTCGAAAGCGGTATTCTTTGATGCACAGACTGAAGCGAGAATTGATTTCTAGTTTTTGAGTCAGTAGTCCAATGAGAGGCTAAGCTTAAACAAAGGCAGTATCACTAACTTATAATAAGTAACGTGATGCTGTCTTTTTTGTTGTTTTAGCTTGTTTTATTTCCTCATGAAAACAGAGGGATAAACGAGATAATCAGATTAACTGAAATAATATCGCCAATTAGTCACGGTTAGCTCTATAAAGCGGACTGAGAACAGCGTAGGATCGCGCTACTTTAGACCCAATACTAGGTGCACTTTTGTGCATAGACAGAATAAAACATGAAACTGACAGCAAAACCCTCCGCTAGTAACGCTCTACTTATCTCTATTACGACACCTGACTTTAAAGGTGACGAAGCAAAAGAGTCTCTTGCTGAACTTGCTCGATTAGTGACAACCCTAGGGTTTAAAGTGGTCGGTACTCAGTCACAACACCACAGTTCAACCCAACGACAAAACGTATTGGGTGCCGGTAAGCTTGCAGAAATTGCTCACCTAACCGGTTACCAAGGTTCGATTCAAGAAGTGGAAGACGAAGACTTCATTGATGAGTCTTTTGATTTTCATGCTGGTATTGATGAACTCGATTTTGATGACCTGCCATCTGAAGAGGTGGAGTTTGGTACTGCTGATGTTGTGGTATTTGACTGTGATTTGAGCCCATCTCAATTACGCAATGTTGAGGCTCACTTAGGTGTCGAAGTGTTTGACCGCACCGGTATCATCATCGAAATTTTCAGTCGCCACGCTCGCACTCGTACCGCACGTCTGCAAGTAGAAATTGCTCGCCTAAACTACTTAGTACCTCGACTTCGTGAAACAGCTGACGGTGACAAAGAACGTCAAATGGGTCAGGGTGCTGGTGAAACCTCACTAGAGCTTGACCGTCGTAAAGTACGTGACCAAATTGCTGCGCTTAAGCGTGAGCTGGTAAGCGTACAAGATGAAATGAAGAACCGACGCACACAGCGTTCGGAACTTTTCACCGTTGCTCTAGTCGGTTACACCAATGCGGGTAAATCTTCGATGATGCGTGCAATGACCGCAACCGAAGTGAGTGGTGAAGACAAGCTGTTCGCAACCCTAGATACCACAGTTCGTGCACTTCAGCCGATCACTCAGCCGCGTATTCTTGTGTCAGATACGGTTGGTTTTATCAAGAAGCTGCCACATGATCTGGTTGCTTCATTCCACTCAACGCTTGCAGAAGCACACGACGCGTCACTACTGCTTTATGTGGTTGATGCTTCTGACGTTTCATTCCGCGCACAGCTTGATGTGGTACATGAAGTATTAGCGCAAGTGGGTGTTGAAGGCAGCGAAAAACTATTGGTACTGAACAAGTGCGATAGATTGAGCGAAGAAGAGCAGTTAGAGCTGATTGAAGAATTCCCAGATGCGATGCTGACGTCAACTCGCGACCCACTTGATATAACCAAGCTTCATAAGTACATCGTGGGTGTGGCTGAGCAAGGAATGATCGAAGAAGAGATCACCATTCCTTATTCTGGGCAAGGCATCATCGGTGAGATCCGCTCTAATATGAGTGTGGTGAAGGAAGAGTACGACTACGAGTGCATTAAGCTGACAGTACGTTCAAGTGCTATTGATTTAGCAAGACTTAAAAAGCGTATGCAGAACTCGTAATCATCTGTTTTAGATAATATTTCAATATCCTATTGAGATAACCAGCTCTAAAGAATCTCTATATAAGGCTGCCATTTTGTTTACCGAAGTGGTGGCCTTTTTTTTCCTCCTAACCTCTATTTGTCCTCTAAACCTCTATTTCATCATTGATAGTTTGGTCAACTCTCACCCATTTATAAATATTCTATGGGTCATTTCCCACCCATTAATATTATTGGCTGAGCTCCCTGATGAGCGGCTCGATATTACCAAGCCTTATGGTTAAAGGGTTGTTAATGATTTGTGTCAATATGGCGCGCTAATTGCCTTAGTGAAAGCACGCAGTTTCCATTGAAGGGCTGCTTTGTTTACTAAGGAGAATAATAATGTTTAAGCCTCTTACACTGCTGTCTGTATCTGCTCTGGCACTCACCAGTTTTAATGCTGCTGCAAACTGTGACCCAGGTGAAATCGTGATTAAATTCAGTCATGTAACCAATACGGATAAGCACCCGAAAGGCATCGCTGCTTCTCTACTTGAAGAGCGAGTAAACACGGAAATGAATGGTAAAGCTTGTATGCAAGTTTTCCCTAACTCGACGCTTTACGATGATAACAAGGTACTGGAAGCCCTGTTAAATGGTGATGTTCAAATGGCGGCACCTTCGTTGTCTAAATTTGAGAAGTTCACTAAGAAATACCGCATTTTTGACCTTCCGTTCCTGTTTGAAGATGTAGAAGCCGTTGACCGTTTCCAAAACTCAGAATCTGGTGAAAAGCTGAAGAACGCAATGAAGCGTCGTGGTCTTCAAGGTTTGGCATTCTGGCACAATGGCATGAAGCAGATGTCTGCGAACAAGCCACTACTAACCCCTGCAGATGCAGAAGGTTTGAAGTTCCGTGTTCAAGCGTCAGACGTATTGGTAGCTCAGTTTGAGCAGTTAGGTGCTAACCCTCAGAAAATGTCGTTCAAAGAAGTATACGGCGGCCTGCAAACTAAGGTTATCGATGGTCAAGAGAACACTTGGTCAAACATCTACGGTAAGAAGTTCTTCGAAGTACAAGACGGTGTGACTGAAACCAATCACGGCATTTTGGATTACCTAGTGGTAACGTCAAACGACTTCTGGAAAGACCTACCTGAAGATGTACGTACACAGCTTGGCACCATCGTCCAAGAAGTCTCTGAAACTCGTAACGCTGAATCTTCAAAAGTTAACCTAGCGAACAAAAACAACATCATCGAAGCTGGTGGTGAGGTTCGTACGTTGACGCCTGAACAGCGTCAAGCATGGGTAACAGCACTTCAACCAGTATGGAAGAAGTTTGAAAAAGACATCGGTTCAGATCTTATCGATGCAGCATTAGCTTCAAACCAATAACACCGCTATAGGGCGGCGGCTCCCTACCGCTGCCCTTTATTAAAACAATTATAAGCGGAGCATTTTATGGAACAGTCTCAAATGGAACAGTCTTTATTTTCCAAAGTCGGAAGAGTCACCGATTTAATTGAAGAGTCTTTAATAGCCTTCTTTCTGGGTGCAATGACCCTACTAACTTTTGCGAACGTGGTCTTTCGATACGCGTTCAATGACAACATTTTATGGGCATTGGAACTGACGGTATTCATGTTTGCATGGATGGTACTGGTTGGCGCTTCTTACGGCGTTAAAAAGCATTTTCACATTGGTGTTGATGTCATCATCAACCTTGCCCCTGAAAAGCTACGCAAAGTGTACGCGTTAATTGCCGTCACTAGCTGTCTTGCCTTTTCAATCTTACTTCTCATCGGTTCATGGAATTATTGGTACCCATTCGCGACTGATCGCGCATGGTATGAAACCGATGATATCCCAATGCCAGAGATGCTGCAGTTCTTAGCTGACTGGCTGAATGAAGGTGAGCGATACGAGAAACTACCACGCTTTATCCCTTACATGGCGTTGCCGATTGGTATGGCATTACTTACGTTCCGATTCATTCAAGTTGCTTACCAAGTTGTGACGGGCAAACTCGACCGCATGATTGCAGGTCATGAAGCTGAAGAAGAGTTGGATGCGTTGAAAGCGGATGTACTTGCGGGTTCTGACGAAGACGCGACTGCAGTATTGGATTCGACTACGAACAACAAGACCAGCACGTCGGGTACAAAGCCTAACGGTAAGGAAGACTAATCATGGCAATGTTATTTCTATTTTTGATGGTAATTGCTTTTATGTTGGTCGGTGTGCCAATTGCGATTTCCTTAGGTTTATCAAGCATCCTGTTTTTGTTGATGCATTCAGATGCGTCATTGGCATCGGTCGCACAAACTCTGTTTAACGCCTTTGCTGGCCACTACACATTGTTAGCGATTCCTTTCTTTATCTTGGCCTCGAGCTTTATGTCTACTGGTGGCGTGGCGAAACGAATTATCCGCTTTGCTATCGCGATGGTTGGCTGGTTCCGCGGTGGCTTGGCGATGGCGTCGGTTGTGGCATGTATGATGTTCGCAGCGTTGTCTGGCTCTTCACCTGCGACGGTAGTGGCGATCGGTAGTATCGTTATCGCAGGTATGATCAAAAACGGTTATTCGAAAGAGTTTGCTGCAGGGGTTATTTGTAATGCAGGCACTTTAGGTATTTTGATCCCGCCATCGATCGTAATGGTGGTATACGCGGCGGCAACCGATGTATCGGTAGGTCGTATGTTCCTTGGTGGCGTGATTCCGGGTTTGTTGGCTGGTGTGATGTTGATGATCGCTATCTACATTGCAGCACGCATTAAGAAGATTCCAGCGCAACCATTTGTGGGTTGGGGTGAGATGTTCGCAGCCGCTAAAGACGCAAGCTGGGGTTTGCTACTGATCGTCATCATTCTTGGTGGTATCTACGGTGGTATCTTTACTCCGACAGAAGCAGCTGCAGTAGCGGCGGTGTATGCCTTCTTTATTGCCAACTTTATCTATAAAGATATGGGGCCGTTTGCGGATAGGAGCAACACCAAGCCAGCGCTGGTTAAAGTGTTCCAAACCTTCTTTCATAAAGATACCAAAGACACACTCTATGATGCGGGTAAGCTGACGATCATGCTGCTGTTTATCATTGCTAATGCTCTGATTTTGAAGCATGTGCTGACAGAAGAACGTATTCCTCAGATGATTACCGAATCTATGCTCTCTGCGGGCTTAGGGCCGATCACCTTCTTGATTGTGGTGAACGTACTGCTCTTGATTGGTGGTCAGTTCATGGAGCCATCAGGCCTTCTGATCATCGTTGCTCCGCTAGTATTCCCAATTGCTATCGCGCTTGGTATTGACCCAATTCACCTTGGTATCATGATGGTGGTGAACATGGAAATAGGGATGATAACACCGCCAGTGGGACTCAACTTGTTTGTAACTGCAGGGGTTGCGAAGATGTCGATGATGAATGTGGTCAAGGCGGCGCTGCCTTGGGTTGGCGTAATGTTCCTGTTCTTGATAATCGTAACTTACGTGCCTTGGGTATCGACATGGTTACCAACCACCTTGATGGGACCGGAGATCATAACCAAGTAGTTACTTGAACGTTTCATTGACATGGCGTTCAATCCATAAAAAATGAGGAGGTCTTTAGACCTCCTCATCTATGTGTCTTCCTCGCTTAACATGAGGATTGATCTGTTCGTATAGCGCTCTTTTCGCTTCCAATTCCGGCGTGTTTAAGTCGAGATGTTCATCGGTATAGTAAATGCCATCTATCTCGAAAGTGTCGCTAATCGAAGGAACTCTAGTTTTCTCACCCATAGCCATATCCTTATTATATTTATTGCATAACATCCTGTTATTGAAATAAGTATAGGTGATCTTGCTCGCAAATCTAATTTAGTTTGGTTCCGCCTTAAATGACTCTTTAGATAGCTGATGTTTTTGCATCTTATCGTAGAGTGTTTTTCTTGGTAGCTGCAGCCTTTCCATTGTCTCTTTGATACTACCGTTACATTCGATAAGCACTTGCTTTAACGTGTTTTTTTCAAATTCTGATACTAACTCGGCCAAAGACATTTGTTGGGCGGTTGTATTAGCGTTATCTGATAGGTGAGAAAGCTTACCTAAAAGGACAAAACGTTCTGCAGTGTTACGTAATTCACGCACATTTCCTGGCCAATCATGCGCTAAAAGGGCGTGTAGTTCGGCTTGTGGAAGAGCTGGGGCAGTTTTGCCATAGCGAGCGGCAGCGACCAACAAGAAGTGATGGAACAGGGCTGGGATATCTTCTTGTCTGCTTCTTAATGGTGGCAAATCTAAGGTCACAACGTTAAGTCGATAATAGAGATCCTGGCGGAAAGTGCCTTCTTCAGCAGCTTTCTTTAGGTCGACTTTAGTGGCCGCAATCACGCGGATATCCAGAGGTACTAATCCGTTTGAGCCCACCCTTTCGATAACGCGTTCTTGCAACACACGTAGTAGGCGTATCTGTGCTTGCATCGGCATAGATTCTATTTCATCCAAGAACAGGGTTCCGCCCTGAGCAAACTCAAACTTACCCACGCGTTTACTCTCTGCACCTGTGAATGCGCCTTTTTCATGACCGTAGAGCTCACTCTCAATTAGGTTTTCAGGAACGGCACCACAGTTTACAGCGACAAAGTTTTGTTCCCTGCGGCTGCTTTGCTCATGCAGGGAGCGCGCGACCAGCTCTTTACCTGTGCCTGTCTCTCCAAATAACAAGATATCGGCGTTGGTGTCAGCGACATGGGTAATCACAGAGCGAAGCTCAGTCATGGACTGAGTATCACCAATGATTCTTGGTCCAAGGGTTTTACTGGCTTTGAGTGAGCGTTTGAGTTCAAGGTTTTCCAAGGTCAGCTGGCGCTTTTCAATGGCGCGTTTGGTGGTCTCGATTAAGCGCTCATTGGCAAAAGGCTTCTCGATAAAATCGTAGGCGCCGTCTTGAATCGCTTGTACCGCCATCGAGATGTCACCGTGTCCTGTGATCATGATGACGGGAATCTCTTTGTCTTTATGCATGACAGTGTTGAGCAAGTCATGGCCAGAGATACCGGGTAGACAGATATCGGTAATGATCACATGAGGTAACCCGTTCTCTTGAATCGCGAGCAAAGCTGACTCCGCATCGGGAAAGAATTCGGCATCAATATCCGCGAGCTCAAAGCTCTGCTCAATCGCTATTCTTAGTTCGGATTCATCATCAATGAAATAGACGTGACACATAGTGATTCCTTTACTTCTTTGTATTCTGGTTATTGCTGAGTTTTGCTTGCTGTTCTTGTTCAACAAGGGGCAGCTCTATGCTGAATCGAGCACCACCTTGAGGGCTGCTTCCGGTAACGAGCTTGCCATTTATTCCGCTGATTATTTGTTGAGAAATCGATAGTCCAAGTCCAAGTCCGTTTTTCTTGGTGGTATGGAAGGGTTCAAAAAAGTTTCCGTTCGAAGGGGAGGTGAAGCCGGGGCCGTTATCATCGACATGAATCAGCAAGGTCATGGCTTGTTGATGGTCGGACTCCCTAATCTCTAACAGAATAGCTAATTGTTTGTCGTCTTGTTGTTCCATCGCCTGAATTGCGTTGGTCAGTAGATTAATGATCACCTGTTCCAGTTGAATAGCGTTGGCGAGCACGCATGCATCAAAGGTTTCAGGGAGTTCGTTGACCTTAACTCGTTCACTCTTAAGTTGTGGCTTCATCAGCTCTTTCGATGAATGTAAAACTGGGAGTATTTGTAATGTGTGTAGCTCTTCTGCGGTGGATTTCTTGGCGAAGGAGCGAAGCTGGTGGCTGATTTTCGCCATACGATCAGTGAGTGCTGAGATTCGAGATAGGTTGTCGTCGACTCGATCGGTTTTATCTTTGACAAGGAAGAGTCGGCCATTGTCGGCATAACTGCGAATCGCAGCGAGCGGGTTATTTAGCTCGTGACTGATGCTCGCTGACATCTGCCCTAGCACCGCCAGTTTAGCGGCTTGAATGAGCTCGTCTTGAGTTTGCCTCAGCACATGCTCGGTTTCGATACGGTGTTTGATCTCTACATGCAACTCCGATGTACGTTCAAGCACTTGAAACTCTAGCTTTTGCTTGGCTTCGGATTGCAGTCTGTCTATCTGAGCTCGTCTCTGTTGTCGATGGTGATTGAGTTGCATCGTTAGATAAATAATCGCAAAGATAAGGCTCAAAACCACAAGGTAAGCAACCAAGTCCCACCACACTAAGTGGGTTGGAGAAAATACTCGGATTGTGAGTTTTGGTTCGGCTAGGAAACGCGAAGAGCTAAAGAACTGCTCTTGGACGAGTTTGTGTGGCGACTCAATACGACTGGTGGCACTGTCTAAATCACCAGAGAAGTGCAGGCTTTCTATTTTTGTATCGAGGTACTGCCTGCTTTCTTGAATTCGAGTGTGTTGTGCTTCGCTTAGCGGTTGAAGGCTTTTGAACAGCCACTCAGGATTGCTCGACATAAATACGATCTGGTCTTTATCGTCAGCAACAAAAAAACTCTGTTTGCCTTTCCAACTTGCTTCAATCAGCGATAAATCCATCTTTACGACAATGACGCCAATAATCTCGGCGGCATAGGAGACGGGGTAAGAATAATAATAGCCTCTCTTTCCTGAGGTTGAACCTAGCGCAAAATATTGATTTTCATTGCCAATAATCGCTTCTTGAAAGTAGGGGCGGAAAGCAAAGTTACGACGAATAAAAGAACGTGGTTGATTCCAGTTACTGGCTGCAATAGTGGTGCCGATGCTGTCTAGTAGGTAGGTGTCGGATGCTTGAATCACCGAGTTTACGTGCTCTAGATAGCGATTAGTGAGTTCGATTTGCGCAGAGTTACTTGGAGAGTGCAGGGCATCGACCAGCTCTTTGTCTTTTGAAAGCAGCTCGGGAATGTGCGCGAACTTATCCAATTGGCTTGAAATATGAACTGAAAAGCGGTCTAGCTTAGATTGATGATCATTTAACAAACTTTCATGGCTTGTGCTCCACACCCAATGACCGCCAAACACCATCAGTAAACTGTATGTGGCCATTAACAGTATTGGGATTCTAAAAGCTTGAAACATGAAGGCTCTCCGCTAATTTCTTTGGTAAACAATCAAGCCTGTCTTCTCTCGTTTATGGTAGCAAATAGCGGTAGTTTTTGCTGAAAGCAGAGAGTGAACAGATGGGTGTAGGTTAAGGGTTTGTAACGGGGATTGTTGAAAAAGTTATCGACTCTGAGGGGTAAAACAAGAGCAAGATCTCTTTTTAAGGTTTTTAGCAAAAAAAGCCCTCGATTCCCTTGAAAAAGTCGCTATTGTCCCCATTTCTGTTGTGCTAAGTGATGATTTGATCGTTTTTGTATCACTTAGTTGGACGAATTTAGAGCATTCATCATCATGCAGAGGTGAACGGCTCGACAGAGATTAAACAGATCGCTAGAATGTCGCGTCTAAAATTTCTGTCCTGAGGCTAATCGGAGATACCTTTCTTGTTTCTGAAAACAAGCTTTATTGCGTTTTAATCGACGTGTGAAGAACGAAGATATCGCTGATTAGTCTGGTGTTTGGTTGAATAATCAATTCAGACATCAATGCTCGATTTTAAATTAGGTGTTCGGATAGAGCACTACACAAGGATGCAGCCAACAACGTCTGCTTTTGAATTAAAGCTAAGTTACGGCTCATATGCTCAGATTACTGAGCCAGTTTTGAGGTTTATATAATGCAAGTTACTGTTGAAACGCTAGAAGGCCTAGAGCGCCGTCTTAATATTACTGTTCCTGCTGCTAACATCGAAGATGCAGTTACAGCTGAACTACGCAACATCGCGAAAAACCGTCGTTTCGATGGTTTCCGTAAAGGCAAAGTGCCAATGAAGATGGTTGCTAAAATGTACGGCAAAGCAGTACGTCAAGACGTGATGGGCGAAGTAATGCAACGTCACTTCATCGAAGCGATCGTTAAAGAGAAAATCAACCCAGCTGGCGCACCTACTTTCGCACCAGTTGAAAACAACGAAGGTGCTGACCTAGTATTCAACGCAACTTTTGAAGTTTACCCAGAAGTTGAGCTGAAAGGTCTAGAAAACATCACTGTTGAGAAACCAGCAGTAGAAGTTAAAGACGCAGACGTTGAAGAGATGATCGAAACTCTACGTAAGCAACAAGCAACTTGGACTGAAGTTGACACTGCAGCTGACGCTGGTTCTCGTGCAACTATCGACTTCGTTGGTTCTATCGACGGTGAAGAGTTCGAAGGCGGTAAAGCTGAGAACTTCCCACTAGAGATGGGCGCTGGTCGCATGATCCCTGGTTTTGAAGACGGTATCGTTGGTAAAACAGCAGGTATGGAATTCGAAATCGACGTAAACTTCCCAGAAGATTACCACGCTGAAAACCTAAAAGGTAAAGCAGCTAAGTTTGCAATCAAAGTAAACAAAGTTGAAGCTCGTGAACTTCCAGAACTAAACGAAGAATTCGTTGCTAAGTTCGGCGCAACTGACGGCGTTGAAGGTCTTAAAGCTGAAGTTCGTAAGAACATGGAGCGTGAGCTTAAGCAAGCTGTTAAGAACCGCATCAAAGAGCAAGCTATCGACGGTCTAGTTAACGAAAACAACATCGACGTACCTTCTGCTCTAATCGATCAAGAGATCGGTGTTCTACGTCAACAAGCTGCTCAACGTTTCGGTGGCAACACTGAAGCTGCTGACCAACTTCCACGTGAGCTGTTCGAAGAGCAAGCTAAACGTCGCGTAGTTGTAGGTCTTCTACTTGGTGAAGTAATCAAGACTGAAGAGCTAAAAGCTGACGACGAGAAAGTTAAAGCTATCATCGAAGAGATGGCTACAGCATACGAAGATCCATCTGAAGTTATTGCTTACTACGAGCAAAACGAGCAAATGATGAACAACATGCGCAACGTTGCTCTAGAAGAGCAAGCTATTGATGCAATCATCGCTAAAGCTCAAGTTTCTGATAAAGAAGTTAGCTTCAACGAGCTAATGAATCAGCAACCTGCTTAATATAGTAATATCTGACGTAGAAGGTTGACGTACGGTCGACAATTCTGCTAACAATGGTCCGTATGATTTTATCATTCGGGCCATTTATTTTAGGGACATAAGAATATGAGCTACCAAGAAAAAAATACAATGCCATCGATTATGGACGCACTAGTTCCTATGGTGGTTGAACAGACTTCCCGTGGTGAACGTTCTTACGATATTTATTCTCGTCTATTAAAAGAACGAATCATTTTCTTAACAGGTCAAGTGGAAGACCACATGGCAAATCTTGTCGTGGCTCAACTGCTTTTCTTGGAATCTGAAAACCCAGACAAAGATATCTACCTTTACATCAACTCACCTGGCGGTAGCGTAACAGCAGGCATGTCTATCTACGACACAATGCAGTTCATCAAGCCAAACGTGAGCACAGTATGTATGGGGCAAGCTTGCTCTATGGGTGCATTCTTACTAGCGGGTGGTACTCCAGGTAAGCGTCACGTGCTTCCAAACTCACGTGTAATGATTCACCAGCCACTTGGCGGCTTCCAAGGCCAAGCGTCTGATATTCAGATTCACGCGCAAGAGATCCTAACGATCAAACAGAAGCTAAACAAACTATTGGCAGAGCACACAGGCCAGCCTCTAGAAGTTGTTGAGCGTGATACAGATCGTGACAATTTCATGTCTGCTGATCAAGCAGTAGAATACGGTTTAGTGGATTCAGTTCTTAATCACCGCGGTCAATAATTGCAGGGCAATTGTTTGACGCAAAGTGATGCAAATTGATATACACTCAAACCATAGAGAGTAAAGGCTAAGAGGTTAGCGAATGACAGATAAAAGCAAAGAGGGTGGTAGCGGTAAACTGCTTTACTGCTCTTTCTGTGGCAAAAGCCAGCACGAAGTTCGCAAGTTAATCGCAGGTCCTTCTGTTTACATTTGTGATGAATGTGTCGATCTTTGTAACGACATTATTCGTGAAGAAATCAAAGATGTTCTTCCTAAGAAAGAGTCTGAAGCGCTGCCAACGCCGCGTGAGATTCGTGAGCACCTTGATGACTATGTAATCGGTCAAGAATACGCGAAAAAAGTGCTAGCAGTTGCAGTATATAACCACTACAAGCGTTTACGTAATGGTGATACGACAGCTGAAGGCGTAGAACTAGGTAAGAGTAATATTCTTCTTATCGGTCCTACTGGTAGTGGTAAAACACTACTGGCTGAAACACTGGCTCGTTTCCTAGACGTTCCTTTCACAATGGCGGATGCAACCACACTAACCGAAGCGGGTTACGTGGGTGAAGATGTTGAAAACATCATCCAGAAGTTGCTTCAGAAATGTGATTACGACGTAGCGAAAGCGGAACGCGGCATTGTTTACATCGATGAAATCGATAAGATTTCTCGTAAAGCTGAAAACCCATCAATCACGCGTGACGTGTCTGGTGAAGGTGTACAGCAAGCTCTACTAAAACTTGTTGAAGGTACAGTTGCTTCTGTTCCACCACAAGGTGGTCGTAAGCATCCACAGCAAGAGTTCTTGCAAGTGGACACGTCTAAGATTCTATTTATCTGTGGCGGTGCATTTGCCGGCCTAGATAAAGTGATTGAACAACGTGTAGAGACAGGTTCAGGTATCGGTTTTGGCGCTGAAGTGCGTTCAAAAGACGAAACCAAAACTATTGGTGAACTGTTCACTCAAGTAGAACCTGAAGATTTAGTGAAGTACGGTCTAATTCCAGAATTCATTGGTCGTCTACCTGTTACGACAACACTAACAGAGCTGGATGAAGAAGCGCTAATCCAAATCCTTTGTGAACCAAAGAATGCACTTACTAAACAGTACGCAGCATTATTTGAGCTAGAGGATACAGAGCTTGAGTTCCGCGAAGACGCGTTACGTGCGATTGCTAAGAAAGCGATGAGCCGTAAAACGGGTGCTCGTGGTCTACGTTCTATTTTGGAAGGTGTTCTGCTAGAAACGATGTACGAACTGCCATCTTCAACTGATGTAAGCAAGGTTGTGATTGATGAGTCGGTAATCAATGGTGAGTCAGAACCACTATTGATTTACAGCAACTCAGATAACCAAGCAGCTGTTGCAGAGTAGGTCTTTTTTAGACAAGTCACTCAAATTGAAAAAGGAGGTAAGCAATTACCTCCTTTTTTTTATTCTTCCATTGAATCCAGTCGTTTAAGCCCCATATACTGCTTTATAAGTTAAAGCGGAAGAGAGAAATATATGAACTTGGAACGTTCCGAGCGTATCGAAATCCCCGTGCTACCTCTACGTGATGTAGTGGTTTACCCACACATGGTTATTCCATTGTTTGTTGGTCGTGAAAAATCGATTACTTGCCTAGAGTCGGCAATGGAAGCTAACAAACAAGTACTACTTGTTGCGCAGAAAGAAGCGGACACTGATGAGCCTTCAATTGACGACCTATTTAAAGTAGGTACCGTCGCTACCATTCTTCAGTTACTTAAGCTCCCTGATGGTACAGTTAAAGTACTTGTTGAAGGTCAGCAACGTGCAAAAATTCACCAATTTAAAGAGAGTGAGTTTTTCCTAGCGGATGCCGAATACGTTGTTACCTCAGAACTTGACGAAAAAGAACAAGAAGTGGTTGTTCGCAGTGCGATCAATCAATTCGAAGGCTTTATTAAGCTAAACAAAAAGATTCCACCAGAGGTTCTAACCTCTCTGAATGGGATTGATGAAGCTGCTCGTCTTGCAGATACCATCGCAGCACACATGCCACTTAAACTTGTAGACAAACAGCACGTACTAGAAATTCTAGATGTGACTGAGCGTCTGGAGTTCCTGATGGGCCAAATGGAATCAGAAATTGATATCCTGCAGGTTGAAAAACGCATCCGTGGTCGTGTTAAGAAGCAGATGGAAAAATCTCAGCGTGAGTACTACCTGAATGAGCAAATGAAAGCGATTCAGAAAGAACTTGGCGAGATGGACGACGCTCCTGATGAATTCGAGACTCTGAAGAAGAAGATCGAAGAGTCAAAAATGCCTCAAGAAGCTCGTGAAAAAACCGAGCAAGAACTGCAAAAACTGAAAATGATGTCGCCTATGTCTGCTGAAGCAACAGTAGTACGTAGCTACATCGATTGGATGGTTGGCGTTCCTTGGGCTAAGCGCTCAAAAGTTAAGAAGAATCTAGCGAAAGCGGAAGAGACCTTAAACGAAGATCACTACGGCTTAGAGCGTGTTAAAGAACGTATTCTTGAGTACTTGGCGGTACAGAACCGTATCAATAAGCTGAAAGGTCCAATCCTTTGTCTTGTTGGTCCTCCTGGTGTGGGTAAAACGTCATTAGGTCGCTCTATCGCGGCTGCTACAGGTCGTAAGTACACGCGTATGGCACTAGGTGGCGTTCGTGATGAGGCTGAGATTCGTGGTCACCGTCGTACCTACATTGGTTCTCTTCCGGGTAAATTAATCCAGAAGATGTCTAAAGTTGGTGTTAAGAACCCACTGTTCCTATTGGATGAGATCGATAAGATGTCTTCTGATATGCGTGGCGACCCATCTTCAGCACTTCTTGAAGTACTGGATCCAGAACAAAACAACGCGTTTAACGATCACTACCTAGAAGTAGATTACGATCTGTCAGACGTTATGTTCGTGGCAACATCGAACTCGATGGACATTCCTGGTCCACTATTGGACCGTATGGAAGTGATTCGCCTGTCTGGTTACACAGAAGATGAAAAGCTGAATATTGCTAAGAGCCACCTGCTAGATAAGCAAGTTAAGCGCAACGGTCTAAAACCTCATGAGATTGAGATTGAAGACTCTGCAATCATCGGCATTATTCGTTACTACACGCGTGAAGCGGGTGTACGTAGCCTAGAGCGTGAAATCTCTAAGATCTGTCGTAAAGCAGTGAAGAACATCTTGCTAGACAGCGACCTTAAGTCTGTAACGGTTAACATGGATAACCTGAAAGAGTACTTAGGCGTTCAACGTCACGACTTCGGTAAAGCGGATGAGAGCAACCGTATTGGTCAAGTAACAGGCCTAGCGTGGACTCAAGTTGGTGGTGACTTGCTGACTATCGAAACCGAAGCAATGCCGGGTAAAGGTAAGCTAACGCAAACCGGTTCTCTTGGCGATGTGATGAAAGAGTCGATTCAAGCTGCGATGACGGTCGTTCGTTCTCGTGCAGAAAAACTGGGTATTAACTCAGATTTCTATGAGAAACGCGACATTCACGTTCACGTACCTGAAGGTGCAACACCGAAAGATGGTCCAAGTGCGGGTATCGCAATGTGTACTGCCTTAGTGTCTAGCTTGACGGGTAACCCTGTTAAAGCTGAGGTCGGTATGACAGGTGAAATTACCCTTCGTGGTGAAGTTTTACCTATCGGTGGCTTGAAAGAAAAACTGCTTGCAGCACACCGTGGCGGCATCAAAACGGTACTGATTCCGAAAGACAATGAGCGTGATTTGGAAGAGATTCCAGACAACGTAATCGCTGACTTGAAGGTGATCCCAGTTCAGTGGATTGACGAAGTACTGAAAGTAGCGCTAGAACGAGATCCGTCAGGGGTCGAGTTTGACGTGAAAAAATAGTGATGCATAGCAAAAATAAGTAAAGAATTACGCTGATAGGCCCGAAAAGGCTTGTCAGCGTTTTTTTTGGACGCTAAGTTATTGATCAAAGCGGCAGCCCTTTTGCAATAAGGGTTGCGGCTAAATTAAAACCAAAATGGAACGTACAGTCATCGAGAAGTAGTCACAGATGACACATAGGGGAAAAACAGTGAATAAAACACAACTAGTAGAATCAATCGCAGAAAACGCAGACATCTCTAAAGCTTCAGCTGGTCGCGCTCTAGACGCTTTCATCGAAGCAGTTGGCACAACGCTACAATCAGGTGACCAAGTTGCACTTGTTGGCTTTGGTACTTTCAGTGTTCGTACTCGTGCTGCTCGTACAGGTCGTAACCCAAAAACTGGTGAAGAGATCCAAATCGCAGAAGCTAAAGTACCTGGCTTCAAAGCGGGTAAAGCACTTAAAGACGCATGTAACTAATTTCTACTGCTGAAACCTCGATTTTAAAGAGGGGAAGGCAGTAAAATGCGTTTACTGTTTGAAAAATGATGTTTCATTCTTAAACAGTATATGTGCGAAGCACATTGAACTAATTTAAATTATGCGCATCCTACTGATGCGCATTTCTTTTTCTGATAATATCGCGTGAATAGATTTTTATTTTGAAGCCAATGCTTCATATCCGGAGAGCACTTAAATTATGATGGATCGATTACGCGAAGGCGTGAATAGCATCGCGGTAAAAATTATCCTTGGGTTGATTATCCTGTCATTCGTATTCGCAGGTGTAGGCAGCTACATCACCGGTGGCGGTAACAACGCAGCAGCTAAAGTTGGCAATACAGAAATCGGTCGTGGTGAGTTCGAACAAGCTTACCAAAACGAACGTAATCGCATGCAATCTCAACTTGGCGATTACTTCGCTCAAATGCTTGCAGACCCTGCGTACGTAGAGTCTTTCCGTAAATCAGTACTTGATCGCATGATCAACGACGTTCTACTTGAGCAGCAAGCAGAGTCTCTAGGCCTACGAATCAGCGATTCTCAAATCCGTACAATGATTCTAGAAATGCCTCAGTTCCAAACTGCGGGTCAATTCGACCAAGAAGTTTACCAAGCAGCTCTACGCCGTGCAGGTTTCAGCGCAGAAAGCTTCGCTGAATACATGCGTCGTGACCTAATGCGCAACCAGCTTGTGACAGCACTTCAAGGCAGTGAATTCGTTCTTCAAGGCGAAATCGACACACAAAGCAAGCTAATCGCTCAAACTCGTGACATTCGCACAGTGACTCTTTCTGTTGCTGACCTTGCGAAAGACGTTGAGCTAACTGATGAGCAGATCGAACAGTACTACACTGAAAACCCTCTAGCGTACACTCGTCCAGAGCAAGCTAAAGTGTCTTACATTGAACTTTCTGCTGAAGCACTTAAGTCACAGCTAGAAGTGAGCGACGAAGAAGCACAAAAATACTACCAAGAACACTTAGACAAGTACTCAACGGCAGAGCAACGTAAAGTGAGCCACATTCTTGTTGAAGGCGACGACGAAGCAAAAGCTCAGTCAATCCTAGACGAGCTAAATGCAGGCGCTGACTTTGCTACGTTAGCAGAAGAGAAATCTGACGACTTCGGCAGTGCAGATGTTGGCGGTGACTTAGGTTGGATCGAACGTGATGTGATGGACCCTGCTTTCGAAGACGCAGCTTTCGCTCTTCAGAATGTTGGTGATACAACTGGCCTAGTTAAGTCTGACTTCGGTTACCACATCATCAAGCTAGACGAACTAAAAGCGCCTGAATCTCAGCCATACGCAGAAGTAGCGGCAGAGATTAAGCAAGAACTTCTAGACCAACACGCAGTAGACCAGTTCTACGAAATGCAAACTGAGCTAGAAAAAGTAGCGTTTGAATTCCCAGACTCGCTAGACGATTCTGCAGAAGCTATCAATGCTAAGATCACAACAACTGATTTCATCTCTCAAGCTGATGCTCCAGAAGTTCTGATGACGCCTGCAGTTATGCAAGCTATCTTGAGCCCTGAAGTGAAAGAAGATGGCCTAAACTCTGAAGTTATCGAAGTGGCTCCTGAGCACGTCATTGTTGTACGTGTTGAAGAGACTCGTGACGAGACGGTTCTTCCTCTTGAAGAAGTGAAAGATCAAGTTGTGGCTGCGCTATCTGCTGTAAAAGCGGAAGAGCAAGCTGTTGAGCTAGGTGTTTCTCTAGTCAACGATCTTAAAGCTGGTAACGAAGCAGTACTAGCGGATAACAACCTTGAGTTCACAGAACTTGAGACCATTGACCGCAACTCTCCACTAGCGGCTTCTGTATTTGCTCTAGCTAAGCCAGAAAAAGGCCAAGTGGTATTCGGTCAATCTAAAGACCAAGAAGGCAACATCGTTGTTGTAGAGCTGTCTAAAGTAACAGCTGAAATCAACCCAGCTTACAGCACTCAAATTGGTGCTCAGTTGGAGCGTGTTGGTAACCAGCAAGATCTAACTAACGTATTAAACGTACTACGCAAAAACGCAGACGTTGAATACTACGTAGTAGGTCAAGGTCAGTAATCATCAATTGTCTTGCTAGTTAGCCACAAATCATATTTGTGAGCCAACAAGCAAGCTGATGAAAATAAGATGTATAACAAAGCGGGTTACTTAGGTGACCCGCTTTATTTTTATCTGGCGATTATGTTATCTCTTGCTGCAAACGCATAAGTTACCTTTTTTCACAAAGGAATGGATTATGCGCACTCTATATTCAACACTACTTCTTTCACTTCTGATGTTTTTAAGCCCTACAGCACTCGCAGACAGCCCAACTAAGGCCGAACTTTATGATGGCATTGAGGTTACGGTAAACATTAATACCGCGACCGCAGAAGAGCTATCAGCGTTACTGGTAGGTGTGGGTGATAAGAAAGCCAAAGATATTGTCGACTATAGAACTGAGAACGGAGCGTTTGCTAGTGCTGACGACTTGGTGAGTGTCAAAGGGATTGGTGAAGCAACGGTTGAGAAGAATCGCGAAAGAATACAGCTTTAGTTCGTTTTTTTGCTCATTACCAATGAAATGATAGCTAGGAAGCCGCCTGCCAGTGCACCTGCTAGGTGGGCTTCAATAGCCACTCTCGCGTTAATTAGCTCACCAGTCGTGCTGGAAGGGCCTACAAATTGCTCCCAAGCGATTTTAGCGACTAATCCTGATACCAACAGCCAACTCGATTTCCTGCCGTTTAAAGCCTCTCTGAGCGCGAATAAGCCAAACAATCCATGCAGTGTTCCCGATAAGCCTACATAAATCTGAATGCTTGAAAGCAACAAAGCCAATCCAGTGATTAAACTGATCATAGCTAACGCAGAGATAAGTTGTTTTCGCGTGGGTTGAAACAGATAACTGATGATCCACAAGCCTGCTAGATTCATTAGCAGATGTGAGTAGTTGGTATGTGAAAAGTTTCCTGTTAGGATCCGCCACCATTGTCCATCGACAATCGCACTTTTATCCCAAACGACCCAAGCCTGCACTGGCTCTAGTTGGAATATGACGCATAAAAGTGAAGCGAAAATTAAAACAGGGTACACATTACATCCATGTCTCGTTATTGCCCCCAATGCAGCAAGGCGTTGAAAGCTTGTATTTGTCAGTGGGTTACACCACTAGAGTCGAACGTTGAGCTTATCATTCTTCAGCACCCATCAGAAGAGCATCGTCCGATGGGAACCGCGCGTATCCTCTCGTTATCTTTAAAAAACAGTGTGACGATCGTCGGTGAAGATTTTTCAGACAATGAACAACTGAATGCCATGCTGGCTGATACGCAATATCAGCACGTGATTTTGTACCCAAGTGAACACTCTGCGCCAGTTGAATCTGTAACACGCCCTAATAAAAAGCTACGTGTGATTTTATTGGATGGGACGTGGAAGAAAGCATTCAAGATGTGGCAAGTGTCGAGTAACTTGCATGCGTTGAACACGGTCCACTTACCAAAAGATCTCAAAGGTAATTATCGAATTCGCAAAGCACCCAGTGAAAACAGCCTTTCAACAGTTGAAGCTGGCTATCATTTGCTGAGCCTGTTAGAAGATGGCCGAGATTTCAGTCCGCTGCTAACGGCATTTGACCAAATGATTCAGTTTCAAATCAATCAAATGCCGCCGGGCGTATTTGAGAAAAACTACTTAGCGTAATCTCACCAATATTTGTCTAAATTCGGTGAGTCTAAGTACCGCGATTACGTCTAGAACTCTGTATGTGCTGAAAACAGCTGTTGGTGCATCTTCTGAGCAAGATCGTCGGTCATTGATGAGATGTAATCAGCAATTACGCGCATCTTTCTGGATTCATCTTGATGTTGTAGCCATTGCTTCTTGATTGGCAGGGGCAACAGGCGTTCAGGATCGGCGCTGAAGGCTTCAAACATATCCATGATGATCTGCTGACCTTTGTACTCAATAACTTGAACCTGCGGCACTTGAATCACGAATTCGCTGACGAAGTGTTTCAGCTTGTCGAGGGTGGCATCCATGCTTGGTTCCAATACGGCATTGTAGGCAAGCAGTGCGTTCTCAAAACTTTCTTCAACGGGCTTAATCGAGATACTCGTCAGCAGCGCGTTAACAATCCCACCAATGGCATCTTTTCTGCGGTATTGCTCGCCAGAGAACAACATCTCTGTGATGGAGTCTAGGTGCTCACAGATCCACGGATCAGCCATCTCTTTTAACTGCGGATAAGCCGATTCAATCCACTGTGCTTTAGTCACTGAACCAAGCACGATCGCATCTTCCAAATCATGTACACCGTAGGCGATGTCGTCCGCAAGCTCCATGATGGAGCAGTCGAGTGATTTGTACTTGGTCTTGTTATGTTCTAGTGGCTCTGTATGTAATTTTCTCTTCTGTTTGAGAAGTTGTTGATCGTTAGCTGAGAGCGGCTCAAGTACCCAGTTGAAGAGTGCTTCGTCATGATCGTAGATACCTTTCGCGGGCATCCAGTCTTTGGCACGAAGTTGTCGCTGGTGCTTAACGGGTTCTGGTTGTTCTTTTGCCTTCACTTCACTGAGTAGTGAAGGGTATTTGATTAACCCTAATAGTGTACGTCGAGACAGGTTCATCCCATGATGTTCAGTATAAGGCTCTAGCTGTGTGACAATGCGAAACGTTTGGGCATTGCCTTCAAAGCCACCGTGTTCACGCATCATGTAGTTGAGTGCGACTTCACCACCATGTCCATAAGGTGGGTGGCCGATGTCGTGAGCTAGGCATAAAGAATCAATTAGGCTATCTGAAGGCAGAAGGTCTCGAAACTCAGGTTGCTTTTTCTTGAGCTGCGCAACAATACCAGTGCCAAGCTGCGCTGCTTCTAGCGAATGAGTTAAGCGCGTGCGGTGAAAGTCATTAACCGTGGTGCCGTGCACTTGAGTTTTCGCTTGTAGTCGACGGAAAGCGGCAGAGTGAAGTACGCGTGCTCGGTCTCGTTGATAAGGGCTGCGGTGATCATCACGTCTTATTTTGTGTTCATCGTCATTTCGATGTTGCCACTCTTGTTCGAGTACAAAAGAGGATTCGAGTTGAGAATTCAAAATATCACCTATCAAATTGATTTTATTTAACTAATTACAAGCAACTTATACCCAGCTAGCTTATCTCGTCTAGTGATAATTCAAAGCTTGGGGCAAAGGTGGTGAGAAAGTAGTCCATTTCAGGACTTTTGCGCTGTTCGAGAGTCTCTTCTAGCCGACGTTTGGCTTGTTCATACTCATGGTTGCCTGCACTGAGTTCTTCTAAACATTTGAGATAAGCGCAGATAGTGTCGGCTTGTTTTACGATGTTCTGCTCTTCTTTACTGGCGGTGCCGGAGATTAAGAAAGGCGCGAAGTCGTCTTGAAACTCCTCTGGCAGCATCGAAAGTAGCCTTTGCTCTGCAGCTGCTTCTATCTTCTTATACTCTTGAGCAATATCTGGGTTGTAGTATTTGACGGGTGTAGGCAGATCACCCTTAGTTCGTTTTAGATCAAGCAGCATGTATGTGTGTGTGAGTGAGAAGGGCTCCATAAATAAAGGTTCCATAGGGAGTTTTACCAATATTTGCACAAGACAATAGTTAACAATGTAACATTTGTATGTGGAAAGACAAAAGTTAACACTTTTATTTAACTCAAAATGGGGAGATGCAACTTTTGTACATTGGAGTGTGTGGCTTTAGTTACACAGTATTATGATGAAAATTCAATGACTTTAGTAATTGCCCAGTTTCCTAAAGGACAGCTATAATTTTCAGCTACTACTTAGTTGTTATTTGGTACTGGCTTGCTAACACCCAAGGAATGATTAATTGTTATCAACGGCAGGAATTCACAATGAAAGTTTATGGACAAAAGCAATAGAGGTCGTTGATGGAGAACAAATTGCGGAAACTGGAAGATCTCGATGTTAGGTTCAATGACTATGAGGCAGGGCCAGAACGATACGTACGCGCAACATGGGAGATGCATATGCACCGCCATTACGTGTTACGAGAAAACCTGTCTGAACAGTTCATTCAGAATTTTAACCGGGTTAATTGTTCACTCGGTATATCAGTGGTAACAATTAATCTAGGTATGCACAGGGAGGACTATAAGTGGTCAAAGATATTGAATTCCTCTATTGGAGAGAGTGATCACCCCGTGTGGGTCTGGTTCTATGATGTCGATGTTCTGCGAGATTCAGCCTATGCAGGGTGGCTGCGTACTCGGCTAACTGTTCGGCGCATAGAGAACTTGCGTGTCGTTTTCGTTGTTGAAACACTTGATGATTTTCGGTCGGTGTTTTGCGATAGCAGGGAGCCGTTCTACCAGTCAACGATGTTACTCCAGACGGATTAATCATGTGAATTAAAAATGCCCCTTTATCAGCTTTGTTGAACAAATTCGTACTTTCAATTAATTGTAATTTCGACAAATTTCCCTCATGTTACGTTGTTAATATTTATGCGTTGATAATGAGATTTCAGACAAGGGCTGCTAGGTAACTTCGGGGACAAAAGCGCCTTATAACCACACCGCTGAACAAGTTTTTATTCATTCCCGTTTAGAAGATAACTAGCTAAATAGAGATACTTAGCTAGTTAGTGATTAAAGGAGTATTGATAGATTAAGCCGGAACAGTACCATCGAGATTTAACCCAAGCTTTTTCCTATTTGCCAAAATTTTATCAACTGAATTTTTTAGTGGAGTTGAGCCGTCGTTTATATTCTGAACTGAACGTACCATTCCAATCGCTTGTGACATAGCTGCTAGCCTATCTTCTCCGGGAATATCCTGTGAAACTTCTAGTACGAGTTCAGTTTCACTAATATTATAGCGTTTCATCCTGTCTACAGCGCGTAGTTCACATTCTGCGCGATAATGTCTACCTACAGCCATTTCTAGTTTCCTCATAAGACACAGTTGGATTTATAAAACTTCAAAGCGGCGTCTCTTATCACTCTGAAAGTTCATTTTTGAATTTGGATATTCATCTTTTCGTCAGATTTAATATATGATGAACCAATAAGTATCGCTAGGTACGCAACGGGCACCCCAAGCAATGCTTGATGAATTGATTTGTTTCTGGTTTGTATTTTAGGAAGAGCAGCTATGCCACGAATACCCCCACACGAAAAAAATATGACTGACTTCATCGACGAGCGATTGACATCTGAGATAGTTGTTTGGCAGGCCGTGAAAAATGGATGGTATGAAAAAATTAAGGCACTAAAAGAATCCTTTGACTCGATATTTGATATGCTGAAGAAAAATAGCGAACTGCCCTTTGAAGCAGGAGATGAGTTACGCTTTAGAGAAGCTTTATTTGATTTGATAGCTATACGCCACTGTGGAAGTGTTTATGAGTACAAGGGGTATTTGCGTAGTTTTTTTCAAAAGTATCCAAAGGAGCATGAAGCGACTATAAATTATATTTGGGAAATGACTCGTGACGAGAGAGGTGTCCTGCCAGCACTTAGCCTATCTTGGAGTACCATATTGAACAAAGGGGAAAGTTATCCCCATGAAACTCTCAAAATTTATGTAGACTTTCTTTGGAATCGAATGATTTCAGACGCAAATTTCTCTCCAAATTTATCGCCTAGTATGAGTGAAGAACAGAAACAATACTGGAATAGCAATGAGTCTTTACTGAATGAAGAGATAGAACCAGATAAAGCTCAGATGGCGATTGATGACTGGAACTCCATGACCGAAAAAAACTTAGCACTCGGTTCATGTATAGAAGGTTTCTATTACGATGGTGATGAATCGTTATCAGTGATTGAAGGACATACAATGCAAGGTTTCCACCTTGTCGCTTTACCAAAAGAAATTGACGAAGCTATGTTTGATGCCACTATGGAGTATATAAAGTCATATCTATTCAAGAAACAAATGCCGATAAAAACCCTAAAAGATATATACACATACTACCTGCCTATCAACATACGTTCTGAGACTTATAAAAGACAAGTTATAAAAAATAAAAGCATGATATCAATGTTATTCGTAGGTTTGTTTTGTGACAGGCTTTATGAGACTAAAGAAGTTATGTGGAAGAGAAGAGAATCAGGTAAGAAACAGGTTGAAACCTTGTATGACGCAGCAGAGTGTGTAGCAGAGTTTTTCACAAATATAGGCTTTAAGTATCAAGCGGAATCAGTGATTAATGCGAGAAAGAAACTCCTAAGGATACTAAACGAACTAGATGTAAATTATTACTAAGATATCAGTCATGACTTTGCCAAAATGCTGGATAGTACACTCTGGGACAAAAGCGATTTGAGTCATCAAGCGAGTTAGTTTTCAATTTCTTTTGTTTATATTTGCAAATAGTGACGAGATCTTAAAAGCTATCGATAGCTGAATCGATATGTTGGTTGTAATCCTCATAAATATCAATTTCATATAAATGAGATAAGATTCACTAATCTGATATCTAGACAAAACTTTAAGCCCCCTTATCTTGAATATGGTTTTTGTTACCCCGTATATTCCATTGTGAGACTGATGACACACTATATGTTGTGTTTTTCGGTCGTAATACCTTGCGAAGGTTACATTAATACTCATTTGAACAGAGAGGTAAACAATTGGCTAGATGCACAGCACCATCAAGAGGACATCGTTCAGCGGCCGCCGCAGCTAATTGCCCGGCATGTGGTGGACGCTATAGTCGTTATGGAAGTGGAGGTTACAGTTCATACTCAACCTCATCTTAGTCTCCATCTCGCATTAGTAGTAGCGAAACAAGTAGCAGTAAAAAGCCAAGTTGGTCTAAATCAGGCTCTTCTGTATCTTATACATCCGCTCAAATTCAGTCTCTTACACCGATACGCGAAACTGTCGAGACTCGTGCAGCACAACAACCAGATCTTCGAGATGTATTCTTGTGCCATGCATGGGGCGACCGTAAAGACGCAGCTAAAGAATTGCATGATTTACTTGAAGCAGCAGGTGTTAAAGTTTGGTTTAGCGAAAAGGATCTTGGACTTGGTGTGCCGATGATGCGCGCTATCGATAAGGGATTGGCCAACTCTCGAATAGGACTTGTATTGGTGACTCCAGCGATGTTGGAGCGGCTTCCAAAAGAGAGTGTCGCCGACAAAGAACTTTCAACACTATTAGCTGGCAACCAACTTATTCCAATTGTACATAACACATCTTATGAAGCCCTACGAAATGTCAGCCCCATGCTAGCATCCAGAACAGGTTTGGATACTTCTGAGGATTCAATGGAAGTTGTAGCAGAGAAAATTGCCGAGTTGGTAGATATCTAATTCGTAGGTTGAATACTGCCCAAAGAATCGCGCTCCTTCGGTGGGTAATCAATAGTCGTCTCTTGGCTGCGATATCTCGAATAACATAGTTATTAGGGACAAAAGTGCCTTAGCTCTATTGATACAAACGTTTGAAAAACGAACTTAGTCACATTTCACATGTGTGCTTAATTGTATATTTGTTTTAGTTCGGGTCTAGCGCCTGAGTGTACAGCGAAGTCTAATTAAATATATGGAGAGCAATGATGGCTACAACAGGAGAAAAACCGGGTAAAGGTAGTTATACCTGTAAGAAATGCGGTCAACAAGTCGACTTAGATGATCATGATGATACTTTACCACCATGCCCGAAGTGTGCTCACACTGAGTATTACAAAGGATAACTTCTTATTAATTGAAAGCCTGTCTCAATCAGTAACGTATAATAATGTTTGACTCTGATTGGGACAGAGTGTCTTAGTCTGTGTATTTCGATGCTTGCGAGCACCTGTTTCTAGCGCTCAGGGACAGAAGCGCCTTACTCCAACAACTTTAAGCGTTTCATACCCATATCATTTTCTTTCCGTTGACTTTAGTCACAAAAATTGAATGGCTACTGAGGCTTTGCTCTTCTAAACTTTATGCATATGGAAAAAGAGAGGTGCCGGAAGGTGAATAAGACAAGCGTATTTGTATGGATAGCATTAATTGTCTGGCTATTTATGGTTGCTTGCTTTTTTGATTATATTGAAAAAGAAAGCTCTATACCTGTTATCCATGAATTCCATCTGGAGGACTCAAGTGAATAATGAACACTCACCAATGTTCAACGTTATGGAAACTTTAATTGCGTTAGCATTGGGCATAACTCTCAGTTTATTCTTTTCATTTAAAACTCAAAACTCTCTTCTAGAGGCTATTGAAAGCTCGCACGTTGCCCATTCAGCAAGCCTTGTCCATATGAGAAGCTATGTTCATCTAACTCAGCCAGAAGACGTTGACTACAAGATAAATAAACTACTTTCTGAAGTACAAGAGCTAACTTACGAGTTAAACACTTTAAAGGAAGCTAGCAATGACGTTAACGTTAGATTTCCTCAAATGCTTTGGTTAGGCAATTCACTTCCTTCTGTAGTTGATGAGTATGTAAAAACTGCTGATAGACAATTGGCATTACTTGAGAAAATACTTAAAGCAAAACAACAAACTGTATCAGAATCTTTATTAAACGAATTAGAGAAACAAGTTTTTTCAGAAGAGATGGATGAAGCAGCGGAACATGTTCACGAACGTTTGATGGACAACATATTCTTAACCAGCGAAGCAACCGTTTATACCTTGATACTATTGATTATTTTAGTCTTCTCTGTCGTGTTCCTTTACCTTAACCACTACATTATAGAATTGAAAAAAACCAAGTTAGCGTTACAAGGGGCTGTAAATAAGGCGGAGGAAGCCAGCTTAGCTAAGTCTATGTTTTTAGCAACAATGAGTCATGAGATAAGAACCCCAATGAATGGTGTTATAGGAATGACGCAGTTACTCATCTCTGACAATAAAGATTCAACTATTCAGACACACTTAGACACGCTTTTAGAGTCAGGTGAACACCTAATGGCAGTCATAAACGAAATTCTTGATTTTTCAAATCTAGAACAAGGAAATCTAGTTTTTGTTGAGGAAGAGTTCGAACTAAACAAGCTATTGATACCAATAAAAAACTCTTTTTATCCGCTGTCTTCTGACAAAAACCTTCAGCTTATATTCGATACCAGTAGTTTGCCTGAAGATCTTGTTTTAGTCGGAGATAAAGCTCGTATACGTCAAATTATTTACAACTTGGTGGGGAATGCCATTAAGTTTACCTCTGATGGGCAGGTTAAAGTTATTTTAAAATATGACAATGAAAAAAGTGAGCTTTTTATTCAAGTCTCTGATACTGGAGTTGGTATACCATCACATCGTTTAAACGGTATTTTTAATGCGTTCGAACAAGCGGATGTTAGAACGATGCACGAATTTGGAGGTACAGGGTTAGGTTTATCCATAGTAAAAAAATTATGTTTATCAATGGGTGGGGATATTACAGTCACAAGTGAGTTAGGTTCAGGAAGTTGCTTTGTAGCAAAAGTGACAAGCCCAAGAGGAGCCACCTTCCAAGATAAAAGAAAGATCTCAAACGAAGAAGACTTTTCCGGTAAGTCAGTCCTTATCGTTGAGGATAACCGGATTAATCAACTTGTTGCTAAACGCTTGTGTGAAAAGCTAGGGCTTACTACTTCTATTGTATCTAACGGTAAAGAAGCTGCTGAAAGAGTACGCCAATGTTCTTTTGACGTAATCTTGATGGATCATCAAATGCCACATATGGGAGGCATAGAAGCGACAGAATTAATACGAAATGAGTATGCTTATCAAGGGGTTATTCTTGGTTGTACCGCTGATGTTACCAAAGAAACAGCGATAGCATTCGTTGATGCTGGTGCCAATGGTGTAATAACAAAGCCCTTACAATTAAACTCTTTGGGAGAGTCAATAGCACACAGCGTAACTCTGGTTTGTAATGTAAATCATGCCCATAATATTGCGTTGGAATAGAAGCTAGTTCATTTGATACCCAAGCTAGTGTTAATTCGTCTGGAATCGAGACCCGCTTTGGGACAAAAGCGACTTAGTGATAGTCCTACATTAGTGCCATCTATCTCGAATCTAAACTAGGTTCTTAATTTTTCTTTTAACTGTATCTTGAACAACAAGTCCATTTTGACAATGGGCTAACAACGATTGGACATCAATTGCTAGCTCGGAAAGCGCTAAATATCTAGCTCTAAATAGTTTGCCACGTAACTTTTTGAGGACGACTTCATTAAGAAGAGAAAACCGCTCTTTGTCGTTCAATGATTTCATCAATATCCATCTTTTTACAACCTATATGGAATTGCGTTAGTTCTCCGATTGCTAAGCCTGATAGAGCAACAGCTAAATTTAGAAAGGGCTTACTATACTCTGCTGATCTGAGATTTGTTAAGGTATCGTCACTGTATTGAGCTGAGATTGATTGAATACCATTGTGAGTATAGTCATTCTGTTCAACGACAAGAGGGGAAAGCTTGGTTGAGAGGAATGCAGTGCTTTTGAAGGTTGGTATTGCATCTTCAACCAGTTCAATTAGTTTATTAATACGCTTCGGGAAGTGCATTGAACTATCGTGTTTTATCTCTTGCTCATCAACACAGTATGCTACCCACATTGCCCTCAGGTAAGCTTCAGTTGCGGGTCTAGCTAAAGCTGCCATTGATGATGGTAGATACTCTTTCTCTAATACACAGATAGAAATACAATGCTCAATCGCTATATTAAAAAGAGGCACAGCTACGTTAGCTCGTTTGCTTGAACCGAACTCGAACTTGTTTAGTTCTCTATGAATCGCTTGAAAATATTGAAGTATTTCTTTGGATATTTCTTTTTGTGGCTCTTGGGTCATTTAAAATCAGCCTTACTGGGAACAAAGTGATAGGGTTATGTCTGGATTTTTGCCTTTAGAAAGTTTGTCATACTACCCCTAACTTAGCGTTAACAGGCAAAGTAACCTGCATCAATAAAATTATGCACCTTACTGCGCGATTTGGGCTAACCAGATTCTCTATGTTTGGGACAAAAGCGACCTAAGTTTTCCGTTATTTTGATAACTCGTTATCAAAATATGGGCCATAAGACAACATGCCGCGTAGGACTTCTCGCTCAATGAGTATCATCATATTGTAACCTAACAACATAGCAGCCTCTGTCCTCAACTCTTCACAAGCAAGTTGCGCGCTAAGGTTCTTTGAGTTTTTTAACCCTTCAAGATTTGAAAAATATATAGTAGCTGCTGAAAAAAAGCGTTGATTGACAGGCATACCTAAATAGGACACTACATCTTCTGGGGTGCCATTCTTGATGGTGGATAGTAAGCCATCCAAAACAGTTTGATTCTCCATATTTTTTTCTTGAGAAATTTCTGCCATGTACTTCAATGCTTTTTCACCACCTTCTAGGCTTCGATCTATAAACCACGCTATTTGATTGTGTCGATCAACCTGATTTTGTCGATACAATTGAAGACCTAAGAGCATAAATGTAAATAAAGATAGGATTGGAGTGTAAAGCCCTCCAATAGCACTGCCCATTTGACCCCAGTCATCATTGCTTTCCCAGATGCCAAAACCGAAGGTATAAATATAAAATGCAATAGGGCTAACTAATGTCCCCCAAAAAATCACAAGAATAGCTATGTGTTGCCAATTAAGTTTCATTTATTTTCCAAATATATCCGGCTAGCCAGTGGCATTGATATTAATCGAGTTAAATTAGAAGCTTTTTGGGACAAAAGCGAGATCGCAGATCTTTAATCACTTGAAGCTATATTAAACAAGTCTTTGTAACGCTCATCGAAATCGTCGTTATGGTTAAGACCTAGAATGCATGCCATCCGTGCAATATTGACGCCCTGTTCAATCGTGATACCACCTTCAACTAAACGACTTTCAATGTATTGATATACATGTTCGCTTACATCAACATTCAACATTTTATCGGCGGATTCAATCATATTGATAGTGGTGCTTTGACTCATCTTCGGCAAAGCTCCTAAACTGACTCTAAAACCAAATCATTCTCAATGAAAATTTGATAACGATTCTTTCGTATATTGGCATACTTGATTTTTGAACCTTGACCAGTCAACTTGATGATACTTTCCAATAGTTTTCGGTCATGGTCGGACATCTTAGAGCCAATGATCACTTCTCGAAGAGCATTGGCGTGATTGTACTTTAGTTCGCCATCCCCAGTTTTAATGAATCGATATTCCTTTTCATTTGCATAGCTGTCAGGTTTGTTCATATATGCTGAGTTAACTAGTCTTCCAAAATTGTCACGTTTGAAGTTTTTCCCCGGAACTTCTTCTAGTCCCCAATCTTCAGTAATTAGATTATCGCCTATGAGAATGTTCGAAATAGGCTGATAGGCTATACAATCATGGACTAAAGTCTTATCGTTGAATTCTTCAACAAGTCTCTGCTTATCAAAAACCATACAGAAGCCTCTCAGCCCATCAGCATAATAAGACCAATGGAATAAGGAGTCGGATAGCTCGTATGGACGTTCCATATCGACTGCCATAGATAGGGCTGCAATGTTTTTGAAGTGCTCTAAGTCGGGACAGTATTTATCGTCCCGATTTGGGAGTTCTAATTTAAAGAGCGATTCTGTAGGATCGTTCAAGTTGGCGGGTTTCGCAAAATAAAGGGATGTATCCAGCAAGTTTGCTACCGAGTATTTGTCAACTCTTTGAAATTTATATAAATACAATTTTGAATCCTTCCCTTAGGTCTCACAACTCTCCGAAATCCTTAGCGCGTCTTCAATCTCGACGCCAAGGTATTCAATCGTGCTTTCTAACTTAGCATGACCAAGAAGTAATTGAATAGCCCTAAGATTCTTGGTTTTAGCATAGATCAAAGAAGCTTTGGTACGGCGTAAGGAATGAGTGCCATATTGGGATTTATCGAGTCCTATATCAGTAACCCAACGATTAACCATTGTGGTGTAGTAATGGTAAGAAATTGGTTGACCTTCACGCCGTGGACTTGGAAACAGATAGTCTGTTGGTGTCAGCGAGTTTTGAATGATCCACTGTGACAAGGTTTGTTGCGTCTTGGGTGTAATTTCGAAGTGTACTTCCTGCTGGGTCTTCTGCTGTTTGACGATTGTTCTCGACATCACCCAGATACCGATAAAGGTGCAATCAAGATTGTGATGACTGGCTCTGCATCAGACAAAGAAAAGATGCAGCCTCACATCCACGATAAGAAAACCAAAAAGCTATTCGAGAAACGCTACAAAGATACTGACGATGAGCTTCAACTCGTCATCGTTCGAGACATGTGGTTAACAGGATTTGATGCGCCTTGTTGTCATACCATGTATATCGACAAACCAATGAAAGGGCATAACCTGATGCAGGCGATTGCTCGTGTTAACCGAGTATTTAAAGATAAACCCGGTGGTTTGGTTGTCGATTATATTGGTATCGCTAATGAACTTAAAAATGCGCTAAAAACCTATACCAACAGCCAAGGTAAAGGGCAACCAACCGTCGATACGGCAGAAGCGTTTTCAGTATTGATGGAAAAAGTTGATATCATCAGAGGGATGTTCGCAACACCCGTTGATACAAAGGTATTCAATTACAGTCCAGACTTTGAAACGGATGCATTACGCTTGTTACCGGGAGCAGTAAACCATTTGTCAGGATTGTCTCATACTGATGCTAATGGCAAACAAGTTAGAGATGGTAAGAGACGTTTTCTTGATGTAATGGCAGCGTTAACTAAGGCGTATTCTCTATGTAATACCATGGATGAAACTCAAGGTTATAAGAACGAAATTGCTTTTTACTCTGCGATTAAGACGGCTTTTATCAAGCATTCAACTGTAGACAAAAAGCGCACTGATGAAGAGCGCAATACAGCGTTAAAGCAAATTCTAAATAATGCAGTTATAGCTGATGGCGTTGATGATATTTTCTCTATGGTTGGTCTGGATAAGCCAAACATTGGGCTTCTGTCTGAAGAGTTCTTAGAAGATGTAAAGAACATGAAAGAGAAGAATCTCGCGGTAGAGCTGTTAGAAAAGCTACTTCGTGATGAGGTTAAATCTCGCATGAAGAACGACGTCGTTCAGGAGAAGAAATACACTGAACGTATTATGTCGACGCTTCAAAAGTATCATAACCGCAGCATTGAAACGGCTCAAGTTATCGAAGAGTTGATTCAATGGGCGAAAGAGATGCAAGAAGATGGAGAGTTACTAGATAAGCTCAACCTTTCTGTTGACGAAATCGCTTTCTATCGCGCATTGGTCGACAACGAATCTTCGGTTAGAGAACTTGGTGATGACAACTTACGTAAGCTTGCTATTGAATTGACTCATCAACTGCGCCAGTCAGCCACGGTTGATTGGCAAAAAAGAGATAGTGTTCGTGCTCGCATGCGCAATCTTGTTCGTCGACTACTACGTAGATGGAAATACCCGCCTGATGCAGCAGAAGAAGCAATTAAGCTTGTGCTGGAGCAGGCTGAGGTGTTGGCTGATGGGTGGTATGCAGCTTAGATAAAGTAAAGGCAAGTGTAATACCTTGCCTTTATTAGTTGTTTTTAACTTAGCCCTGAAAAGGGCAAATCATGCAAACAACGGAGCGTTATGGTGAAAAAGCCCTAGCCCCCATCTTCACTAAGCCTATCACACCTTTTCTGCACATCAGATTTTAGCTATCAACTTCAGCATTTCGTTGTTGCAAAATTCGTTTCGGTGTAGGCCCTTTTGATAAGCAAGGCACGGTAAATGCCTCATTAATATTGCCAACAGATGTTTGAGGAATATTGTTGCCTTCCTTGTCTTTCTTAAACTTTTTCACTCGACGCACTGCTATCTTATTGTTTGTTATTGATAAGCAAAGATATTGATTCCAACCTTTAAAAATTGCGGATAACTTACATAAAAGCGAATACGACGATGATTCATGAACAATCGTTTGTAAGTAGTTACGCACTTGAAATTCGATGTCTTCTTCGGACTCTAATCCTAAGGATGAAATTACACGTGTTAAATAAACCTCAGGAGTAATTGATAGGTCTTGAAATTGGCTATCTTCTAAATTCTTTTTGATTAGGTAGTGCGCAAAAGCATAAATTGCCTCCGATGCTTGGCTTTCTAAGCGGTGACGCTTTACTATCTTTGCGACAAAGTCGACAGATAGTGCAAGCTCTTGGTTATCTTCAACATAAGCAAGAATCTCAGCAGGCTGAAAGGATGTCCCTTGCGTGCCACGGAATGCGAATGGGTTTTTCGTCATTTCAAATGCTTTAGCTAGCATAGCAACACGAGATAGCACATTTGCACTTACTGTCACACCTGCCATTTCAAGAACTTGAGCTCTTGAGCGCATATTACCAACATCAATGTGAGCAAAAGAAAGATCATCTATCACGTTATAAGTAATCGGAGCAATAAACCCAACTCCAGCTTCACAAGCGGCTTCTAGTCTGTGGTGACCATTTAAAATTTCCCCATCCGCAGAAATGATGATTGGTTCACCAGTCAGGCACCACTGTCTTTTTTTCATGGCTTCAGCGTATTTTTTTACTTTGGTGCGGCTTAGCTTTCTGTTTTTGTTCTCTCTGTTAACTGCGCCTCGGCTAGAGAAGCGTAACATATCCCTCGCTAGTTCAGGGCTTATAAAAATAGTTACGTGCTTTAACGTTGTTTTTACTGCACGTATACCCGAGTAATACTTTGCTTTGGCCTTAAAAATATCTTCAACATTTTCTGACGACAAAAGTTCAGTCGCTGTTGCCAGAAGACTCTTGGAGCTTGCAAGATAACTATTGCTCTCTGTTTCCTCATAACGATCAACAAGCTTATTTACTATGGACTCTTGCAAAGACTCACTACCAAACTCTTCGGCTTGAAATTCGATATTTGTTTGTTTGCACATATTTAACTCCTCGAAAAACTTACGGCGCAATCTAGCTTCTTATTTTGAATGTATCATTGATCAGACGCGTCGTCTGATCAATGATTATTTTTATTTTAAACTACAAGATACATTCAGTAAGTGAGATTTTTTTATTGTCTAAAGTTAAGTTAAAGGGGAGAGTTGTTTCCCATGGGCGGCGGCCAACGAAGGCGCTTGTAACTTTCATTCCTGTTGTTGAATTAAGTAGTTACGTTGAAACGAGTAAGCCTCACCAAGCACTACAGATGTTGTTTAGTGCTGCTCAAAATCCCATCAATAAGAAAAAGACACTCACTCTTCAGAATGATATAAAAAATGAAGTTATTTCTGGTGAATTGGGTGTTCCATTATCATTGACAGTGGTTGTTAGTGGTGACAGTGAAGTGCACGAGAATAAAATGTCCACAGAGATTGAATTCGAAAGAACCACAGCATTCGTAGTTGGCAACTTATTGACATACAACGCAATCCTAAACTTAACGGGTTTGAAGGCCCCGCTATTTTCATCTAGGGTTAGCGCAAGTGATTTGCAAAGAAATAGTGTTTTTCGACAATTACTAGTAACTCAAGAGCTAATGTTAACCATTGTTTTTAGAGAAAAAGGTTTTAATGAAGATGAAGTGAGGTCGTTGTTTTTTAAACATAATAGGCGAGGGTCTGAGATCCACTTGACTCAATTCGCAAATAAAGACTCATTTCCTTTGCAAAAAATTGTGTCTCAATTAAGTGAAAACCTGACCTTAGATGATCTTGGAGGTGTATCTAATCAGACGAAGCATGTACGAGCTTCAGATAAACACATAACGACGGAATATATTTTGTTCAAAGTGCTAGTAGGCTCGGTATGTGGTGAGAAAGTTCAGGAGCGGGCTAAGATGTCAGATGACATTGCTTTAAAAGATGATGGTCGCTTTGTTCAGACATATTCAGATACGTACCAGCAGTATGTAGAAACCTTTTTTAAAGCGTGGTTAACCCCAATTCGCGAGAACCACGAGCATGATAGAAAAGGTTTTAGGTTATCAGCTCAAATCTGGCAAGCTTTGTCATTAGTAATTAATGCATTGGTGTTAGAGGGTAAAACACTAGATCAGGTATCAAATGCAGGAGCACAGTTAGGTAAACTCGACTACGGGAAGCGAGCGAAGCATTGGAAGAACTGTGATGTTATGCAGTTAGATTCGAATGGTAGACTTTTTAAAAACGGCGTTAGGTCCACACGTGAATTTAAGTTAGGGTTGAAAGACTATTTTATAAAAGTTCTCACCTCTAAGAACTATAGATAAACCCGTTGTTAAGGTTTACAAAGTGGCTTCGTGCATAGCAATTAGCTCTTCGTTTAGCAACTCGCGCAAATAAGTCTTCCGCATACCCGCAGAACCTTGCCGACAAATACCGCGCTTGAAATCACTAAAATCACCAACAAGTTCAATGGATACCTCAGCTCGTGTTAATGCAGTATAAATCCATGACCTATCGATTAAACTGGAGTTGGAAATTGGTATGATAACTCTGTTGAACTGACTTCCTTGTGCTTTATGCAAAGTTATAGCATACGCTGGCCTTATAGAGTCTAAAAGATCATGTGTTAAGGGGATTGTTCGTCCATCGTCCAGTTCAACATCTGCTAAAGCTATAATGTTTTGTGTTGATGAGGACGATTGACCAACATTTATTAAGTGCCCCATGGTTCCATTTTGTATATCTTTATCCCAGTGGTTGTCGTTGAAAACAATCGGGTCACCATCATTGATTTTTAGGTGATGTTTTTGAGAACCAAGGAAGAAATCTAGCCTTTTACCATTAGGGTTAAACATAGCTTGGCACAATGTGTTGATTTGAATTACACCAGACAAAGCATTGTTTTGAGCAGTTACGATTTGAGTGTTAGAAGGGGATGTAGCATATAGCTCTGCGACTTTGCTTAATACACCATCAGCTTTAACTTGATGGAACCTAATATTGTCATTGAAAAGGTGAGCGTCAGGAGTGCTGCCATTAGATACTTGTTCAGTAAACAAAGGGATACCTGTAGACTCATCTTGGCGCTTGATAACATCTAAGGCTGTTGTTGGAATTATATTAACTGCATCATGGAAAACTAATCCCGTTCCAATCGGTGGTAGTTGCTTGGAGTCTCCTACAAGTATAAATCTAACGTTTGGTGGAGTACGTCTAACAAGATTATACATTGTACACAAATCAAGCATGGAAGCTTCGTCAATTATGAGCACTGTTGGTCTATCAAGATCATATTGCTTAACGTTGTGAATGAATCCAGCGATAGTTCTAGCTTTAAATCCCGTTGCTTCCGTGATTCGTTTTGTTGCGCGTCCTGAAAGTGCCATAGGAATAACTTGAACATTCAAGTTTACATAGGCGTTCATAATGACACTCAATACAGTTGTTTTTCCAGTTCCAGCTCCTCCCGTAATAATTGAAGTTCCCATTTTCAGTGAGGTTATCACAGCCTCTTTCTGTTTATTTGTAAGAGAGTAGGGTAGTTCAGAAATGGTTGTAGCTAACGCATTGTCATAATGATGACTCCATGTGCATTTGATAGTTAACTTAGCAAGTCTTAGAGCAATAGTCTGCTCCATGATAATGAGTCCTGCCGGGTGAAAATCACCTTGCTTATCTATGGTAAAAGCTGGCGTTTCATAGGATTGTTTCAGAGCAGAATTAGAAAGGTTAATGTCATTTAAGCAACGATTAACCAATGGGGCAAGTTCTTCAAAAGAGGATACAGTGTGACCTTGTTTCATTCGTTGGTGCTGGGCGAACTCGATGGCTCCGATAAGTCGTTCTTGACTATTCGTTTGAAGACCAAAGGAGTGTAGAGCTATCTGATCTGTATCTTTGAAAGATAAACCGAATGAGATGAGACGATAAGGGTCTTCTTGTATTCTTTGTAATGATTCAACACCATGGAATTTGATTAAGTCCATAGCTATCCCACTAGGGATTTTATGTTTCTCAAACCACCAAAGGTTTTTGAGGTTTTCGTATTTATTCCATCCTTTAACTAAACCATCAGCTGTTACTTTGCTGATACCTTTTACTGAAGTTAGTTTATCAATGTCGCCATCGGATAAAATCTGATATACCTCAGACTGAAACGTTTCCCACAATTTTTTTGCTGTAACTGGGCCCACATGACTAAACTCACTGTCGCCTTTAATAAAGTTTACAAAACTATTATTGCTTTCAGGCAATAGAACAGTAAGTTTATGAGCAAATAGATTTACTTCATTTGTTTTGAAGCCGTTTCGCAATACCTTACGTGATGATGCATCGCCAACAACATGCCAATGTTGACCAATCGTTGGCTGAATAGGAACCAATAGTGGGGATGCTTGAACTACATAATATTCATTTACATCCAAAGCTGTGCCACAGGAGTCAATAGCTACAGCACGAAACACAAAGTCAGAATCGGTTTCAGAAACTATAGAAGTGACCCTTAATGTTGCTTCTAATTTTCTTGTTTTACTCATCTGAGCAATATACCTCTTGAAGAAAGCACATTGGACACCTCTTCGTATCGGCTAAGAGCTGTTTTTAATTTATTATTTTGAGATTCAAGATCAAGAACCTTGGCCTCAAGGGTTCGTACTTTATCATTTAATTTTTGAATTTTTTTCAAGTTTTGGTCATGTTCAACAGATGTGACAGATTGGCGGATGCTTGAGTTATCGTTAACATCGAAACTCTGCTTTGTTTCTATTGATTCAGAATCAACTGCATCAAGAATTCCCTCTTGTCGTTTAGATTCATCAAGCCTTTCTAAGGCAGCACGAATAGTTCTGTTTTGGTATAGTACCGACCGACTAAACCCACATTCTTCAGCAACAAGTTCGCGGTTCAGCTGTGTTCCATTTTTAAGTCTACGAAAGTCATCGTCTGTTAAACTAGCGACCCAATTGTTGAAAAGAGTCTTATTTAATTGTCCTTGTTCTCGCCCACTCAATTTTTTCTGAGTTGAACTACTGTCTTGATTAATACTCATACTAAAATCCATTTGTTTTAATTGACAGAAACTTGGCTCCAAAAGTCCTCGTCCATCCCAAGTGAAAAGTCCAACTCTCCACTTTGTGTAGCAAGTAGTATTGACGCTACACGAACGTAATGCATATATGTTGTCCTGATGTCACTATGTCCAATTTGTTTCCTTAGAGAGGTCTCTACAGCTGCATCATAATGTGCAGACTCAATTTTTTCCTTACTAAGATGCTTTATAACAAACATAGTGGCATACCAATCGCGAGTGCTATGAAATGACCAAGTAAAAGTGTCGTCTTTCAACTTTCTCTTAGCTGCAAGAGTCCTGTCTGCTATCATTTTAGGTGTTACTGGGTCACCCTTTTTATTAATAAAAAAAATAGTATTTGGATCGATATTCTTGTGTCGCAGAGTGAGGAGTTTGCGACGCTCAAAGTAAACAGGTAGATATGTTTTACATATCACTTTCCAAGCAGCAAGATTCACCTGAAGGGTCCTTGTTTTACTACCTTTTTCAGTGACAGTATATGAAAAAGTTTTTGCGATGGTGCCGTCACTATGCTTAGGAATAGTATTTTTGATCTCAGGATATGTCCTTACATGATCATTAACGCCATAACCAATATAAGGAACAGAGCATATACCTTGAGCTCGCATACCTGTTGCCAGTCCTAATAAAAACATAACTGGATATACAACGTCATCATATTGACGAAGTAAGTTCTGTATATTCTCATTTGACATGATGGTCACATTCTTATCAGTATTATGGCTTCTGGAGCTTCTGCCTCTTTCTCGACCTATATCTATGTTTGCATATTCAGCATTACTCCCAGACAGAATAGAAATACTTTTTAGAAGATTACTTTCGTCACGAAAATTAAATTTCCAAGCACTTGAAGATGGAGATGTTAAAACTGGGAAATTATTAGAGTTAGCCCAAGAGTAGAAATCAAACACGATACAAGCTTCAGAAAAAATGGTTTCATCTTTAGGTCTGGTTTTATTAAGACTATCCCTTTGTGTGACCAAATGACCTTGCCATTCCCTGATGTCTGGTTCAGTAACCTCTCTCCAGAAATTTGAGCTTTCCACTTGTTTATAATTAATCATGAACTCAAAAAAGCGTTTTATAGCGGAGGAATAACGTTCACTTGTTTTTTGGCTTTTATGGGCTCGTGACTTGAGGAAAAGGTTGATCGCACTAAGCATTATAACTTTATCATTATAATGAAGCAGCATAACGTGATGCGAAATAGTTCTTTTCTCATGTTGGTAAGAAATAAAAGCTCTTTCAATTTTCATCATTTTTTAACCATAGAAATAAATAAATCTGGTTCATAAGTAGTAACAGACTTAAATCCATCATTTAATTTCGGGTAGTCAATTAGTTCAAATAGCTTTTCAATAAAAGCCTCATTAAATTTACCATGATAATTAGCTCTACAGTTAAAAAAAGCAATCCTCTGCTTGGTATTGTTAGCCGAAAAACTATGAATCGGTATTGAATCGATATTGCTTATTAACTCTTGAAAATGCTTAGTTCTTGGGAAGTTACTCTCAATGATAACAACTCTTTTTTCAGGTAAAATATGCCCAAGGCTATCGAATGACCCAGTTAAGAAAGGTTGAAAGAAAATTATCGCATCAGGCTGAGAGGCTAAACAAATATCAATGGCTTCTTTAATGTTCTTGTTTTCTGCTGAAAAAAATTCTTTCATCATGGCACTAACTTCCATGGATGAATTAAGATAATTATAATCTGCTTTTAGGTGAGCTAATATTTCTAGGTTTGAGGACATCGAATCCGAATTAGATTCATATGAAGATATCTTTGCTCTAAGTTCAGATAATTCATTCATCTGTTCACGGTGAAGTCTTGTAAGTTCATCAACTTGTCCTTGAAGCTTGATGGCGCTTGCTTTATCTTGATTTGCTTCGAATGCAAACAAGTCCTGCTTCATTAAGTCAGAGTACAATTTAAGTTTAAATTCTTCTTCTCTATTTTTAGCATCAACCTCTAAAGAATCTAACTCTTGCTTTAATTCACGAATCACAACTTCCAACTCAATATTTGAGTTAGAAATTGTTCCTAGATTAGCGTTACCTTTGATAAAGGGGATGAGATGCTTATAATCCCGTGAAATACTTTGCCTTGTAATTCCAGCCTCTTTAGCGACAGCGGATATTGTTAACTTATTTGCACCTGTTCTTGCTCGTAAGGTTGAAATTGCAAGTTTTAACTTATCCTCTGTATCTTTTTTAGGGTCTGAAAGTAGGTGTCGAAATCTATTGTATAAAACTGAGCGAGATAGACCAAGGTGCTCTGCAAGCTTAGATACAGTGTAGTCTTCTGATGATTTCAGGAAATCGATAGCTTTTATTACATCTTGATCTTCTAAATACATTAAATTACTTCCTCTTGGATATCTTTATTTATTTCTGAACTGTTATCTTTAAGCCTTTTAAGCAAATCAGTGTGTTCAATGATTTCATTCTCATAATAAGAAACAACACTTTCATTGGATGAATCTTCGAGATAAATAATTTTTTTCTTATAATATTTAATTTGTGAATGTATATTTCGCACTGATTCTTCATTGAAAATCAAGTGTTCACACTCTTTATAGTTACAATTGTTTATGTTTGGCAAACCCTTTACATCACCATTCATACAAGGTGGGGCGACGTTATCATCACCTGACTTCATGCAAAATCCACCTATCGGAACTCTTGAAACAAATAACGGTAAACCAGACCTTAATGACTCTTTCACATAGGTTTCTATATCAGTTAGTAGTATTTGTCCGCTATACTTTTGGTCTTCCATTCTCTCTTTGATTTTCTTAGAAAGAGCGCCGGATGTTTTATTATCTCTTATTGCATCAAATACTTCTTTAAGATCTTCAGTATAGTTGTGTTCAAGCAATTCGATAACACTATCTACCATTAATTCATTACGCATAATATAGCGTATAGTCATACCATAACTTTTATGACCAAATAACTGGCGAATCAAATCTATGTTTTTTTCACTTCTAGAGATTAACAGCCATGCAATAGATTTTCTTAACTGGTGTGTATGTGCACCTTCTACACCAGTAACCTCTTTGACAATTTCCTTAATATCTTTGTTTATTGTATTTAGTTTTATACGTTTAAATTTCTTTTTGGTTAATATATCAGTTACAAGTAACTTGTTTGTATCAAGGGCTTCACGATTCTCTTGAAACAAATCAATTAACACATCAACAGCTGATGAAACAATTTGAGGGACAGGTATGGTATCACTTTGGCCGACCTCGGAATCATTAGACGTTTTATATCTTATTATGTTTAAGTATTCAGAGTCATTTTTAGTAAATGTTTTCTTTGCTGGAAGTGCTGCTATCTCTCTTCGTCTTAAACCAGTAAACAAGCCAATAATAAAAATGCATAATCGCTTAAGCTTAATGACAGCTGGGCGGACCTCTCCAATGTCAATAGATGTTCGCCATTGCCAACCGCATGCGTAACCGAGAGAGGCTACTTTCTGCTTTTTTGGTTCGAAATTAAAAAGCTTAACACCATCAGAAATTTCCGGAATTTCCATATTTTTGAATTCCAAAAATAAATGCTTTGTTCGCCCATCTTCCCTAATGTTATCTAGTCCGGCTTCCTCTTTTTCACCTCGCCGTTGACGCGTGTTTAATAGTTTTGAGCATTTTATAATTGTAGGTGCATACCTATTGATATATTTTTCGGCTTCAGAATAAACTTGCTCTATTACTGATGCATCTAATGGCATCCATGGGTTTCTCTTATCTTCATTTAGGATGTAAATTTCGGTGCGAAGATCATCATTGATAATCTCCTTGCTATCGTGAGCAAACTGAAAATCACTTGGCAATAATTCTCTTTCAGTAGCCTCTGTCCATGCATCAAAAAATCTGATCGCCGATAAAAGTTTATATCTGGAGCCTTTAACGTCATTTTTCACATCTTGAATGCAATTTTCAATATAGTTAGAGCATTGTTTAATCGTGATGTTGCTTAGCATTACACTCGAAATAAATCCATTTTCGAATAGAAAGTTACGAGCCGCGTTTATGTACATGCTATTTCTTGACGCAGAAGTGTACCAACTCGTAATATTCAATTTTACTAACTTAGGGAATTCATAGTAAGAAAGCATCTTAACTAGATTTAAAATATCTATACAATCGCGATCATATACAACTTTACCAAGTGTAAATTGAAAATTAACGTGTTCTGATTGACTAATCTGGATTCGCCATGAGTTCTCTACAAAACTCACATCTTTCATTACTTTAAGATCTTGGCTTAAATTCACATCGGAAAATTTGATTATATCCATTAGTTGTACTCAGAAATAATTGGTGGTAACAAGTAACCTTCCATTGCATTACGCAACTCAGCATCCTCTATATCTTCTTTATAAGGCCAAGAATCAATTACCTGTTGGGCTGCTTCGAATTCATCACGATACAACAAGTCGAATTGGTCTTCCCTTACAGAGCGCCTCATTTGATCAAGATATAAGAACCTGTCCACTACAAACGGGATATTGTCACTCGTTACCGATGACTGACTACAAAGGAGACACTTATTGAAATTCTTACATGCTATTGTTGGTAATTCATTTCCTTTGATATCCCAGTTAGGGTGATAAGGATCATTACAAATAGCCAATGGTGATTCTCCATTGTGATTTGTGTAAATGTTCAATATTTTTTTCTTAATGGACTCTTTTTTGAACAAGGGTACAAGTGTTCCCTTAAAAGAACCGTTATCAATTGTGTCCACCAGTTCGTCAAGTTCGATAGAAAGCTTGTCTTTTCTTTTCTGATTACACACAGAGTTATCTTTGTACACCCCATCTGTAATAGCTGAAGTAGAATGTCCATATAAAGCTACTTGTAATAAAAGAGGTAAATTTCCCTCTTGGTCGTTTAAGTAGAGTCTTGTTGGTCTAAGTTGCCGTAAATCTAAATTAAACCCAAGGTTGTCCTTTAAGTACTTTTGTTGAGCACTTCTATTTGATTCCAGCGATGGGTGGTACGCGCTAATTGATACCCCTGCATTAATCGTCAAGGTGACACAAAAAGGTATTTCTCCGTCTAGTTTATCTAAGACCTTTTTATACAACATTCCATTACGTAATCTTGAAGTACGCTTATTGAATAATTTTATTAAATTATAAGCACTATTAAGGTTAGTGGTGGAGCTTGGGTGAATCATTTGTCTTTCTTGACGAATGTTGGTTTCTGTATTGACAGACGCACCTTTTTCTTTTCTTGATTTGATAAATGCCCATTCACCTTCCATTGGAATAGGGTCATATAGATAGTCTTCAGGGTTAATTTTTTCGACAATATCAGGTGACCAACCTGTTTCTAAGCAAATTGCAGTTTTGATTACGCTAAATTCATATACAGTTGGATATAGAATTGCCATAACATCAGATGCAGATGTTTTTGGTGCATCGGGCATAAAGCAAGTGAAGCTTTTGATTTTTTGCATAACCAAACGCTTCATTGTAGTGACTAAAGGATTTGTAAGATTGGTATAAGTCAAATCTGAAGGGACATGGTATTTTCCGTTCTTCTTAACCATGTTTACCGTTGCATTATTTGGGTATTCAGGGTTATGCGCGTAAAATGTAACAATCGTATCGCTTAGGTTACTTGTCCATGTTGAGAACTTAGGTAAATTCTTGTCTGGGTTGTCACGCCTCCAAAAATCAGTACCAACCAACTGATGTGGGACGCCACACTCAAGAGCTTTTTCAACAGATTCTTCTCTGTCATAAATGGCCTTTATTTCCGACGAAAGAAATTCTTTTAGCTTTTCTAACTGTTCACTATCAAGCGGTTCAAAATGATCAGCAGTTGGTTTTTCTGGTACAGGCCATGTACTCGGCTTCTTCTTAAAGCAAGAAAGCTCTTTATGAGCCTTACCTAACTGCCTTCTAACTGCTACGGCAGTAATGTATCTAACTTTAGTTGTTCTAGTATTTGCCAGATAGCTTAAGAACCTTATGAACTCAAACTCATCAAAGTTATACGGTGATAGACTTTCTTTGTTTTTCTCATTGAGATAGTCCCTCAATGAGTACATGTGTACTACATCAGGTTTATTAGCGGCTGTGTCGATGAGTTCTTCCACCAACTTTATCATTGTTGTCATTTTTGTCTCTGTCTAACTAACCTGAAATCTTGTCTAATGTACTTGTGCAGCTATTGCAGAAAACTTCCATAAAGTCTTTTACTTCTGGCAGTTGTTGCTTCAACTCCTCTATACGAGTCTCTAGGCTCTCTTTAACATGATGAAATTCATCATTATGGAACCTTAGCTCATTCATTGTTTTGATATAAGCGCTCAGAATGTCGGCTGCTTTTACAATTGCTTTGTATTTAACGTCAACGTCTTTTTGAATAAGTAAGTTAGCAAATTCATCTCTTAAGTCTTCAGGTAGGGTATCCAGACACTCTTTTTCTGCTAAATCTTCAAGTTTCTTAAAAGCAGAGGTGAATTCTGGGCTGTGATATTTGGTTTTTGAATTTATGTCCTGAAGTTTCGTCTCAGAAATCTCATGGTAAATAGCAACAGTAGCCGCTCTATCAGGGCTAAGGTTGCCTCCGTACCTTTTGTTCTTTATTACTGTCAGTAAATGGGCAATTACTGCCACTTGATGACAATGCTCCGAGACATTCTCTTCCTGAAAACAATGCATCAAAGCCCAACGTTTGATTAACGGCATTCGAGTGATCCATGCCATGAAGGTGCTCTCTGTTTCGACCATAAATAACTCCATACGAACACATTATTATTAATGTAAATATATGACCGGACACGAACTAAGTCAATAGTTTACGAAAAAAAAGAAAAACGAACTAATCACCAGTCAGTACTTCACTGGTGTCATGATACATCCCGATTAGGGCAATGTGTTCTGGGTTGAGTTTGCCATCAAACTTTTTGTTTTTGATAAGCGCCAAGGCATGGGCTACGAAAGCGACCTGTAGACTATGTTCTGAAATATTCTCGCTTGAGACGGAGCGCATCAGAGGCCAGCGCTGGATAAGTTTCATACGTGCGAGATGGGCGAAGAAATGGCTCTGTTTCATAAGTGTCCTATCTAGAGAGTGCTCCACTCGTACTTTTTGTTTGCCACAAACTGCACGAGACAGCGGATACAAAAAAGGCTCCTAAACTGGAGCCTTTTAAGCATAGAAGTGAATGAATACAAGTTAAAGTCTTTTAAAACAGCAAACTGTAGCCATCTTTCTTGTGCTCATTAACCTTCGATGAGGTCGTCTTGATTGTAAGTCTGCAAGAAGCGCTCTAGGCGACCAATTGCCACTTCAAGGTCTTCAATATGTGGCAAAGTCACAATACGGAAGTGGTCAGGCTTAGGCCAGTTGAAGCCAGTACCTTGTACTAACAGTACTTTTTCTTGCTTAAGGAAATCGAGTACGAACTTCTGATCGTCTTTAATGTTGTACATCTCGGTGTCGATCTTCGGGAACAGGTACATCGCGCCTTTTGGCTTCACACAAGACACGCCAGGGATCTTGTTAATCAGTTCCCATGCTCGGTCACGTTGCTCAAGCAGGCGGCCGCCTGGCAGAATCAGTTCATTGATACTCTGATAGCCACCCAATGCCGTTTGGATAGCGTGCTGCATTGGTACGTTGGCACACAAACGCATAGAGGCAAGCATCTCTAAACCTTCAACATAACCTTTTGCTAAGTGCTTAGGGCCCGTTAGGAACATCCAACCACCACGGAAACCACAAACACGGTAAGCTTTAGATAGGCCGTTGAACGTTACCATCAGTACGTCTTCAGCCAACGTTGCAACAGAGGTATGTACAGCGCCGTCGTAAAGGACTTTGTCGTAAATCTCATCAGCGAAGATGATTAGGCCGTGTTCACGTGCAATCTCGACAACTTGAAGCAGGAAATCACGGCTGTAAACCGCACCTGTAGGGTTGTTCGGGTTGATAAGAACGATGCCGCGAGTCTTCGGTGAGATCTTTGCGCGCATGTCATCCAGATCTGGGTACCAGTCTGCATCTTCATCACACATGTAGTGAACCGGAGTACCACCAGAAAGTGCCACTGATGCTGTCCATAGAGGGTAATCTGGAGCGGGAACTAAGATTTCATCACCATTATCCAGTAGCGCTTGCATAGACATAACGATAAGCTCTGAAGCACCGTTACCAATGTAAACGTCTTCTACGTCAAGATTGCGTAGACCTTTTTTCTGGTAGTGTTGAACAACCGCTTTACGGGCTGAATAGATACCTTTTGAGTCACAGTAACCTTGAGATGTCGGCAGGTTACGGATTACGTCAACAAGGATTTCATCAGGGGCGTCAAAACCAAATGGGGCGGGGTTACCAATATTAAGCTTTAGTATTTTATGCCCTTCTTCTTCCATGCGCTTAGCATGTTTGAGTACAGGCCCCCTGATTTCGTAGCATACGCTGTTGAGTTTTGACGACATCCCGATATTTTGCATTGCCGATTTCCTGAAATTAATTTAAATACTTTATTAAAGTACCGCAAAATGGCGTTTGATAGAATAAAAATCTGATGAATGTCGCATTTCAGTGTCACGTTTGGTCTTTTTGTTGTCACCCTTTTCTAAGTTTTAATTCATCGCTTTTATGGTTATTGTCTAAAATGATAGAGGGGCTCGCTTAAAGTCACAGGAATGTTGAAAAGATATCGGACATTCTTGATCTAAGTGGGTGCTACCCATAAAGTATCAAACTAATATAATAAGAATTTAGATGTGAACGAGGTCGATTTGTCACATTTCCAGCAAACTATCTCCGCTTTGATTGAGCGAGTACAAAATGCCCAAGCAAGCGAAGTTCGTTGTGTTGAAGTTCTCACGCAAAAACCATCGTTTGCATTTATCGAATGGCTTCATGCTCAACCGCTTTTTCCTAAGTTCTACTGGCAGTCACGCGACACTCGTGAAGAGGTGGTTGCGCTTGGCCAGTTACACACATTTTCAGATCCAGCACCCGCGTATGCGATTCTAGGTGAAGACCAACGAATCTGGGGTGGACGTTCATTTGACGGCCACACTGAAAAAAATCGCCGCTGCATGGAATCTTTCTTCTTTCTACCTCAGATTGAATTGATCCGCTTTGACGACACTTGGTCGCTGGCGGTTAACTTGTCCCCTGATCGTGTTGTTTCTATTAATGCTTTGAATAAGCTATCCGTAGAAGCCGCGATATTGGCGCCTTTGTCTGCGCATATTGAACAGATAAACCACGTTCCAGAAAGAGAACAGTGGGGCGGGTTGGTTGAGAAAGTACTGAAAGGCATTAGCGACGAAGAGTACAAGAAAGTGGTTTTAGCGCGAAAAACCACGCTACAACTTGATGCACCTATTTGTGCGGCTCAACTCCTTAAGGCTAGTTACCTGCAAAACCACCATAGTTTTCACTTTATGTTGGTACTGGATTCGAAACACAGTTTCATTGGTTCGACGCCAGAGCGCTTATACAGCCGTCATGGCACCGAGCTTGATACCGAAGCGCTCGCTGGCACCATTGGTCGTGGCGAGAACGCTACCGAAGATATGGAGCTAGCAAATTGGCTTTCACAAGACACCAAGAACCTTCATGAAAACCAATATGTCGTCGACGACATCATTGAGCGTCTCACTCCTCATTCACAATCCGTGCACGTAGAGAAAGAAGCGCGCCTTGTTCGTTTGCGTAAGGTACAGCACCTAAAACGAAATATTCATGCGCAGCTTAATAACGGTGTTAATGGCGTTCAGTTGCTTGCGGCTTTACAACCAACCGCAGCCGTAGCCGGTTTACCGCGCAAAGAAGCGATGGACTTCATTCTAGAACACGAACCGTTTGCGAGAGGCTGGTATGCAGGTTCAGTCGGTTATATCAGTCATCAACGAGCAGAATTCTGTGTGGCGATTCGAAGTGCATTGGTTGTAAACGATCAAGTACAACTGTTTGCTGGCGCGGGGATCGTGCCGGGATCGGTTGCCGAACATGAATGGCAAGAGCTGAACAAGAAGATGTCGACTCTGCTCAGTCTCATTTCTGATCACCCTCCATTGGGTGTCGCGTCATGAATCACGACCAAGCCGTATTAAACAGAGTTTGGTGTCACACGTTACTTGAAGAGCTTGCACGCAATGGCGTTGAACATGTTTGTGTTGCGCCGGGCTCTCGCTCAACGCCGCTAACTCTCGAAGCTGAAGCCAACCCCAAGTTAACCTTACACACGCACTTTGATGAGCGTGGTCTTGGATTTTTAGCGTTAGGCTTAGCAAAGGCTAGCAACAAGCCGGTTGCGGTGATTGTGACATCGGGAACCGCTGTGGCGAATTTGCTTCCTGCGACGGCTGAATCTGGGCTGACACGAGAGAAGCTGATCTTGCTGACCTCTGATAGACCCATCGACTTGGTCGACTGTGGTGCCAATCAAGCGATTCAACAACAGGGTATCTTTTCTTCCCATGTTGAAAGTGCTTTAAATCTACCAAGCCCAACCACACAGATTTCATTGAACTGGCTTCTAACATCGGTTGATAGCGCGCTTGCGAAACAACGCAATGTGGGCGGTGCGATTCATATCAATTGTCCGTTCCCAGAGCCGCTCTATTCTAAGAACAGTGCTGAAATGTATGCTGACTACACTAACAATATCGCTGGGTGGAGCTCGTCAACAAGCCCGTATTCTAATACCTGTTTACCCAATCATTTGACTGTACAACCGATAGCGCCGGGCGATTACCTAGAGCGTAAAGGTGCGGTGATTATTGGTTCGATTGATAAAGAAGCGGCAACAAAAGCGCAGCAGTTTGCTTCTGCTTTGGGCTGGCTAATTTTCTGTGATTCTCAATCGGGCGTGAGCAGTGATTGGAAGCATTATGATCTGTGGTTACAGAGTGACTCAGTCAAAGAGCAACTCAACCAGTGTGATTTCATTCTTCAGTTTGGTGAGCGCATTGTTTCTAAGCGATTAAACCATTGGGTTAAGTCACAAGCAGCTTGGTTCGATTGCACGCAATATGTTGTGGTTTCGGCTGATGCGCACCGTATAAATCAAGACCATCTGCCTCAAACTCATATTGTTGCCAATATTGAGTCATGGATAACCGATCAACACCTGCCAACGTTGTTGGGCAAACACTCGGGTTGGGCGACGCCTTTAATCGAGGTGGCAAATACCGTTCAGCAACTAGCACTCGCACAAATATCCAATAATGACCAACTGACCGAGTTGAGTGTTGCGGTTGACTTGTCGTCTAGACTTAAAGACAGAGAGTTGTTTGTGGGAAACAGCTTGATGGTAAGGCTGGTGGATATGCTGTCTTCAATATCTGCGAATCGAGTTTACAGCAATCGTGGTGCATCGGGCATTGATGGCTTGGTGGCGACGGCTGCGGGTGTAGTGAAAGCCAACCAGAATCCTTTGTTGATGTTGATTGGCGATACCTCTCTGCTTTACGACCTCAACTCACTGGCTCTGCTGACTCATAACTTAACGCCGATGGTTATTGTTGTGACCAACAATGATGGCGGTGCGATCTTTGATTTATTGCCGGTACCAGAACAACAGAAACAGTCACTTTATCAAATGCCTCATGGTTTCAGTTTTGAACACGCAGCTGCGCAATTCCAGTTGGGATACGCTGCGCCAGAAACCTTGAATTGCTATCAAACCATTATCGAACAACATTTTGAACAGGGTCAGGGTACCTTGCTCGTGGAAGTTAAGACGCCTCCCGAACAAGCGTCTACTTTGCTGAAACAATTCAGTTCAATGCTCACCGAGGCATTAGCCTAAGGACTTTACATGCTTTACTCCGATTATTACCCAGCTGTACAAGATTCTTCTGACAAACCTTTGCTTGTTTTTTTACATGGTTTACTCGGAAGCGGGGATGATTGGAGTGCATGTCATCCATTCCTCGAGGATTTTCCTCTCCTTTGCATAGATTTACCCGGACACGGACAAAGTCGCTTTATCGATCCGGTAGGGTTTGATCATTGCTGCAAGAAAATTGTCCAGTGCATCACATCTCAACTGGCTCTCAACGATCTTCCTGCCGATCACCCTATTGTAGTGATTGGGTATTCTATGGGCGGAAGGCTCGCTATGTATGGGGTAACCAGCCCTTGCTTTGAGACGCTCAATCTAGAGAAAGTCATCATTGAAGGTGGCAACTTTGGCTTGGAATGTGATGAAGAAAGAGCACAAAGGTTAGTACACGATACGCAATGGGCTGTTCGCTTTGCACAGCAGTCGATTGAAGATGTTTTAGACGATTGGTATCAACAAAGCGTCTTTTCTTCACTAAATCATGAGCAAAGACAAACTTTGGTCATAAAGCGTAGTGGTAACCTTGGAGTATCCGTAGCAAATATGTTGTTATCTACTTCGTTAGCTAAGCAACCGGATTTACGTGCCACATTGAAATCTCATGAGCATTTATTGCATTATGTATGTGGAGAAAAAGATCGTAAATTCATGGAGCTAGCTGAGAATAGTGGCTTTGAATATAGTCAGGTTGATTACGCTGGTCATAATGTTCATTTTGAACAACCAGAGATGTTTTCAAACTTGATTATCCAATGTATCGCCAGTCGTTGATGAACTGACTGAGCGAGTCTCTCGTATCAAGCGCTATGACAAGCAGAGCAACACCGTCGCGACTCTACGCTAGTCGCGCTCTCTAATAGAACAATGGGAATCACCATGGCTAAAACAGTAGGCATCACAGAAGAAGAACTTTACGCAGCCGTTAACTGGCGCGATGAAAGCAGTCAATATGAAGATATTCAATACCACAAGTCTGATGACGGTATTGCGAAAATCACGATTGCTCGTCCTCAAGTGCACAATGCGTTCCGTCCACAAACCGTAAAAGAGATGATCAATGCACTGGCTGACGCTCGTTATGACGAGAAAGTAGGCGTAATCATTCTAACGGGTCTTGGTGAGAAGGCGTTCTGTTCTGGTGGTGACCAAAGTATTCGTGGTGACTACGGCGGCTACCAAGACGATTCAGGTACACACCACCTGAACGTGCTTGATTTCCAACGTCAAATTCGTACTTGTCCAAAACCTGTTATCGCAGCGGTATCTGGCTGGGCTGTAGGTGGCGGTCATGTTCTTCACATGATGGCTGACCTTACAATCGCAGCTGAAAACGCACAATTTGGTCAGACTGGTCCTAAAGTAGGTTCGTTCGACGGCGGTTGGGGTGCTTCTTACATGGCTCGTATCGTTGGTCAGAAGAAAGCGCGTGAAATCTGGTTCCTATGCCGTTTCTACGATGCTCAAGAAGCATTGGATATGGGCTTGGTGAACACGGTTGTGCCTGTCGCTGACCTAGAAAAAGAAACCGTTCGTTGGTGTCGTGAAGTTCTGCAACACAGCCCAATGGCGCTACGTTGTCTGAAAGCAGCGCTGAATGCCGACTGTGATGGCCAAGCCGGTCTGCAAGAGCTTGCAGGTAATGCAACCATGATGTTCTACATGACAGAGGAAGGCCAAGAAGGCCGTAATGCGTTTAACGAGAAACGTCGACCTGATTTCGACAAATTCCCGCGTAACCCATAGTTTTATCCTCTTCAGAATGAGTCGCTAAATAGCGGCTCGTTTTGTTTTAATGTTCCCGTTTTTTAGGAAACCTTATGAATTCAATGAATTCCCAGCGTCACGCTAAACTGTATCGTTATCAACTACCTATGGATAGTGGCGTGGTGCTGCGTGATAATAAGTTGAACGAACGTGTTGGCTACATTATCCATCTTGAGTGTGATGGTAAGTCTGGTTTTGGCGAAGTCGCACCTTTGCCGGGCTTTAGCCAAGAAGATGCCGAGCAAGCTGGCATTCAGTTACAAAACGAGCTAGAGCTTTGGAGTCACAACAAACGTAACACCCTATTCGATGAACTTTATCCGTCAGTGGCGTTTGGTTTTTCAATGGCGTTGATGGAGCTTCAAGGCGAACTCAATGCGGAAGGTAACTACCAAGCTGCACCTCTATGTACTGGTGACCCAGATGAACTGATCCCTGTGCTTAATGAGATGGAAGGTGAGAAGGTCGCTAAAGTCAAAGTTGGTCTTTACGAAGCGATCCGCGATGGGATGCTGGTGAGCTTATTCCTTGAATCGATTCCTGATTTAACGCTACGACTTGATGCTAACCGAGCGTGGAAGCCTGAAAAAGCGAAGCAGTTCATTAAATACATTTCGCCATCACTTCGTCAGCGCATTAGCTTTATTGAAGAGCCTTGCCAAAAGCCAGAAGATAGCTTGGCTTTTGCCATCGACCACGGTGTAGCAATTGCTTGGGACGAAACACTGCAAGAAGCGGTGCGTAACCTTGAGTTTGATTTAAGTGATTTAACTGGCGTTAAGGCTGTGGTAATTAAACCAACCTTAATCGGCTCGGTAGAGCGTTGTGTGGCGATCATTGAGCGTGCACAGCAACTTGGTATTAAGCCTGTTCTAAGCTCAAGTATTGAGTCGAGCCTTGGCTTAACTCAGATTGCGCGATTGGCACAGCAGTACTTGCCTAATGAAGTGCCAGGGCTTGATACGATTGGTTTGTATCAACAACAGCTAGAAGTTCCATGGCCAGGTTGCCAGCTTCCTGTTGCGAGTCTTGAACAGCAGCAACTGATTTGGTCTTCATAGCCCGATTGTTCGGTTAGCTCAATCAGTTTTTAATCTTTAACTTGGTTATCTTATGATGCGCCCACAATCTAATCATCACCCGCTCTGGGTACAGTGGGCGCAGCACAACCCACATCAAACAGCATTCGTCACACCCAACCGTGCTTACACTTGGCTGCAAATTGTGGCGTTAGTGAGTGATTACCAACAACAGCTATCAGAACAAGGCCTCTCTGAAGGAGATGTGTTAACTATTGTTGGTAAGAACCAAGCCGAAGTGATCCCCGTTTATCTAGCGGCACTTAATTTAGGCGTACTTTGCGCGTTCACCATGCCTCAACCTTCAGCTCGCTTAACGCAAAAGCTTGAATCGCTTTATAGGCCGTCGGATAGACGTTACTTGTGGCTGTTAGAAAGTGGTGGTTTAAATCAATCAGACATTGCTGAACCAAACACTCAGTTACTTACATTGCCTTGCTTGAGTGATTTGAATGTTGATAAAAAACTGAATGTTGATGACAAACTAGCAGCAACGTCAGGACTTTCTTGTTTTAGCCCTCAGAACCTCGCGAGTATCGTTTTTACTTCGGGTTCTACGGGAACCCCTAAAGCGGTGGCTCACACACTTGAGCAGCACCTATGTTCAGCTGCCGGGTTACTGGATGCTTTCCAATTTAAAGGCAGTGATACTTGGCTGCTGAGTTTACCTATGTACCATGTGTCAGGGCTGGCGATTGTTCATCGTTGGCTAGTTGCTGGTGGCTGTATAAAAATGGGTATTGGCCCGCTTGAATCCGATATCAAGGGCTGTAGTCATGCTTCGTTGGTCGCTACTCAGCTACATAGGTTATTAAAGAGTAAGCAAGCACTTACTTTAACTCATGTGCTGTTAGGTGGTAGCCATATTCCAGAAGCGCTTGGCCTTGAAGCTCAGCAAATGGGGATTGAGACTTGGCTTGGTTATGGCATGACGGAAGCGGCCTCAACGGTGACAGCAAAGCCTGTTGATGCGAGCAGCACTGCCGGTTTTGTGCTTAATCATCGCCAATTGAAAATAGAAAACCAACGTATCTATATTGGAGGCAATACCCTCGCTTCTGGTTACTACTATCAAGGTACTTTAACCCCATTAGTGGATGAGAATGACTGGTTTGATAGTAAAGATCTTGGGCAATGGGATGGCGAGCAAGTGTCGATTATTGGCAGAGCCGATAATCAGTTTATTTCTGGCGGTGAGAATATTCACTGTGAAGAAATTGAGCGAGCACTCAGTCAACTTCCTGAGGTTAAGCAAGCCTTTATCATACCCGTTGAAGACAGTGAGTTTGGCTTTAGACCCGTTGCGATTATTGACTGTGATGAAATGCCAACCAAAGTGTGGTTTGCCGAACAGCTACAAGGAAGCCTAGAGCGATTTAAGTTCCCTATCGACTACTACCGCATGCCAGAGCAAGAACAATTAGGCATCAAGGTATCGAGAGCGGGATTGGCGCAGTGGTTACAAGAGGTTCGTTCTAAATAAAACGAAGCGCAATACACGGTGACTAGTCGTAATTGCGCTTCAGGGGGTTGTGATGGTGGTGAAGCCATCACAAATTCTTACTATTTGATCTTGTCATCAAAAGGTGTCGTGTTAAGCGAGTGCCTTCTTCATTTGTTCTGCGACCTTATCCACTTTTCCTAAGCCAATGATAACTTGCAGTCCACCTTTACCCACCGGAACCACACCTGCTGCTCCTAGTTTCTTCAGTTTGTCACTGTCGGCGATTGAAGAGTCTTTTACCGTTAGGCGTAGGCGAGTGATGCAGTTGTCAACTTCAAGGATGTTGTCAGCACCGCCAATCGCTTCAATGTAGTTGTTAGTTAGGTTCACGAGTGCTTCAGGAGATGCAGTCTCGCCTTCAGCTTCCATCTCTTCACCACGACCTGGAGTACGTAGGTTGAATTTGATGATAGCGAAGCGGAAGATGCAGTAGTACAGCGCGAAGAACACAACACCTTGCACCAATAGCATGTACCAGTTCACTGCTAGTGGGTTTTGGCTAGACAGTACCAGGTCAACAAATCCTGCTGAGAATCCGAAGCCTGCCATCCATTCCATGCTTGCGGCAATGTAAAGTGATAGACCTGTTAGCACAGCGTGCAGTAGGAACAGTACCGGAGCAAGGAACATGAAGCTGAATTCTAGTGGCTCTGTGATACCCGTGAAGAATGAAGCCATAGCTGCCGCAAGCATGATAGCGAATACTTGGTTCTTATTTTTCGCATCAGAACAGTGATACATCGCCAATGCTGCTGCTGGTAGGCCAAACATCATGATAGGGAAGAAGCCCGCTTGGTACATGCCAGTTTTACCTGGAATACCCGTACCGTTAGCGATAGATTGCGCGCCGCCTAGGAAGTTTGGAATGTCGTTAATACCGACAACGTCGAACCAGAACACAGGGTAAAGAGCGTGGTGCATACCAACTGATAGGAACAAACGGTTGAAGAAACCAAACAGACCAGCACCGACTGCGCCCATGCTTTCTAGTTTAATACCCAGAACGATCAGAGCGTCGTAAACAGCTGGCCAGATGTAAAGAAGAGCAAAGGAGAGAGCCATACCTGCGATTGAGGTCAGGATAGGAACCAAACGCTTACCGCTGAAGAACGCTAGAGCTTGAGGAAGTTCAACGGTTGAGTAGCGGTTGTAGATCTCAGCAGAGATGATACCCACAATGATACCTACAAATTGGTTGCTGATTTTGCCAAATGCCGCTGGCACTTCACTGAGTTCAACATCCATTAACTGAGCAACAGAGCCCGGAGCAAGTAGCGTGGTGACGACGAGGAACATCACAAAGCCAGACAGTGCCGCAGAACCATTCTTATCACGACTCAAACCAAATGCGACACCCACCGCGAATAGAACCGCCATGTTGTCGATGATCGCGCCACCAGATTTGATCAAGAATGCGGCCAAAATACTTTCCGAACCCCATCCAACAGGATCCAACCAGTAGCCAATACCCATAAGGATTGCCGCAGCTGGCAGTGTGGCTACGGGAACCATCAATGCCTTACCTACTTTTTGCATATACCCAAGTATATTCATACGTGCCCCTAAATTTTGAAATTAATTTTTTTAATGTTTCTGCTCACCACTATTTGCAACCAAATATTGATCAATGCAGTATTTTAAGTAACTGCGGCTATTAGAAACTTATTTCTTAATGCAAACAAACGAAACGGGTAGTACCATGAATTAAAATTTTTAATGCATGAGCGCTTATGGCAAACCATCAGTCTTTACTTAGAAATCTTCATACCTTTAATGTTGCTGCAGAGAAAATGAGCTTTACGCTGGCTGCTAAAAAGCTTCATTTAACACAAGGAGCGGTGAGTCATCGGATTAAGGTGTTAGAAGGTGAGCTTGGCTTTAACTTGTTTGTACGAGGCACACGTAAGCTTGAGTTGACCGAAGAAGGTCAGCGCTTTCAACGAACTTTGTCTAAGTCGTTAAGCTCGATTTTTGGTGAGATTGAAGACATTACTAACACCGATCTCTATGGGCAGATCAATATTGGTACTAGCCCAGCGTTTGCTAATAGCTGGTTGCTGCCTAGGCTCGCAGACTTTAAGAAAAGATACCCTAAGTTTAATCTCAATATCTTCTCGCAAGAGGAACAAGACTTTCACCAAAATCACCTTGATATAGCGATCTATTACGGTGCGGAAGATCTTAAAGACATGCACCGACAACGCCTTTTTGGTGAAAAGTACATTCCGGTTTGTACGCCGAGTTATGCTGCAGAACACAAGATCTTTGATGATGGTTTGGAGTCGCTTAATAGGATTAACTTTATTCATGCATTAGGCTCCGATGTTTGGCAGCGCTGGGTTAAGCACAATAACTTGGATGTGAATCTGTTCGAGCAGTTTTATTGTGTGAGTCACCGAGATATGGGCGTTAAGAGTGCTTTGTTCAATATTGGCGTTGCGATGGGGCGTTATCACTTTGTGAAGCAATACATTGAGACGGGGGAGCTGATTACGCCTTACCCAAGTATGGAGACAGATAAAGGGTATGATCTTATCTGCCCGCTCGGTACCGAAAAGCGGCCTAAAGTCAGAACCTTTATCAAGTGGTTAGAAGGTCAGTTGAACTAGGTTAGTTAATTTAGCAATTAGATAGTTCAAAACAGAATTTATTATCTTTATAACCATCCATCATAATAAGCCATATAAATAACGGATTATAGAATAAGGTCTTATTATGAAAATTGCCCTCATCATTGCAGTATTACTGCAGATAGGCCAAGCCATCACATCGTCAGGGCTGACGCGTTCGTTAGCTGAACTTACTGCATTTGTGTTAGTTGTGGTATTGGTTTTAATGAAAAGAGAGAGCAAGAAGAGTGATAAGCCCCTGTTTGAATAGTGATTTGGTTAAAAGGTTTCAAAAACGATAAAGGCAAAGCCCATATGAGCTTTGCCTTTTTGTTTCCTATTTCGATATTCGAGCTTCGTGATCTTGTTAGAGATTTAACTCCCTAGAGGTTATGCGAGGGTCAACCAAGCTAACGAACCTGTAGAAATCATCACCCACATCGTAATACCAAACATCAACGGCTTTGGTCCCGCCGCTTTCAGTTTCTCTACAGAGATACCGCAGCCAATCAAGAATAGACACACAACTAATGCACGCTTAGACACGTCAAAAATGCCTTGGTATACCACTTCAAATTGTGGCAACAAGTCGCTGACTGCGATAGCTGCACAGTAGAAGAAAATGAAGTAAGGCACGGTAATCTTCTTTTGATCGCTCTTGAAGATCATTGCGCTAACCAAAGCGATTGGGATAATCCACAATGCACGCGCGAGCTTAAGTGTTGTTGCGGTAGTCAGTGCTTCTTCACCATATGCAGAGGCAGCACCAACAACTGAAGAAGTATCGTGAATTGCGATCGCTGCCCAGGTACCGAACGTTTGTTGGCTCAATTCAAGTGCATGACCAATCATCGGGAATAAGAACAGTGCTACAGAGTTCAATACAAAGACGGTAGCTAAAGCTAAACCAATCTGTTCGTCTTCTGCTTTGATTGCCGGAGCGACCGCTGCAATCGCGCTACCACCACAAATGGCGGTACCAGAAGAAATCAGGTAACCCGTAGTACGGTCCAGCCCCATGCGTTTTGCTAAGAACCAGCCAATAACCAGCGTGCCGATAATTGTGGTAATGATCAAACCAATACCGTCACCAGTCACCGCTAGTGCTTTCTCAAACTGAATGCCAAAGCCCAAGCCGACAATTGAGTAGGCCAGTAGTTTCTTAGTCAGTTTGCCGACTTCTACGTTTTCTGGCACTAAACCTAAGCTCGCAAGCAGGAAACCGATAACCAGCGCAGTAGGGGAGCTTACCCATGGGGTTAAGCAAAATAGAGCAGCAAGATAAAATGGAATGGATTTATTCATTTTCATTATATTATTTTTATCGTTTCTGGTTATGGCAGCGTAGCGAAGACTATACGCTTAACTTGATGATAAGTAAGTCTAAATGAATTGAACAAACGTTAAGAAAAACTAAACGTCTGTTCAGGAGGGACATTTGGACTTATTTTAAGCTAATTATCTTTGAGAGCCACGTAGATCAGCAACAGCCTGACGCAGAGTTTCACAAGAGGCATCGGCCGGTGAAATTGGCTCACCTGTTTCGATCTCTAGCTTTGTCCAGAAACGAGTTGGCAACCCTTTGCATGCTCGGCCTTTATAGCGACTGAAGTAGCTGCCCCATAACCCTTTGAGAGCCATTGGAATGACTGGTACGGGAGAACGTCGGATAATCAGCTCCATACCACGCATGAATTCTGCAACCTCGCCATCTGAGGTGAGTTTACCTTCCGGGAAGATACACACGATATGACCTTCATGTAGGGCTTGTTCAACCTCGTTGAAAGCGTTGCGAATCGAGCGGCGGTTGGTGGATGAGATAGGAATGACCCCAGCTCTTTTCAAGAAGCGTCTTAATGGCGGAAGCTTGGCATAGTCTTCTTCCATGACAAAACGAATCAGGCGAGGGCAAACCGCGCTGAGTAGCAGTGCATCCATATAGCTGACGTGGTTACAAACAATCAACGCTCCACCGTTTTCAGGTAGGTTATGCAGATTCTTGTGCTTAACACGGTACATAGTATGAGTGACTACCCAAGTGAAGAAGCGGAAGGCGTAAATGGGTACCTGATAGAACAGGTAAAGCATCACGAAGGTATTCAACAGAGCCAGTAGTACAAACAGCTGTGGAATGGATAATTCAAGCACGCTTAAGCATACGATGCCCATCACAGCGCTACCTACCATGAACAGCGAGTTGTAGATATTTAGCCCTGCAATCACTTGAGCGCGCTCGTCTGGTTTCGCGCGTAGCTGCATCAGCGAATAAAGCGGCACAATAAAGATACCACCAGAGATACCAAGTAGCAGTAGATAAGCAAACAGGGGCCATAGCTCGGAGTAAGTCACAAATTGCTGGAAAGAGCTAAACTCGGGCAAAGACTCAGGTATGGATGTCGCCATCAGCAAGCCAAAGATTGAAATTCCTAAACTGCCCATTGGCACAATGCCGATCTCAATTCGGTGATTGGAAAGCTTGTCACAGGCTAGAGAGCCAATGGCAATGCCTACAGAGAATAGGGCCAGCAAAAAGGCAACCGAACTCTCAGTGCCATTCAAATGCAGCTTAGTGAAGTTTGGGAATTGGGTTAAGTAGGTCGCGCCAAGGAACCAAAACCAGCTGATAGACATTAAAGCCTGGAAGGTTGGTCGATCTTTTTTTGCAATCGCGAGTGTTGCTTTGGTTAGCTTGATTGGCTGCCATTTCACTTTAAGATCTGGCGCATTGCTTGGTGCTTCAGGAATAAAGCAGCTTGATACGTAGCCAAGCACAGCAAATGACACAATACAAATTGCTGCAACCAGTTTAGCGCTCTCTTCCGATGCAATAATACCGGCACCCAAAGTACCAATCAGAATGGCTAGAAATGTACCTGTCTCAACTAATGCGTTACCTGAAACGAGTTCTTTTGTTTCTAGTTGCTGAGGGAGTAGCGCGTATTTTACCGGTCCAAAGAAGGCACTCTGCGTTCCCATTAGAAATAGAAGTAGAAGTAATATTCCATAGCTTTCGTAGATAAAACCAATCGCACCCAGCGACATGATCACGACTTCAAGCAGCTTCACTTTACGGATAAACCAAGATTTTTCGTATTTGTCTGCCAGTACACCAGCTAAAGCAGAGAACAGGAAGAAGGGCAGAATAAATAGCCCAGCCGCCAAGTTTATGAATAGGTTGCTGGAGATAGGTAGTGTGTCTACGCTTGCGAAAGCAACAAACAGCAACAGAACATTTTTGAATATGTTGTCGTTAAAGGCTCCCAGAAACTGGGTAATAAAGTAGGGTAGGAACCTTTTTTGCGTTAACAGCGAAGATTGGCTGCTGTTGTTCATTGTCTTTCCTTGAATGCTTACCAGTTGGTTAAGTAGTTTGAGACTAGGTTATTAATCAACTCTTTACCATCGATAGGCTCAGATGCGAAAAACTTATCGTCAACACTCAGAAGTGTAATTCCGTGCACGCCAGACCATAATACACGGCTCGCTTTAACGACTTCGCTTTCCGTATGTTCAGGTGCAATTGCGATTAACAATTGCTCGAGCATGCCAGTCATTTTATCGATACGGTTGGATTGCCATTCAGGTAGGTTTTCACCGTTCATGTTGTGCTCAAAGATAAGCTGCCAACGGTGTGGGTGCTTTTGCGCAAAGTCATGGTAGCAGTATGCAAGATTAAATAATGCTTGCTGTGCATTGCTTGATTGTTCAACGGCAGCTGCAGATTCAGCCGCGAGTTCATCCAGGGTTTGAGCAACCACATGCAACAATAACAGGTTGTAGTTACCGAACACATTTACCAGGGTACTCGGTACATAACCAATCATGTTCGCGATTTTTCGTAAGCTCAACTCGTGATAGGAGTGCTGCTCTAAAAAGTCTGTCACTGTCTTTAAAGTCAGCTGAATCAATTGTTCTCGAGTGTGGTCGTTTCTGCGTGCCATGATTAGTTTCTAGTAAATGAACATCGTTCAATATTTTAATGCTGCCCCTAAGTGCCGTCAATCCCTTCGCTAGTTTAGTAATCAACTAATCACCGCAATATTATGAAACATGTGTAAACACAGTGAATATTTCATTGTGCTTTGTTAACGAGTATGATTAAGGTGTCGAAAGATAAAGAAACCTATAAAGGATAATAATGAAACGATTTTTCTCACTAGTCGCGATTCTGATGGTATCAGTCGCGGTGACACCAATCGCGGAAGCGAAAAAGTTTGGTGGTGGTAAGTCTTTTGGTAAGAGTTTCAAAACGGCTCCTGCACCCAAACAGCAACAACAGAACACGAATTCAATCCGACAAGATCAAGCCGGTAAGAACACAGCGGCTAACTCTAGCAAGAAAGGCCTTATGGGCGGTCTGCTAGGCGGTTTACTTGCAGGTGGTTTACTAGCAGCATTCTTCGGTGGCGCATTTGAAGGTATCCAGTTCATGGATATTCTGATTATGGGTCTGATTGCTTTCCTAGCGTTTAAGTTCCTACGTGGCATGCTTGGCGCGAAGCAGGGTTCTATGAATCAGCAGAATGCACGAGGCCAACAGCCAGCATTCGGCGGTATGGGACAAAACAAGTTTGAACAACCAACGCAACAGCCAAATGTTCATAACTTCGAGCAAGCACAACCTCAATCACAAGGCACTGCTGGTGGCTTTGGTTTTGGTGCGCAAAGTGATGTTCCACATAACTACCCACCGGGTTTTGATCAAGCGGCATTTATCAACGGCTCTCGTGAGCACTACCGTACACTGCAAGGTGCATGGAACCACAACGAGCTAAGCACGATTGAAGAATACGTGTCTCCAAGCCTTTTCGAAGACCTAAAAGCTGAGCGTAGCAAGCTAGATGGTGATCAGCACACAGATGTAATGTACGTTGATGCTGAAATCGTTCGTGCAGACCATGACGGCAGCAAAGCACAGCTAAGCCTACAGTTTAGCGGTCGCTACCGTGATTCTGCGGAAGGTATCGAAGAAGACATCACTGATATCTGGCACTTAGAGCGTGACCTAACAACCGACAACGCACCTTGGTTGATTGTTGGTATTCAAGGTTAATATCTGGCATGGCTAACAGAAGACGTTAGTAAACCAGTACTTTGATTATTAAAAGCCCCTACGGAGAAATCTGTAGGGGCTTTTTTGTTTCTGGCGATTTGACTCTGCAAGTGTCTTGAAGAGACCTATTTAGGGAAGGGCTGGGAATAAGGTGGGCTAACTTAAGGCAAGTTACTCATTTTAATATTTTTAATTGGTTACTTAACCAAACTAAACCGAGGAGTAGGTTGATATGACGAGGCTTTTTGAGCCCATATTAGAGTCTGAACTTTCATCGCAGCAGAAACAGAAAATAGTGGATGATTGCGAAGAGCTGGTTTCTACAAACTGCTTAGGTTGCGCAGCTTATTTGGTCTGTAAGCGTCATAGAGAGGTTTGGGGTGATTGATTAAGTCGTGGGTGTAAGGGCATAAACTATCTTTTTATAAGACCGGTATTGCAGACTTTTTATGCTTGGAAGATAAGTTACGCTAAGAATATGGAACGGCAGAAACGAAAAAAGCCAACTCAATGAGTTGGCTTTTCGATTTTCCAATTAAGGAGAATATGGTGGAGGGAGACGGATTCGAACCATCGAAGGCAGTGCCGGCAGATTTACAGTCTGCTCCCTTTGGCCACTCGGGAACCCCTCCAGGGTGTGTCTTACTCTTCACAAAGTAAGCCTAAATTGATGTTTTCCCATAAGCCCATCAATCAGGTTGTTCTCTTAACTCTTAAAAGAGGTAAGAAGAATATGGTGGAGGGAGACGGATTCGAACCATCGAAGGCAGTGCCGGCAGATTTACAGTCTGCTCCCTTTGGCCACTCGGGAACCCCTCCAGGGTGTGTCTTACTTTTCACAAAGTAAGCCTAAATTGATGTTTTCCCATAAGCCCATCAACTAGGTTTGTCTCTTAACTCTTAGGTCGAGGTAAGAAGAAATATGGTGGAGGGAGACGGATTCGAACCATCGAAGGCAGTGCCGGCAGATTTACAGTCTGCTCCCTTTGGCCACTCGGGAACCCCTCCAGGGTGTTTTTCCTAACTCATAATGGATAGGCTAAAGAGATGTTTTTCCCAACGCATCTCTCAAGTGCGGAGCGCATCATAGCAAACACATTAAACCTGTAAAGGGTTTTTCTTATGGTTTTGTGTTAAATGCTGCCTTTTTGGGCAAAGATGGCGAAAAGTATGCATATTGCTCGTGAAGTGAACATCTGTACTAAGGTTTACGTAGTGATAGGTAACACCTTGAGGTAATTGGCTTTCTGTATTGTGTTCAATGTGTCTAAAACATGATGAAACGTAAATGGAATTTAATCTAGATTTACACTTCTTGACGTTACAGCATTCATCAGTTGATAGAATACGGTTAATTTCATTTATAGATAATAATACCAATCGTAGTAAATAACGTGTCATCTTAGCTTGCTAAAATGCTCGAGAACAGCGTCAGATATTTTGATTGTAGAATAACTACTTATCGAAACTATCTGTTGAAAAAAGCTGCCTTGTTCTCAAGCTTTTCCCTAAGCTATTTCTGACCACTTACTCACTGTGATTGGTACAAACTTACTTGCAGACCATTATTATGAAGCATAAATCTGTTTTAACCCTGCTTAGCTTGTCTATTCTTATGGCGTCTCCAGCCGTACTTGCTAAACGTATGGGCCCTAGCACTGTCACTGTTGTTACTGAGCAGGTTGATATTCACCAAGTTAGCCAATCTCTTTCGTTGGTCGGTAAGTTAGAAGCCGAGCAATCGGTAATGATCACTTCTGAAGTGGCTGGCAGAGTGGACTCTATCAACATTAAAGCTAATCAAGATGTCACTAAAGGGCAGATGTTGGTTCAGCTTGATGACGACAAAGCGAAAGCGGCGGTTGCAGAAGCGCAAGCTTATCTAAAAGACGAGCAACGTAAGCTAGCGGAATTTCAACGCCTAGTGAAACGTAACGCGATCACGCAAACTGAAATTGACGCTCAGAAAACGAACGTAGAGATCGCCAACGCTCGTTTAGCTGCTGCAAATGCCAATCTGAAAGATCTTCACATCAGCGCGCCATTCTCGGGCACTGTTGGTTTTATCGACTTTAGCCGCGGTAAAATGGTGACAGCCGGTACTGAACTCGTGACCCTAGACGACCTATCGGTAATGCAATTAGATCTGCAGATCCCGGAGCGCTACCTTTCTAAACTATCTAAAGGTATGAAAGTAACGGCTCGCACTAGCGCATGGGGCGACACTCAGTTCACGGGTACTGTCGTTGGCATTGATTCACGTATTAACGCTGAAACCTTGAACCTTCGAGTTCGAATCCACTTCGACAACAATAATGATTATCTAAAGCCAGGCATGCTAGTGGCAGCGGATATGGACTTCCCACCAGTGGAAGCGCCAATCATTCCCGTTCAAGCGCTTGAGTATTCAGGTACGAAGCGTTTCGTTTATGTTATCGACGAAGATAACAAAGCAACTCGTACAGAAGTTTTCCTTGGGGCTCGTATTGATAACGAAGTCGTGATCGACAAAGGCATCGAAATTGGCCAGAAGATCGTGGTGCAAGGTATCGTGAATATGCGTGACGGTGTCTCGGTTCAAGAGCTTACTGTTAATCGCCCGGCTGATGCAGCAAGTGATAAAAAAGCACAAGAAGGCGCTAACTAATGTTGTTATCTGATGTTTCTGTAAAGAGACCAGTAGCGGCCGTCGTATTGAGCCTACTATTGGTTGTGTTTGGTATTGTCTCTTTCAATAAGCTCGCAGTTCGTGAGATGCCAGATATTGAAAGCCCGGTGGTATCGATCAGTACTCGTTATGAGGGTGCGTCTGCCACCATCATTGAAAGCCAAATAACCTCCAATCTTGAAGACCAGTTATCCGGTATTAGTGGTATCGATGAGATCGAATCCACAACGCGTAACGGTATGTCACGTATCACGATTACTTTTGAGCTTGGTTACGACCTCAATACCGGTGTGAGTGATGTTCGTGACGCTGTAGCTCGTGCGCAGCGTTCATTGCCCGATGAAGCCGACGACCCCATTGTTTATAAGAACAATGGTAGTGGTGAAGCTTCTGTCTACATCAACTTAAGTTCGACGGAGATGGACCGAACGCAGTTAACCGACTACACCGAACGCGTGTTGATTGACCGCTTTAGTTTGATTTCTGGCGTGAGCTCAGTGGATATATCAGGTGGCTTGTACAAAGTAATGTACGTGAAGCTGAAACCTGCTCAGATGGCGGGGCGTGGCGTGACTACCTCGGACATCACTTCTGCTCTGAATAATGAGAACATTGAAAGCCCAGGTGGTGAAGTACGTAACGATGCGATTGTGATGTCGGTTCGTACTGCTCGTTCTTACACTGAAGCGGAAGATTTCGAATACCTAGTCGTTAAACGTGCCTCTGATAACACACCTATCTACTTGAAAGACGTAGCGGATGTTTACATTGGCGCAGAAAACGAGAACTCGACCTTTAAGAGTGACGGGGTTGTTAACGTAAGTATGGGTATCGTGCCTCAGTCAGATGCGAACCCACTTGAGGTGGCTGACTTAGTCCATAAAGAAGTCGAAGCAATTCAAAAGTTCTTGCCAGATGGTACTCGTTTAGCTGTCGATTATGACTCAACAGTCTTTATCGACCGCTCAATCTCAGAGGTATACAGCACACTCTTTATCACGGGTGGCTTGGTTATCCTTGTGCTTTACATCTTTATTGGTCAAGCACGTGCAACACTTATTCCAGCGGTAACCGTACCTGTATCTCTGATCTCGTCGTTTATTGCCGCGTACTACTTCGGTTTTTCTATCAACCTGATTACCCTTATGGCACTTATCCTGTCGATTGGTTTGGTGGTCGATGATGCGATCGTGGTGGTTGAGAACATTTTCCACCATATTGAACGTGGTGAGTCACCGCTGCTTGCTGCCTATAAAGGTACTCGTGAAGTAGGCTTCGCGGTAATCGCAACAACGCTTGTATTGGTAATGGTATTCCTGCCAATCTCGTTCATGGACGGCATGGTTGGTCTGTTGTTTACCGAGTTCTCTGTATTGCTTGCTATGTCGGTGATCTTCTCGTCGCTAGTCGCATTAACGTTAACGCCAGTGTTAAGCAGTAAAATCCTAAAAGCGAACGTTAAACCAAACCGTTTCAACCTGTTTGTCGAGCGCGTATTTGGCAAACTTGAATCTGGATACCGATCGGTATTGCGCCGTGCTCTAAACTGGCGTTGGGCGGCTCCAATCATCATTATCGCGTGTATGGGCGGTAGTTATGGCTTGATGCAACAAGTGCCGTCGCAACTGACGCCACAAGAAGACCGTGGTGTTATCTTTGCGTTTGTTCGTGGTGCCGATGCAACCAGTTACAACCGTATGTCTGCCAACATGGACATCGTTGAAGAGCGTTTAATGCCATTGCTTGGTCAAGGCTTCTTGAAGTCATTCAGTATTCAATCACCAGCGTTTGGTGGTAATGCGGGCGACCAAACGGGCTTCGTAATCATGATCCTAGAAGATTGGGATGAGCGTGACGTTACCGCACAAGAAGCGTTGAACGAAGTTCGTAAATCGTTGAACGGCATTCCAGATGTGCGTGTATTCCCGTTCATGCCGGGCTTCAAAGGTGGTTCAAGTGAGCCTGTTCAATTCGTACTTGGCGGTTCTGATTACTCTGAACTGCAGAAGTGGGCAGAGCTCTTAAAGCAAGCGGCTGAAGACTCTCCAATGATGGAAGGTGCGGACATCGATTACTCTGAGAAAACACCAGAGCTATTGGTAACCGTAGATAAGCAGCGTGCAGCAGAGCTAGGTGTTAGCGTTTCTGACATCTCAGATACGTTAGAAATCATGCTTGGTGGCCGCAGTGAAACGACCTTTGTTGATCGTGGTGAAGAGTACGACGTGTATCTACGTGGTGATGAAAACAGCTTCAACAACGCGAACGACTTAAGCCAAATCTACATGCGAACTCAGTCTGGTGAGCTAGTTACACTCGATACGCTGACGCACATTGAAGAAGTGGCATCATCGATTCGTTTGTCGCACTACAACAAGCAGAAATCGGTGACCATCAAGGCGAACCTAATGGAAGGTTACACGCTGGGTGACGCGCTCGACTTCCTTGATGAACAAGCGATTGAACAGCTACCAGGTGATATTTCAGTGAGCTACTCTGGCGAGTCAAAAGACTTCAAAGAGAACCAATCAAGTATCCTAGTGGTATTTGCGCTAGCGATGCTGGTCGCATACTTGGTACTGGCCGCGCAGTTTGAAAGCTTCATTAACCCGCTGGTGGTGATGTTCACCGTACCTATGGGTATTTTTGGTGGCTTCTTAGGCTTGGTGCTGATGAGTCAAGGGCTCAACGTCTACAGCCAGATTGGTATGATCATGTTGATCGGTATGGTAACCAAAAACGGTATCTTGATCGTAGAGTTTGCTAACCAACTTCGTGACCGTGGTATTGAATTTGAAAAGGCGATCATTGATGCTTCGGCTCGACGCTTACGTCCAATCATGATGACGGCATTCACGACACTCGCCGGTGCAATCCCATTGATTACTTCAACGGGCGCAGGTTATGAAAGCCGAGTGGCTGTGGGTACGGTTATCTTCTTCGGTATGGGCTTTGCGACATTGGTTACTCTGTTCGTAATTCCTGCGATGTACCGACTGATTTCTGGCTCAACCCGCTCTCCGGGTCACGTGGAAGCGGAGCTTAATAAAGAGCTTAGCCATGACAACGTGGGAAGAACCTCTCACGGTTAGTTGGTAAAACTAAGGGCTAGACTATAGAAAGTTGTTATAGCCCTTAAGTTTAAAGCTTGATAAAGAAAGCCCAGTAACTGGTGTCCAACTATTGGAGGCAGTTACTGGGCTTTTTGTTTGCTAAATATTGATGATTGAAAGTAGGAATGCGTTCAATCGAAAATAAAACTTCGCTCAGGATACGAACTCTTATTTGGTGTCCAATTTCTTAACTCTTTTTCGCTTGGCGAGCTTCAAACGCGGCCAATTGTTCAGGCGTCGCTTTCGGTTGATGGTTAGCTTTCCATTCATCGTAAGTCATGCCATAAACACGTTCACGTGCATCGTCTAAATCTAAATCGACTCCCATCAATTCAGCTTCTGCTGCATACCATTTGCTAAAGCAATTTCGGCAAAAGCCAGCCAAAATCATTAGGTCGATGTTTTGCACGTCTTTATTGTTGTCTAGATGAGATAATAGGCGACGAAATGAAGCGGCATCTAGCTTGTCTTGTTCTTCTTGAGTTAGTTGCTTGTATTTGAATTCAGCCAAAACTCTTTCCTTTTCAAGTTAATGATTATCCTTAATTAGAGTCTACACGGCTGCGAGATTGACGCCAATACTCATTCACTGGTTTGAGTATGTACCCCTCAGATTTGAGGCTCTCATAGGATAATAAAATTACAGCTAGACCGGTCGGTCTATGTTGTGTATTATTCATTCAACACTTCAAATTAGACAATCAGATCATTGAAGAAGTAAACCGGAGAGAGGAGATCAAAGCATGACATTGGCATTTGAAACATACTTGGCTATTGGTTTATCGATGGCGCTGTTAAGCCTTTGGAAAACCTATTCAGGGCCTGCTATTGCCGCGTTTCTATCTTACTCCTACCCAGAAATGCTGTTGTTTAATTTAATCCCAGCGATGATTGCTGCGTATGCAGGTTGGAAAATTGCTCCCGTCTATTCAACTTTATTTAAGAAACAAAAAGGCGCTGTCTTTAAACCTAAGCTCAGAAAATTCATGAAAAAATGGAATCAATATGGTCAACTTTCGATGGCTATTTTGGCTCCTGTTTTAGTCGGAATTCCGAGTTATACCTTTGTTTCGAAACGATTGAATCAAAGTGGCATGAAAACATTTGGCATGCTGATATTGTCTATTTTAGGCTGGAGTAGCTTGGCTTATAGCTGTTTTGCGTTCCTAGATGTTGGTCAGTATGTGGCGATAGAGAACATTATTCCCGAGTCTGTTCTTGAGAATATTCAGCAATAAATAGATCAATTTACACAACTTGCAGTGCGCGAAACGGAGACTAACTCCTAACACGTAAAGTGTTCATGTTGTTTCGTCGCCATTGGCGATTTGAAAGCTTGTCCCCCTAGATATCCTCATTGAGCTCTCGCTCGGTTTTAAGTACTAAACACTTCAACGACTCATTTAATGACCAAGTCATCTATATCTATACTGATACTTAAATCGGCTCCTACCGGTTCTTGGAGTATCAGTAACGGTCTCCCCAAAACTTGTCGAGCGATCGCGTTTTCCCCCTCACTAATCAGATCTATATTCCAGAGCCCAATGCGTTTCATCTTCGAATATGTAAACCGATCAGTCTAATTCTGACAAAGTTGACAATATTCTGACTAGACCGGTCGGTTTGTTGCGTTTATTATGTATACAACGTCGAGACGACATAACTTTAAACGGTGAATTTCATATGAATAGATCAATCATTATTGCTGGTTCGAGTGGCTTAGTTGGACGAGAAACGCTGAGTACTTTATTAGGCAGTCAGAATATCAGTACTGTTTACGCACTGTCTCGACGTGAACTCAATACGCAGCATCAGAAATTGAAGCAGATAATTGACAGTAATCTAAGTGTTCCTGCAATCCATTTAGATTCAGATCTTCCGGACGTTGGGATTATCGCTTTAGGTAGCACGATTAAAAAATCGGGTACCAAAGATAAACTTCGCGCAATTGATGTTGACCTAGTCGTGTCGACCGCAGCAAACATGAAAGACCTTGGAGTGAAGCACTTAATCGTCGTGTCATGTCTTGGAGCTGATAGCAAAGCTCGCTCGCATTACCTTCGCTGTAAAGGGGAGATGGAAAATGACGTTGAATTACTTGATTTTGAGAAAACGACTTTCCTACACCCGGGCCCGTTGGCGGGGAATCGACAGGAGAAGAGAGCTGACGAAAAGTTACTTCAAGGTGCTCTTAAGGTACTTAAGCCGATGATGATAGGCAGAATGAAAAAATATCGACCAATTCAAGCATCGAATATTGCAAACAGCATTTTGGTTCATTTGACATTTCCGAGCTCAAGAAAGGTGGAGAGATTAGATTCTCTCGACATGATGAAGCTAGCGTCTTAGCCCGATCTCGGCATTAGCGAGTACCTGCGATGTTTAAACCTGAATGTAGGAAGAGATACCAATGAGATACAAAGTAACATTTTTGTTGATGACTCTTGTGATGGCCGGGGAAGCGTTCAGTCACGAGCTAAAAAACGAGCCTTCGCATGCGCAATTTGAATCGTGGGCATACGATGATTATCGAATGGTCGCAGAAAATACTCGCACATTATGGTTTGTCGACTATTACGATATTAGACACTTGAAAAGCAAAGAAGGTGATAGCGCACTTCTATTGACGTTTACGCCTGAGAAGTTAACACAAGGAAAAGTCACAACAGCCACGATTGAGGCGCTGGAAGAGTCGAACCCAGGCATCAATATGAAAGACTCAAATATCCAAAAACTAGTGGATAGCCTATCCATGCCGCTGATTAAAGGCGATGTGATTGCCATTATCTGCAGAGGGGAAACGATGCAGATTCAATATAACAATGACGTTGTGTATCAGGCTAAAGCCTCCTCAAAACAGAGTGTTGTTTTAAGGAATATCTGGCTAGGCGAGACCCCTGTTGATGATTTGCTATAACAGCCAACTAAAGTGGGGCAAGTTCCTCATGATAATGGTGTTAACTTTGCCATCGTTCGTTGCTATGAGTGGAGAAAATATGATGACGAGAATTGAGAAAGCTGAGTACAGAGAGTTTGCGAAGGGACTTAAGTATGAGTTGGTATTTCGAAACTTAGGTAAACAGGTATTTTCTGAACTCAAACATAACCCGCCAGGCAGTATGACAGCAAACAGCTTGGACTTGCTCAGTAAAATGGAGCAACACAATACCATTGTGATGAACCCTGTCCGCAAACAATACGGTGTTGATAGCACTATTCATTGTAAAGATAAGTTTTTCGCTAAAACAGTGACGTTATCTTTGAAAGTGATGCCATATTTAGGGACGAAATATTTAGAGGGCAGCGCAGAGCGATTTGTTCATCAGCTTAAGGATATTCAAGCATCCAGCCCAGTCGGTTATGAAAAAGAAATGACTTATATGGTAGAGCATGAAAAAGCGCTGTATGGGTACTTAGTCCATTTGAATGATGGTGACCTAAAGCGCGCCCACTCAGTTCTTGAAGACTTTGTTTCCGAGCATAATATTCAATAGATTTGATTGTTTCGTTTTGTCTTTAATCATTTTCAAACTCTAAAGAGGTTATCTATGAAAAAACTGTCTTTAATTGCTTTGTGTGTTCTGCCCATTCTAGGTTGCGAAACGACCGTTGATCAGAACGCTCATCAATCTCAACTAAATGCCGTTGATGGGAGTGTGCTCATTGTTGATCGAAACGCTGAAGATAACGGGTTAGATAAAGTATTAACTATCGACCATTCTCGATTAGCTGGACAGGCAAATGAATATTTAGCGCCAAGTCGAGTGGACTTTTATACCGACGATAAGTTGAATACCCAGTTGCTCAAAGACAGTTTGCAAGTAGGGCTCGATTTGCCATTTCGTGTTTTGAATTATGTTGAAAATGGCGAGCAAAAAGTAATCTATACCGATGCTCAGTTTATTCAAAAGCGACACGGAATAATGGATAACGAAGCCCTTGAGCAGTACGCAGAAAAAACGGCATCGCTAACGAATGAGCTAGATAACATTGCACCAGTTCAGAGCGAAGGATTAACAAAGAACTACGGCATTGAAACATTAGTATCAGAGTATGATTTTGAAACGACCCTGAACAATATTAAACGAGATGTTCTTGCTCAAGGTGACACGGTTTGGTTTATGAACTGGGACTTTAAGGCTAGAGCAGAAGCTATTGGGGAGTCGCTACCTAATGCGACCCTGCTCGTTTTTGGTGGGCCAGCGCCAGGTGCAAAAGCAATGACCGATTTCCCAAGTATTGGATTGGATGCTTTTGGCCAAAAAGTATTAGTGACTGAAGAAAACGGTCAAGTGACGGTTGCTTACAATAATATTGTCGACATGTCTGAACTCCATTATCAGGACAATGCAATTTCTCATAAGGTCATCAACTTTCGATTGGGTAAAACTCTCGGCGGTGCGGTAGAAAAATAATCTATCGCCTTACGATTTATATCGATAATTAACATCTAATTAATTCACATTAATAAAAAGCCATGTTTTTAAAATTATGGTGTGGCTTTTTATTACCTAAAAAACGGCTAATTTAATAGCCTAATTTTAACACTGCCATTTTGGCATTGAAATTTAACCATTGGAATATCATGAAAACACAACTTTTAACATTATCTTCTTTATTTGTTATTTCTTTTTCTAGTGTAGTATCTGCAAACGATACAACGAATGCAGAAAATGTAGAACAAGAGGTACAAGCTGAAAATAATTATCACAATCAAGATATCAGAAATGTTCAGAGTAGTATTAAAGCTGGATACGATACACAAGAGTTTGATCGATATGACGTGAATATAATAGGCGTTGAAGCTACCTACGGTATTAATGATAAAGCTAGCATCGGTTTAAGCTACGATACTCTTGATATTGACTTTGGTAATGATAAATTAAATGATCATTATGATAGAGAAGATGTCATTACACTATCTGGCCAATACAATATTTCAAATAACATTGTTATTGATGGTGAGTGGAATATCTCTGGAGACTACGACAATCTTACCGTCGGTGGTAACTACGTCGCTGATGCTGGCTTTGGTGCATGGAACGTGGGTGCCAACTATTCAACGGGTGATGTGAGCGACGGCTTTGACCTAGAAGCGGGCGTTTTGGTGTCATTTGGTAACATGTATTACCGCGGTGATTTTACTTACTTCTTGGATTCTGATGTCGACACTGTGTTTGAAAATGCTCTGGGTTGGACTAACGGCAATGTTGATGTGAATGCATCCGTAACTATGTATGAATTTGACGATACCTCTGTTGGTATTGAATTCGGTTACTATTTCTAAGTCGTAGGTAGATGAAATGAAAATCTTCAGTAAAAAGAGTTCGATCAAGCTTGCGGGTATCCTGTTACTTGCCCCAATTCTTAGCGGTTGTGTCGGTAGCAATTTCACGACAAAAAAGTTAATGGAATTCAACATAAAGGTTGTTGATAACCGCTATGCACGTGGCGGTGTTAACTTCTTATTGGTACCCGTTTATGGCTTTACAACATTGGCAGATTACTTCGTTGTTAACTCAATCGAGTTCTGGACGGGGTCAAACCCTTTCGACGGCACTCCGCATATCTTTGATAGTAAAGTCGAGACAATGATTGATATTAATAGCGATCTTGATCCTTCACTGCGTGATGCACCGATTGATCCTCTGACGTACCACAACATTGAAGACAGCCACATAAGAACCATTGACGAAAATACTATTGAGATGGAAGTGACTTATGTTGACGGCACTTCTTCAACGGTAACCGGCGTGAAGGAAGGTGCAAACGTTAAGTACTTTGTTGATGGTGAGTTTGTCTCTGAAACCTCTGTAGAGGCGTTATCAGAAGCATTTGAAGTGAGCTCATAATCATACATTGTTAAAGTGAACTTTATTGTTCGCCTATTATTTCTAAATATCTACGATTAATAATCAAGCTTTCAGGATATTAATATGAATCAATTTGGCGTGACTGGTTTTATTGTGAAAAGTAGCCTTACTAAAAAGAATATTCAACCTGTCGATGATATGTCTTATCCGGGGTGTAGTTTTTTAGTGCAAACAGATAACTTTCTAGTGTCATGTTGTTCATTAGATAAATATATTGATAATGCGTTTGAAATTCTGTTTAACACAAAAGGCAAAGTTAAACTGGAAGGGTTTTTGTTTGTAGATACTTATAGTGATAATGCATCTTTGTCTGTAGTGATAAAAATAACACAGTAATAGCGATTAATAAGTGTCTTAATAGGGGCTTGTTATAAAGAAAAAGGACGAAGTTAACTTCGTCCTTTTTGTCATTGTAAGCTTGTTAGTTAATGTACTTAAGCCAACTCACCCGTTTGCGAGAAAGCTCCTAACTTCGCTGCATAAGGTTGTAGGTCTCCGATATTCAGATTTACCCACTCGTCATTGAAGTAAGTGTCTAGGTAACGCTCACCGCTGTCACACAGCAAAGTCACGATAGAACCTGTTTCGCCACGCGCTTTCATCTCACTGGCTAGTTGAAGCACACCGTACATGTTAGTACCGGTTGATGCGCCAACCTTGCGGCCAAGAATGTCAGATAACCAATGTGTCGTTGCGATACTTGCTGCGTCTGGGATTTTACGCATTTCGTCAACCACGCCAGGAATAAAGCTTGGTTCTGCTCGTGGGCGACCAATGCCCTCAATCTTGCTGAATGTACTGCCTTTCACGTTCGCATTGCCGGTTTGGAAGTATTCGTGGAATACAGAGTTCTCAGGGTCCACAACACAAAGCTTGGTTTCATGCTGTTGGTAGCGAATGAAACGGCCAATCGTCGCTGAAGTACCGCCAGTACCTGGGCTCATTACTACCCAAGCTGGAACTGGGTGATCTTCCATCTGCATTTGATTGAAAATCGAGTTCGCGATGTTGTTGTTACCACGCCAGTCGGTTGCACGCTCAGCGTAAGTAAATTGATCCATGTAGTGACCATTCAATTCTTCTGCTAAACGGCGAGACTCATCGTAAATTTCATCTGAGCGGTCAACAAGATGCGCTTGGCCACCGTAGAATTCTATCTGTTCAATCTTCTTCTTCGCTGTGCATTTTGGCATTACCGCAATAAACGGTAGGCCAAGTAGGCGAGCAAAGTACGCTTCAGATACCGCAGTGCTACCCGATGAAGATTCAATGATTGTTGTTTCTGGGCCAACCCAACCGTTACAGATAGCGTATAAGAACAGAGAACGCGCTAAACGGTGCTTTAAAGAGCCTGTAGGGTGTGTGCTTTCATCTTTAAGGTAAACATCAATGCCTTCGATACTTGGTAGATCGAGCTTGATAAGGTGCGTATCCGCTGAGCGTTGGTAGTCCGCTTCAATTTTACGAATCGCGTTGTTAATCCATTGATGGTCAGTGCACATAAGCGTTCTCCTGATCGAGTGTAGGAATTCTTTGTAATTGGTATGGTTCTAATTTATCTATAATCCGAGAGAAAAACTTTGCCATATTTGCTTTGTTTTGCTTAAATTGTAGAAAATTATTCTCTTTAGATGCGATTTGGTGAAAATGTGATAGATGCCGTAGATAAAAAAATATTAGGGTTACTGCAAGAAGACAGCACCCTGTCATTGAACGATATTTCTGAAGCGGTCAATCTCACCACAACGCCTTGTTGGAAAAGGCTTAAGCGCCTCGAAGAGAACGGCATTATTGAGAAAAGAGTCGCACTGCTGAACCCAGAAAAACTGGATCTTTCCTTTACTGCGTTCGTATTAGTGAAAACCAGTGATCATTCTCATGAGTGGTATGGTCGTTTTGTGAATACTGTGTCGGAATTTCCAGAAGTGATGGAGTTCTATCGCATGGCTGGCGAATATGATTATATGATGAAGGTTCAGGTTAAAGACATGAAGTGCTTTGATGATTTCTATAAGCGCTTGGTGAATAGCATTGATGGTATCTCCAATGTGACCTCGACGTTTGCGATGGAACCGTTGAAGTACACGACAGCATTGCCGCTTTAAGCTGCGCCTAGTAATAGATTAACTATCGCTTTAGTTTAGATATCTTCTCAGTTTAGATCTCGCCTCTGCGATAAAGAAAAGGATTATTCATGTTTGCAAAAGTATCTACCGCTATCCAGCTAGTATTGGCGGTCGCCATTTTTTACTTGGGTTACACCATCTACTCGTTTACCAATAAAGTCGGTGAAATCGTTGATACTTATCCGCAAGTTATCGAAGACATTTCGGGCCTCACGAAAGGGCTCAAAGTAGAAGAGCTATTAGCGCTTGCAGAACATGTCAGCGATCTTGCTCCTCAGGTGTTAAACACTGTCGAAGAAGTTAGAAAGACGATCGATGACGTGAATCAAACCGTAGCCTCGGTCGACAGCAAAATTCCTGCGATATTAGATGAAGTCAAAAATGTTCGAACGGAAGTCGAGCAGGTAAGAACCGATGTTATTCCACCAACATTAACGGAATTAAAGAGATACCGCGTAGACGTAATGCCACCAATGCTCGCTGAAAGTAAATCTTATCGCGAACAGACTATTCCTGTCATCGTCACTGAATCTGAAATGCTACGAGCGGAAGTCCCAGGTATTTTGGCGCAAGCTAACTTGTTAGCGGATAAGAGTAAAGAGCTCGCTCAGGGAGCCGCAGAGGGCGCGGTGAAAGGCGTAGTGTTATCGCCATTTAATCTACTGCGTGACGCAGGTGATGGCATCAAAACACGAGTACAGAGCGAGTTTGAGCCAACATTAGAAGTTGAGTAGGTTTTATTGATTTTTATGTGACGGGTTGTCTTAAGCGTCATTAAAGAAAGAGGCTAGGTATTGAACCTAGCCTCTTTTTGTTTGCTCGTATTTGGGGCTTGTAAGAAGCGTTTATCCGCTATTTATTTGAGCGCTACTTAGTAAAACGCATCACACCTTCTTGTACTGCCGTCGCTACGAGCTCACCTTTCTGGTTAAAGATCTCGCCGCGCACTAGGCCGCGAGTGTTCGCTGCCGTTGGGCTTTCAATCGCATAAAGCAGCCATTCATCCATCTTGAATGGGCGATGGAACCAGATTGAGTGGTCAATCGTCGCCACTTGGAAGTTTGGCGTCATGATAGAAACTTCATGAGGATGAAGTGCCGTGACTAAGAACCCCCAATCTGATGCGTAAGCAAGCAGGTATTGGTGAATTAAGTGGTTGTCTGGCATCGCGCCATTTGCTCTTACCCAAAGGTACTGTTTCGCTTCCGTCTTCTTTGGTTTTAGTGGGTTAACCACCGTTACAGGGCGCATCTCAATCGGCTTTTCACCACAGAAGGTTTTACGCAGTTTTTCTGGTAAGAACTCCGCAATATGGCTCGCAAGTTCAGTTTCAGACGCAAAGTTTTCCGGTCCTGGAATATCAGGCATCGGGTTTTGATGTTCAAAGCCCGGTGCGTCACCGTGGTAAGATGCCGTCAGGTAGAAAATAGGGCGGCCATTTTGAATCGCTTTCACACGGCGGGTACTAAAGCTGCGTCCATCTCTGAGATTTTCCACATCGTAAATAATCGGCTTTTCAGGGTCACCGGGGAATAGAAAATAACTGTGGAACGAGTGAACACTACGGTCCTCTTCAACGGTATAACGAGCAGCTGAAAGCGCTTGCCCTAAGACCTGACCGCCATAAACTTGTGGAAGGCCGAGGTTTTCACTTTGCCCACGGAATAAACCTTCTTCCAGCTTCTCTAGCTGAAGTAAACTTAGTAATTCTTTTAAAGGTTGACTCATCGCCAGCATTCCTCTTCGTAAAATGAGTGTCAGATTATGGTGTTAATCATTTAGCTTAGTCAGATATCTGTCAATAAATCATAGGGTTTCAAGACAGAATATGAAAGCTCTCTTATAATTAGTCCGTAGATTTGCCGAGTCCGGCAAACATGTTGAGAGAAATTGAATATGAAAAAGGCTCTAATTCTTCTAACGTCTTTAGTATCGTTTGGCCTACTAGTGGGTTGCCAAACAACATCAGAAACTAACGCTTCGCAGGAAGTGGTTGCAGAGAATACTCAAGTGATTTCAGGAACAGTTAGCTACCGCGAAAGAATTGCATTACCAGAGAATGCATTGGTTACTGTAACGCTAGAAGATATTTCACTAGCAGATGCTCCATCAACGGTTATCGCAACTCAAGAGTTCACAACTGATGGTAAGCAAGTGCCGTTTGCGTTCGAATTAGGCTACGACGACAACAAGATTCAGCCTAACCACCGTTACAACATGCGTGCAACTATCCATGTTGACGGCAAATTACGTTTCACAACGGATACAATCAAGTCTGTGATTACAGATGTAGAAAACACACAGCACGCTGACCTGCGCTTGGTCGGTGTTCGCTAATTAGAAATGGATGCTACTGTTAAGGCATCTTGATTGGCTTAATCTAGCCAGTTGAATCGGCGAATGATGGCAGCTTTAGGGCTGCCATTTGTATATTCTGAGTTTAACTTTTCCTGCGTCACTCACTTCAATCCCTTCTTCCAACAAATGCTTCTTCTGGCGTTCAAATGAGTCACCTTTCAAAGATATCTCACCTTTGCTGTTGATCACTCGATACCACGGGAGTTTGCTGCCTTCAGGTAGGTTTCCCAATGCCTTTCCCACATGGCGCGCATAGCCCGGAAAACCTGAGAAACGTGCTATGTCTCCATAAGTTGTTACTTTTCCATATGGAATTTGGTGAATCACAGCAAAGATTTGGGCTAAAAATTGGTCCATACTAAATGTTCCTAGTTCATGAATACCACGGATCGGTAGAAGGAGAGAGCTATGGTCTTTTCAACATTTCAATTTCTAATTACAACATTATTAGCCGTTGTGTGCGCTAGAGCAATCAGTTTAAGTGAGGGAGATATCCCTGTACTGGCGATGGTAATTCCTGCTTTATGGATTTTACCGCAGGGAGGCATCGCAGGATTAGCTTTGCTTGCTGCCATGACCACTTATGGTCTAACCCTTCCTTTACAGCCTATCACGCTGTCTGTCAGTGCATGGGTACTATTCCCGCTATTGATGGTGGTCTTCTCAAGACGCAGTAGTTTGTCGGTCGTAATTATTTCCGGCTTGATTGTGACTACTTTGCAGGTCGGGATCATGGTGACACAATCAGCAGGCAAGCTTGAAGGCGTCCCGTGGGTTACCACACTTCAAACCTTATCAATCATCGTGATTTGGTGGGCGGCAAATCATCTTAAGCCTGCTAGCCGACACAGCTGGTGGTCATTAGGGTTAATCTTGCCCCTTTGGATTGCCGATTTACCTTATGCAGCGCTTGTGGCCTTGTGTGTGACGGGCATTATGGCGTCAATGGAAGCGATGACCAAGCTGAAAACCTTCCGCTGGAATAAGTTATTGTGTTGGACGCTACCAACTGCAGGCTTCGCAGCACTGGTGATTACACCGAGTATTGAAGTACCAAGCCCTGTATTTGTAGTCTGGCTATGTTTGTTAGGAACGGCATGGATGACGGACTACATCATTCGTACTGAAGATAACGAAGACATCGATATCTAGTGTCTGCTCAATCTAGATGATGTTGTACGAGAACTTCAAATCGCAGGTAAATGGCGAATTTACCTGCGATTTACTGGTGGTTTGAATAAAGGATAAGCACTTAGACCACAATTGCTCAAAAAGAAAGGGGAAGGGCTTGCAATGGCTGCCGGGATGCTTAATAATCCAATCACTCTTTGAGGCAAGCCTCTTAGAAAACGAATCTATGGGGGCCTGGTCCTCCCGCAACAATAGCTCGTGAACTCGGTCAGGCCTGGAAGGGAGCAGCCGCAGCGAGTGACTTGTGTGCCGGGATGTGGCTGGGTTCCCACCCCTTATGAAGCCTGCAATATATGTTCGCATAAATTGCAGGCTTTCTTCATATTTGCACCATAAGTCTTCATAGTCTATTTTTTTGTTGTAGGTTTACAACAAAAGTGATTTTGCTATGTTCGACCAAACCAAGAAATCATCTCACGTACACAACATCTGTAAGTTCATGAGCTTGAAGAATGATGCGGTTGTTCGCACACTCTCTATTTTGGAGTTCGATTTCTGTTTTCACCTCGAATATAACGCAAATGTTAAAAGTTTTACCTCTCAACCTTTTGGCTTCCACTATCAATTCAATAATCGTAAGTGCCGATATACCCCAGACTTTTTAGTAGCGGATCACAACGAGCAGTCAACCCTCTTCGAAGTAAAACACTCTAGTCAGATTCTCAAACCTGATTTCAGGAATAGATTTGAAGAGAAACAAAGAGTTGCGTTGAATGAGTTTAACAGACGCTTGGTTTTAGTTACTGAGAAGCAAATTAGAATGGGACCAACTTTAGATAACTTCAAGCTACTACACCGTTACTCCGGATTGCGGACAGTGACTGAGTTTCAAAAGTTAGTGTTGGCGTTTATTCAACGGAAACAAATGGTGAAGTTACAAGAGGTGTCTTTGTATTTCGGTTTATCGGAGCAGGACACACTTATTTCTACTCTACCTTGGATCTCTTCGGGGCAAGTTAAAACAGACCTAAACGGTATTGGGTTTGGTCTCGAAACTTACGTTTGGTGTTAACCATGCCATCGGACTCTAATAACATTTTTGGGTTCTTTGATGAATTTGAAGCTTCAGAAGGAGAGCCTCAGCAACTTCCAATAGAGCTAATTCAAGAACCTATTGAAATTTCTTCGACTATTGACTCTCAATCACCGAAGGTACAGCAAGAAGTTATTCGTCGTATCAAAATCATCGCGTTCGTAGAGAAGCGTTTAAAAGGCGGATGGACCGAAAAAAACTTGAACCCTCTCTTAAGTCTCGTGGAATCAGAATTACAGCTCACTCCCCCGAGTTGGAGAACTTTAGCAACTTGGAAAAAATCCTACTTTGAAGCAGGTAGAGAGCCATGGGCACTCATACCCAAGCATACGTATAAGGGCAACAGCCGAGGAGAAATGGATTCACAAGCCTTGATTAATGAGGCGATTAAGAACGTATACCTGACTCGCGAACGGCTAAGTGTCGCAGAAGCATACCGATATTATAAGAGTCGAGTGATTCAAATAAATCGAGAGATTGTCGAAGGGAAAATTAAGCCAATTGCCGAACGCTCTTTTTATAATCGAATACATGCTCTACCTCCTTATGAAGTCGCGATTGCAAGGTTTGGTAAACGATTTGCAAATCGAAAGTTTCGAGCAGTTGGCCAACAAGTAGCTGCGACAAAACCAATGGAATATGTCGAAATTGACCATACCCCAGTTCCAGTTATTCTGATTGATGATGAGTTAGATATTCCTTTGGGGCGACCCTACCTGACGATGCTTTATGATCGCTTCAGTAAATGTATCGTTGGGTGCAGTATCAACTTTAGAGAGCCTAGTTTTGATTCTGTGAGGAAGGCGTTATTGAACTCGCTGCTAGATAAGAGTTGGGTAAAGCAAAGATATCCATCTATTGATAATGAATGGCCTTGCCACGGTAAGATTGACTGTTTAGTTGTCGACAATGGTGCCGAGTTTTGGAGCCAAAGCTTAGAAGATTCGTTACGGCCTCTAGTGTCTGATATCCAATACAGTCAAGCTGCTAAACCTTGGCGAAAGTCAGGGATCGAAAAGCTGTTTGATCAGATGAACAAAGGGTTAGTGAACGCACTGCCTGGAAAAACGTTCACCAATCCTACTCAGCTACAAGATTACAACCCAAAGAAGGATGCGGTGGTTAGAGTTTCCGTGTTTCTTGAGCTACTTCATAAGTGGATTGTCGACTATTACCATATGGCACCTGATTCAAGAGAACGTGACATTCCATACCACAAGTGGAATCAATCGGAATGGACTCCCTCTTACTACAGTGGTGTTGAGAAGGAGCAGTTGAGAGTTGAGCTAGGTTTGCTTAGACACAGAACCATTGGAGTAGCAGGGATCAGGCTTCATAATCTCCACTATCATTCCTCAGAACTTATTGAATACCGTAAATATTGGGCGTCCAACAATGGCAAAAAGCTGTTTGTTAAGACCAAAACAGACCCTTCTGATATCAGCTCTATTCATGTTTATCTAGAATCGGAAAAGATGTACATAAAAGTTCCAGCGGTAGACAACACCGGATATACAAAAGGACTGTCCCTTTTTGAACATGAGCGCATACAAAAAGTACGCAGGCTTAACACTAAGCAGCTTGCTGATGATGAGGCGCTTGCGGATACATTTCTGTATATGAAGAAACGTATTCAGGAAGAAACCGATAGGTTCCGCAGTGCCAAAAGTAATAAGGGTAGCTTGCCTAAAACGGGTAACACTTCGAAATTAGCAAAGTTTAATGATGTGGGCTCAGAGGGGCCAAGCTCAATCAGTACGACTCCGGCCAAAAAAGAAGTTGCGGTCGTGTTCGATGTCTCAGAGCAATTATCTGATGATGATTTTGAAGATATTGAGGGGTATTAATTTGAACTTAACGTCTAGTCAGTTTGAGCAGCTAAAGTCCTTTGAAACCAGCTTTATCGAGTACCCTGCAATAACTGAAATCTACTCTATCTTCGATCAGCTTCGTTTTAATCACTCCCTTGGCGGTGAACCGGAGTCTTTCTTGTTAACTGGTGAGGCCGGAAGTGGAAAGACGGCTTTGATTAACACCTATCTATCCCGCTTTCTGCCGAGTTTAACTTGGAGCAAACAACCTGTTCTTAGCACCAGAGTGCCAAGCCGCATAAATGAACAGAACACGCTTACGCAGTTTTTAGTCGATTTAGATGGAAAGTCAGGGGGAAGAGGTACTCGACGACGTAATGAAATTGCTCTTGGTGAGGCTGTTGTAAAGCAACTTAAACGTAAATCTGTTGAGCTGATTATCGTCAATGAAATTCAAGAGCTTGTGGAGTTTTCTACAGCAGAAGAAAGGCAAGCTATTGCTAATACGTTCAAATATATAAGTGAAGAAGCAAAAGTCTCGTTTGTGCTGGTTGGTATGCCATATGCTGATGTAATAGCGACAGAGCCACAATGGAACTCACGATTAAGTTGGAGACGAAAGATTAACTATTTCAAGCTGTTGAAAGCTAACAGCTATTCGAGTGGAACGGCATCTTATAGTTTTGACTTGGAGCAAAAAAAGCACTTTGCTAAATTTGTTGCTGGTTTGAGTACGAGAATGGGCTTTGATGAACCGCCAGTGCTTACAAAAAATGAAGTGTTATATCCTCTGTTTATTATGTGTAGAGGGGAGTGCCGAGCGTTAAAGCACTTCTTGAAAGACGCACTACTTATGAGTTTCAATGAGAACGTCGATACGATAGACAAAGAGATATTGTCGCGCACGTTTTCATTTAAGTTTCCCTACTTGGATAATCCCTTTAATTGTCCTGTAGAGGAGCTTCGTCTTCATCAAATTGACTCTGGATCGTCTTACAACCTAAATGCCATTACTTCAGAAGATAAGATACTTGCTCCGCGATTTACGGATGCAATTCCATTGAGTATGTTATTGAGCAAAAATGGACTTAAAGCTTAAGTATTACTTCTCGCTCTTTAGATTCTCCAACAACACCGCCTTCTCTTGATCACTCATCTTATCAATGGCGCACGCTAACTCAGCGCTCAATTCGCTCCTACAGAAAAAGTAGTTTAGCGGCACATCTAACTCTTCAGCCATACGTTCAAGCGTACCAATATCGGGTACATGCCTGCCTTTCTCGTAATGATTCATACGACCGCTAGCAGAACTCTGCTCCATACCAATTTTCACCCCTAAATCTTTTTGGGTGATCTTGGCTTTTTTACGCGCAGCTTTGAGCCTCGCTGGGATTGGGTTGTCTTTTTGCACTTACACATTTCTTTTCAACCTTTAGATAACTTAGATTGTCTAAGTTTTACTGATTTTTGTATACTTAGCAATCCTAAGTTTTTATTGCCTGTAAGAGTCTCATGAAGAAAGTAACCAGAATTAACCCTCACATGTTTAACCTATTGATTGAAAAAGGGATGGATAATTTCTCCGTCACAGAAGCTAGGGATGCTTTGTTAAACGGTACTTCAGCTTTCCCGAGCAAGGACGACGCGCGGAAGTATGTTTATAAGCAACTTCTATCTTTTGAGGAGAAAGGCTGGCTTTCTGTTATTGGGACTCGCAGAGACAAACGTTACCATCAAACTAACGAATTCAAAGCGCTCACAATTGAGCCTAGACTGGGTCGAAATAGGAAAGCTAAAGTCGATTCAATAGCTGTTCAGTCTCCGGAATACTCTATAAATGCATTAGAGCAAGAGAAGAAGCTGCATGAAGGCGAACTGGCGATTACTCTAGGTGAAATTGAGGAATATCAATCGTTGTTAACGCGTTTCCCAAACAACAAGCAAGATATGCAGCCGCTATTTAATGCGGCAAGAGAGCGCTCAGCCAAGCTATTAGGCCGAATTAATGCACTAACCAACTGGATGCAAGTCGCGCAAAGTAAGGCTCCTCAATGTTAAGAGCATGGCAAACCGAGTGTGCAGCTCAAGTTATCGAGAAATTCACTTTAAACAAGCATTCACACTTCTTCTGTCAAGCAACCCCTGGAGCGGGTAAAACCGTTATGGCCGCCGAGGTTGCGAGTCGGTTATTTGAAATAGGCATGATTGACTTAGTGCTGTGCTTCTCGCCCTCTCTGACTGTTGCTGAAGGGATGCAAAAGACCTTTTCATGGAAGCTCGAATGTTCCTTTAATGGAGGTTTGGGTTCTCTTGGGGGCTCTTACACCTATCAATCTATCCGTTTTTTGGATGAAAACTTTTGGAACACCGTCAGCAAATATCGAGTTTTAGTCGTATTTGATGAGATCCACCATTGTTCGTTTGATGATGAGGGGCGGTCAAATTCATGGGGGCTAGAAATTGTCTCGAAGATCCAAGGCTTTGCTCGTTATACTCTGGCGCTGTCGGGTACTCCTTGGCGTTCTGATCGACTACCGATTGTCATGGCTGAATATTCCGACCCTGAGGGTAAGGTTGTTTGCGATTACCAATACGGTTTGCAACAGGCCGTTGAAGATAAGGTATGCCGCCGCCCGAAGATCGTTTTAATCGATAATGAACACCTGAGCGTTAAAGCTGGCAGTGACAATCAACACTTCGCCTCTATTCTTGATTGCCTTAAACAATCCGATGTCTCTTATCAAAGCGTCATCCACAACGAAGACGCTATGAATTACATATTAAATAGCGGTTGCCAAAGGCTAGCGCAGATAAGGCAAGAGTCCCTAAGTGCTGGAGGCTTGGTGGTCGCCTCTTCTATTAAGCACGCCAAAGACATTCAAAAGCGACTTGTTGACCACTTTAATCAATCAGCATGCATAGTGACTTATCATCACGATAATCCGTTACATGAAATTGAGTCCTTTCGTCACTCAACGGTTCAGTGGATAGTCAGTGTTGGGATGATAAGTGAAGGCACGGATATTCCAAGGCTTCAAGTTTGCTGCCATATGAGTTCGGTAAAAACGGAGCTTTACTTTAGGCAAGTGCTCGGGCGAATTTTAAGAATCAATGACTCACCCAACCAAGAAGCGTGGTTGTATACCTTTGCCGAAGAAAGTTTGATTGGGTTTGCTGAAAGAATTGAGCAGGACATTCCAGAATCGTGTCTATTTATTAAATCGAATGCACAGACTGATGAATCAGATAAGGTGCAGAGTTTTACTCCTACAGATTTGTCGAACGATAAGATTATGGTATCAGGGAAGTCCTCAACTCAACTAAATTGGTCAAAAATCGATGGGGTTCAAAACGCTTTTCACTCTGATTTCGAGGGTTATGATGAGTTACGTTTAGGTGATTTTAAACAAAGAGTTATCGCAACATTCACTTAATCACACCGTGAATAATGCGCACTCGGATTTATATTGGCTTTACGATATACTGATTAGCTATTGAGTCTCTCTACGAGTAATCCAAATGGTCAGCAGCATTAATAAAGCTAAGTTATCTGAAACCGACATCATTACCAAATTCATACTTCCTGCGATTAAAGAGGCAGGGTGGGATGATATGACTCAGATTCGCCAAGAAGTGAAACTGCGCGATGGTAAAGTGATTGTTCGAGGCCAAGCTGCTGCTCGTCAGAAAGTAAAATCAGCTGACATCGTACTTTATCATAAGCCTAGTATGCCGCTTGCGGTGATTGAGGCAAAAGCCAATAAGCATGAAGTTGGTAAAGGAATGCAACAAGGCATGGTATACGCTGGCCTGTTAGAGGTGCCATTCGTTTTTGCATCGAATGGTGATGGTTTTATTTTCCGAGACTTAACCAACCCAACTCAACTTGAAACGGAAATTCGTTTAGAGGATTTCCCAACACCTCAGCAGTTGTGGGAAAAGTATTGTGCTTGGAAAGGGTATAAAGAAGAACATCTGCCAATTATCACCCAAGATTACCATGATGATGGCAGCGGTAAATCACCGCGTTACTACCAGCTTCAAGCTATCAACAAAACAGTAGAGGCCGTTGCTGCTGGCCAAGACAGAGCCTTACTAGTCATGGCGACGGGTACAGGTAAAACCTACACCGCATTTCAAATTATCTGGCGACTTTGGAAAGCCAAAGCCAAGAAGCGAATTCTGTTTCTAGCGGATAGAAATATTCTCGTCGATCAAACCAAAACGAATGATTTTCAGCCGTTTGGCACGGCAATGACAAAAATTACAGGTCGCAAAGTCGACCCTGCCTTTGAGGTTCATCTAGCGCTTTATCAAGCGCTTACGGGGCCAGAAGAAGAACAAAAAGCCTACAAGCAAGTCGACCCTAACTTCTTTGACTTAATCATCATTGACGAGTGCCACCGTGGTAGTGCTTCAGAAGACAGCGCTTGGCGTGAAATTCTTGAATACTTTAGCAGTGCGACTCAAGTCGGTTTGACGGCAACACCAAAAGAGACCGATGAAGTATCTAACATCGAGTACTTTGGCGACCCAATTTATACCTACTCTCTTAAAGAAGGTATTGAGGATGGCTTCTTAGCTCCTTATAAGGTCGTTCGTGTTGACATTGATGTGGATGTCCAAGGTTGGCGACCAACCAAAGGGCAAACCGATAAAAATGGCGAAGTGATAGAAGACCGAATCTACAACCAAAAAGATTTTGATCGCACTATGGTTATTGATGAGCGTACAGAGCTTGTTGCACAAACCATTACCAACTATCTGAAACGTACCGACCCAATGGCCAAAACCATCGTGTTCTGTAACGACATCGATCATGCTGATCGCATGCGCCGTGCGTTAGTAAACCTGAACCCAGAACAGGTTAAGAAGAACGATAAATACGTAATGAAAATTACGGGCGATGATGACATTGGCAAAGATCAGCTAGACAATTTTATCAATCCTAAGAAAAAGTACCCTGTTATTGCCACGACTTCAGAGCTAATGACGACGGGAGTTGATGCAAAAACCTGCAAGCTAGTGGTGCTTGATCAAGGTATTCAATCGATGACCAAGTTTAAGCAAATCATTGGTCGTGGTACTCGTATTGATGATCGCTATGGCAAGCTTTGGTTCACTATCTTGGATTTCAAAAAAGCGACAGAACTGTTTGCTGATGAACGCTTCGACGGAACTCCAGAACGCGTGAAGGTCACGACTCCAGAGCAGTTTGAAGATGAAGACGATTTAGATGACATCATCGACGGTGTTGATGATGTCGATGCTGATAACCCATTCGGTGATGAAGACATTGACCCTGATTCAATTCAAGAGCCAGAGGCTACCTATGGAGAAGATTTTGGAAATTCCCCTGAGAATACAGGCGGTGCAGACGATTGGGATGATGAGAATCGAGTTCGCAAGTTCCATGTAAATGGAGTTCCAGTCAAAGCGCTTGCTGAACGTGTTCAATATTACGATTCAGACGGTAAGCTTGTGACCGAGTCCTTTAAAGACTACACCCGCAAAACCATGGTGAAACAGTTCTCTTCTTTAGATGAGTTTACCAAGCGTTGGAACGAATCTGACCGCAAGCAAGCTATTATCGATGAGCTAGCCGAAGCCGGTATTCTATGGGAAGCATTAGAAGACGAAGTGGGCAAAGACATGGACCCATTCGATATGATTTGCCATGTCGTTTACGATCAACCCGCTTTAACTCGTAAAGAGCGCGCCGATAACGTGAAGAAGCGTAACTACTTCACTAAATATGGCGATACCGCGCAGCAGGTGCTGAACAACCTCCTTGATAAGTATGCCGATGAAGGTGTGCAAGAGATCGAAAACATTCATGTTCTTAAAGTGAAACCTTTCGATGAAATGGGCAGACCGTTAGAAATCATTAAGAAAGGGTTTGGTGGCAAACTGCAATATTTAGAAGCGGTTAATGAACTGGAAGCTGCTATCTACCAATCTGCTTAACAATATTCACACCGTGTAGATACGAAAACCTTTAAGGCCGCTAATTTAGCGGCCTTTTTTGTCTTCATCGGAGAGATCCAGTTCAGATGAGAGTAGTGCAAGCTGATCGGCTAACATTCCGCTTATGCAGTTGTGATCAATATATCTAGGTAAAATATTGCCTAAGTTGAGGGCTTGGTAGTCAGGGTGTTCAAACAGTACTTGTAAATACTTATTAAGGCGCTCTTCAGGCGTCGAATCACGCTTTAGCTGCTTTTTGATGTTTTGACCAAGCTTACGGATATTCTCTTTGTCTGTTTCTTTAAAATCGTCGTTATCATTAAGCTCTTCGTAGAGTACATCAGCAAACCGATGATGGCTCCAACCTAATGCGTCTAAAGTATTTTGAATCTGTTTTTGCTTTTGTTTTGTAGTTGTCCCCATAGTTCCCCAACCCCTTAGTTAATATTACCTGGTCTTAGCTAAGACACATTAATAACGATATTTTTAAGGATAAAATCATGACTAAATCAAAAGCACCAATGACACCAGAAGCCGCTGCTCGCATTCAAGGTAATGCCGCAAAACAAAACGGTGGGCAAGTTCCTAAAGGCGACTTTGCTGGCCGAGCTCAACGCGCAGCTGCTCACAACCAAAAACAAGGGAAATAGGAGTTCATCATGAATAAACCAGCTTCAAGTACACCTAAAGGTGGCGCTAAGCCGAATCCAAATTACCCAAGCACGACGGGCAAACCATCGGGCGGTGGTCGCGGAAACACACCTAAGCGCTAATAATTAAAGGAGGGGTAGCATAATGCTGCCTCTCCTTTTATGAGCATCTGTTAGCGTGTTGCTTGAATGTGCGAAGAAATATAGCTTGATCTGATTTGTAGTCTGAATATGCCACATCATTTTCTGTTTTTTCTAATGCGCATAAACAAGTTTCCCGTTTACTTTCATACCAACTTACGGACACCATGTTTTTGCTAGAATTCACGCAAGTATCGACAATCGCGTATTCCACTTCGAGAGGATACCTTTCTTTGTCTAACCCACTTTCAACAGCGTAACCCCCTAGGGCTCCAACCAGTAAAGCGGAGCTAGCAGAAACGAGCTTTCGCTTGCTGAACTTAAACCCTTTAAAACTCTTCTCACACTCTGAACACGATATGTTTTCTGCAAATTCAATCTCATTGTCCTTCTGGCAACGAGGGCATTCTATTTTCATTATTTAGCCAACTGTATTTATGATTATTATTTTATAAGTTCAGGCTATAGATTAATGAATCTTATATCTATGGTTTCATAGAACTAACTTCATTTTTTTTGACCTAGTTCTGTTATAATTCGCCACAAATTTCAGTTGTTTAAAAGTAGAAAAACATGTCTATCAGTTCAGTTATCAAATCCATTCAAGACATCATGCGTAAAGATGCGGGTGTCGACGGTGATGCACAGCGCCTTGGTCAAATGTCTTGGTTACTCTTCCTTAAAGTATTTGATGCTCAAGAAGAAGAGTTAGAGCTAGAACTGGACGACTACAAATCACCCATCCCAGAACAATATCTATGGCGTAATTGGGCGCAAGATGCCGAAGGCATTACCGGTGAAGCGCTGCTTGAGTTCGTAAACGATGACTTGTTCTACAAACTGAAAAACCTAACCGCACCTGTTGATCTAAACCCGCGTGGCTTTGTTGTTAAAGAAGCCTTTAGCGATGCGTTTAACTACATGAAAAACGGTACGTTACTGCGCCAAGTGATCAACAAGCTTAACGAAATTGACTTTACTGACTCTTCAGAGCGCCACCTATTTGGTGATATCTACGAGCAGATCTTAAAAGACCTACAAAGCGCAGGTAACGCGGGTGAGTTCTACACACCGCGTGCCGTTACACGCTTCATCGTTAATCGTTTAGACCCAAAACTGGGCGAAGCGATTATGGACCCAGCAACGGGTACGGGCGGCTTCCTAGCGTGTGCGTTTGACCATGTGAAAGACAACTACGTGAAGACTGCAGCGGATCACCAAACACTGCAAAAGCAGATCCACGGAGTCGAAAAGAAACAACTGCCACACCTACTGTGTATCACCAACATGATGCTGCACGGCATTGAAGTGCCAGTGCAAATTAAACACGGCAATACGCTGAACAAACCGCTTTCAAGCTGGGACAGCAACATTAACGTGATTGCAACCAACCCTCCGTTTGGTGGCACAGAAGAAGACGGCATTGAAAAGAACTTCCCAGCCGAAATGCAAACTCGTGAAACGGCTGATTTGTTCCTACAACTGATCATAGAAGTGTTAGACGAAGGTTCAGAAACGCAAAATGGCGGCCGCGCAGGGGTAGTATTGCCAGACGGTACATTGTTTGGTGAAGGCGTTAAAACCAAAATCAAAAAAATGCTGACCGAAGAATGTAACCTGCACACCATTGTACGTTTACCTAATGGGGTATTTAACCCATACACAGGCATCAAAACCAACATTCTGTTCTTCACCAAAGGCAAGCCAACTAAAGACGTATGGTTCTACGAGCACCCATACCCAGAAGGCGTGAAGAACTACAGTAAGACCAAACCAATGAAGTTTGAGGAGTTCCAACAAGAGATTGATTGGTGGGGTAATGAAGAAGACGGTTTTGCAAGCCGCGTAGAGAATAATCACGCATGGAAAGTGCCAATCGCCGACATCATTGAGCGTAACTTCAACCTAGATATTAAAAACCCGTATCAAGGTGAAGTGATAAGCCACGATCCAAACGAGCTATTAGAGAACTACCAACAGCAGCAGCAAGAGATCTCACAACTTCGCAATCAACTTAAAGGCATTCTAGGTGAAGCCCTGAATTCGTCTGTGGGCCCGATTGTAGGTGAGAGTAAATAATGAGTGTAGAACAGACCTCTATGAATCAGTTGATCACCGATAATATCGGCGTTTGGACTTCAACCGTTAAAACCAAGTCCGCCTCTGGTCGTGGCAGCAGCAAAAAGCGTGAGCTATATGGCGTGAAGAAGCTGCGTGAGCTGATCTTAGAATTGGCAGTGCGCGGTAAGTTAGTGCCACAAGACCCAACAGATGAACCTGCTTCTGTTTTGCTTGAGCGAATTGCGGCAGAAAAAGCGCAATTGGTGAAAGATAAAAAGATCAAAAAACCGAAGAAGCTTGAAGACATAAACGATGAAGATCAGTTTATTGAACTCCCTCAAAGCTGGGCTATCGCTAGGCTAGGGAATTTGTGTATTAAGTTGACTGATGGCTCCCATAATCCTGCCAAAGACTTTGGCTCAGGCTATCCAATGTTTAGTAGTCAGAATGTGCATTTCAGAAGCATAGATTTTACTAGTCCATCTCGTTATGTTGATGAAGATAATTATTTAAAGGAACACGCTCGAACACAAATTAAACCTAGAGATGTTCTTTTAACTATAGTAGGCACATTAGGGCGCGCTGCTGTTGTACCTAATGATGCTCCTGAATTCGTTTTACAGCGAAGTGTTGCGGTACTCCAAACAAAAATTGACTCTGATTTTCTTACTTACTTTTTGGCTTCACCTACTTGTATCAAGTACTTTGAAGAAAATGGAAAAGGAACTGCTCAAAAGGGAATTTACTTAGGGAAATTGTCTCTAATGCCTGTATTTGTTCCATCCCTAGAAGAGCAACACCGCATCGTCGCCAAAGTCGATGAACTCATGACACTCTGCGACCAACTAGAGCAACAAACCGAAGCCAGCATTGAAGCGCATCAGTTATTGGTGACAACGCTGTTAGACACGCTAACCAACTCCGCTGATGCCGACGAACTAATGCAAAACTGGGCACGAATCAGCGAGCACTTCGATACCCTGTTCACCACCGAAGTGAGCATCGATCAGCTAAAACAAACCATCCTGCAACTGGCGGTAATGGGTAAGCTTGTCCCACAAGACCCAAATGATGAACCTGCTGCAAAGTTGCTTGAGCGTATCGCGGAAGAAAAAGCACAGTTAATCAAAGATAAGAAAATTAAAAAGCAGAAAGCCCTGCCGCCGATTGCTGATGATGAGAAGTTATTTGGACTCGCTAATGGTTGGTGTTTTGTACGTTTGGATGATATTTGTACTGGCGTAACTTCTGGTTCTACACCTCCGAAAGACAAGTTTATCGAGAATGAAGGTGTGCCGTATCTTAAGGTTTACAATATTAGAAATCAGAAAATTGATTTCAGCTATAAAGAACAGTTCGTTGATTCTGCACACCATACAACCAAGTTAACACGTTCAATCCTCTATCCTGGAGATGTGGTAATGAACATTGTTGGCCCTCCTCTTGGTAAGATAGCGATAATCCCTGATTCATATCCAGAATGGAATTGTAATCAGGCTATAGTCGTATTCCGACCAATAGAATCTTTGTTAAATAAGTACATATATACCTATTTAACAGCAGGGTTATTCCTGCAGAGTATAGAGCTGATTGGTACGGCAGGTCAGGACAATATATCTGTTACAAAAAGTCGTAGTATTGTTTTGCCAATGCCCCCACTAGAAGAACAACACCGTATATTTGCTAGAGTCGAAGAGCTGATGGTTGTTTGCGATGAACTAAAAGCTCGGTTGAAAAAGTCTCAAACCACACAGCTAAACTTTACTGATGCCATCGTTGAACAGGCTGTTTAGAGCCGAAGGATATTTTATGTTTAAGAGAATCAAACTTACCAATTTTAAAGCGTGGCGTGAGTCAGGAGATGTCGATCTTGCACCAGTGACTCTTTTGCTTGGTGAAAATTCGACAGGGAAATCGAGCCTATTGCAAAGTTTGTTGTTAATGAAACAGACTGCGACATCTCCAGATAGAACGATTCACTTAAACCTCGGTGGAGATGAGGTAAATGACTATGTGGACATGGGGGCATTTGAAGATTTATTAACGAAAGATCCTGAAAACCGGAAAATCTCTATTGAAATGGATGTTGACGGAAGACAAGGGCGCAGCTTTCTAAAAATTGACTATGCTCAGGATTCCAAAAAAAGTCCGGTAATCGATCAACTCCAACTTAGTAAGGATAGTGATAATTGGTTCAGAGCTCAGCGTTCTGACAAAGGCGCTTTTAATATTTATTTGCCAAATGAGACTCGAACTAGCCTGAAAAGTAGAGAGTATTCGCCTGAGCGTGGTGTGTCATTTTCTAAAGATGCAATTTACGATTTAGGACCAATTGGAAGTGACGTAGAAGATATCAGCCTGTCGGTATTAAGAGATCTTGAAGCCGTCTCTTATTTAGGCCCTCTCAGAAGCAAGCCTAGAAGAACGTATATATGGAATAGAACTCGCCCAGGAATCATCGGAGTCGATGGTAGCGAGGCCGTTTTTGCATTGTTAGCTAGTAATAATACATCAGGCAAAAAGAGCGATGGCTTAGTTGAAGCGGTATCAAAGTGGCTCAAAAAAATGCGCATCGCCGATAGGCTTGAGGTCAAACATATTGGTGCAGGTAACTACAACATACTTGTTCATCGAGATGGTGTAGCGGCAAATCTAATTGATGTTGGTACAGGTGTGTCGCAAGTGCTTCCTGTGCTTGTATTGGCATATTTCGCACCAGAAAAGTCAACGATTATCTTAGAAGAACCTGAAATCCATTTGCATCCTCTGGCTCAGTCATTACTTGCTGAGTTATTCTTGGAAGTCAGCTTAGAACGTGATGTTCAATTTATCGTTGAGACACATTCTGAGCACTTATTCAGACGTATGCAAACTCTGGTTGCAACCCAAAAGGCGAAGCCAGATCAGTGTGCATTGTATTTTGTTGAACGAAAGAATTCAGATGCGGTGTTGAAAACATTGAGTATGGATAAATATGGGCGACTAGAAGAATGGCCTAAAAACTTTTTCGGTGATGCTACTGGTGAATTGAGAAAGCAAGCTCAAGAAACGATGCAACGAATAAAAGCAGAGCGAGCGAGACAATGAGCAGACATGTAGTTGATACCAACGTGCTTATTGTAGCCAGTGGAGAGCACCCTGAATCCCCTTTTCGCTCTGAAAATCACCCCGTTGAAGACCCTCTGGAAGCAGAAAAAGTATTTGAATGGCTAGTATCATTTGAGTTAGGAACTGACCGGATGGTGGTCGATAGTGATTGGGAAATCATTACTGAGTACTCAAATAAGCTTACGGAGCAAGATTATGGCCAACGTGTATTGTTCGAAAAAATGGCGAGAAATGAAATTGACTACGTAGGTCTTGAGTGGGTTGATGACCCTGCGGCCGTTGATAAAGCTGCTGCACTAGATGAACCATTAAAAACCGTTGTACACGATCTAGCTGATACTAAAATAGTAGCGGCATGTCTTAAAGCAAATGAAGAACAACCAGAATGTACGATTGTTAATGCTTGCGACACAGATTGGTATGATTGGGAGTCTGAATTGTTAGATGCAGGTGTCAATGTTGAGCAAATTATCGATGTTTGGCTCAGAGAAAAGTGGCGTCAACATCATGGACGATGAGTTTTTCCGATTTCCTCATACTCCACACATTGCTTGGTTAGGCGATAGGGAACCTAGGGGTGATAAACTATTGCCACCATTAGAAGTGGAATCTTTTTTATCTTCAGAGCTAGTTGTTGAGGAGAAAGTCGATGGGGCTAATGTGGGTTTCTCGATTGATCAGCATGGTGAATTAAGAGCACAAAATCGAGGAGCTTGGATAGATAAAGGTGTAGGTGGTCAGTTTAAGCACCTGTGGAAATGGATAAAGCAATATGAGTATCAACTAAAACTAGCTCTTGATAGCGATCTAATACTGTTTGGTGAATGGTGTTATGCCGAGCACTCAATTGGTTACGAAAAGCTACCAAATTGGTTTATTGGATTTGATCTTTATAGTCGTTCAGCAGGTAAATTTTATTCTGTTAAAAGAAGGAATAAGGTTCTAGCGACTGTAGGTATTCCCATTGTTTCACCGTTGGTTCAAGGTAGATTTAGTGTCAAAGACTTGAAATTGATGCTAGACCAACCGTCATATTATGGTGCTAATAAGATTGAAGGTATTTATTTGAGGAAAGATAAAGGGAACTGGCTTGAGAAAAGAGCTAAATTAGTTAGGGCTGACTTTACTCAAACCATTGACGAACACTGGTCTCGTAAGTCTCTGATTCCAAACAAAATCCAGCATTAAAATAGAGAGGGAGAGGTAATGGCAAATTTATTTTTTTCGTACTGTCATGTTGATGAAGAGCTACGAAATGAATTAGAAGTCCACCTTGCTATGCTAAAAAGGCAAGGGCTGATTACTACGTGGCATGATCGCCGGATTGTTGTTGGTTCTGAAATTGACCAAGATATTAGTCAAAATTTAGAAGATTCAGATGTAATTCTTCTTTTGGTGAGTGCTCACTTCTTGGCTTCAAATTATTGCTATGAAAAAGAAATGGCTAGAGCCCTAGAAAAGCACGAACTCAGGGAGGCAAAAGTGATTCCTGTCATTTTACATCCGTGTGATTGGCATCATGCACCCTTTGGAAAGCTATTGGCTACGCCCACCGATGGAAAGCCTGTAACAATGTTTGCTAATCAACAAGAAGCATTCACAATTATCGCAAAACAGATCAGAGTGGCAGTTGATGCACTAACAGTTAGTTCCACCTCTCAAGGCGTTACTAGCTCCATTAGCCCTCAAGCTCCTGCCAATTCACAAAGCGTAGCTTTACCGCGTTCGAGTAATATGCGCTTGAAACAAGAGTTTAGTGATCATGATAGAGATTGCTTTTTGGAAACAAGTTTTGACTACATAGCTCGTTATTTTGAAGGCTCTTTAGAAGAACTAGGTAATCGGAACCCGCAGATACAAGTTCGTTTTAAGCAAATTACCTCGACACGTTTTTGTGCTTATATTTATGAAAATGGCAGTCAGAAGAGCGTGTGTAATATTTGGTATGGTAGTGGGCACTTTGAGCGCAATACTATTTGTTATTCAAGTTCTGAGAATGATAACAGTATGAATGATTGGCTAAGTGTTGAAAATGATGGTCTTTCATTGTACTTAAAAGCTAGCGGAATGAATTTTTATCGAACAAGTGACACGGAAGAACAACTTACGCAGCAAGGTGCAGCAGAATACTTTTGGTCGTCTTTTATTCATTCTCTACAGTGATCTGCTTCCATACATATTACAGTTTAAATTTGCATTAGTGGGAATATCAGCGAAACTAAAACTTAGACATTCTAAGTTTTAGTGGTGGCATGTGAAAACGGACATTCAACTTTACCCTGACGAATCGCTCGAAAGCTTCTTGTTGCGTTTATCGCAAGAGCAAGGTTGCGAGCGATTTTCTCATTTCGCCGAAGATATCTGGTTCGACACCATGGATCAGCATGAGGCGATGGCTGGTGCTTTCCCCTTAGAACTCAACCGAGTCAATATCTACCATGCTCAAACCACAAGCCAAATGCGAGTGCGGGTTCTTATCCATCTTGAGAACCAATTAAAGCTCAACAACTTTGGTGTACTGCGCCTAGCGTTATCACATTCAAAAGCTCAATTCTCTCCGCAATACAAAGCTGTACATAGATTCGGGGTTGATTACCCTTATGCTTTTCTTCGCAAACGCTTCACGCCTATCTGCCCTCTGTGTATTGACGAAGCCCCCTACATTCTCCAGCAGTGGAAATTTATTTCTCACCAAGCTTGTGAACACCATGGTTGTAAACTGGTTCATCACTGCCTTGAGTGTAAATCGAGACTTGAATACCAAAGTACCGAGAGTATTGGCCAATGTGAATGCGGTTATGAACTCCGAAACTCGCCAGTAGAAGATGCGCCAGAGGTTGAGGTATTAGTTGCTCAATGGTTGTCAGGGAATGATTCAAAACCCTTGGGATTACTAAAAGGAGAAATGACGTTATCTGAGCGCTATGGCTTTTTACTTTGGTATGTAAATCGTTATGGCAATATTGATGACTTCAGTTTCGAATCATTCATCGAATACTGCGGCTCTTGGCCAACAGCATTGTGGCAAGACCTCGATGCCTTGAAGGAGAAGGCGGAACTCGTTCGAATAAAAGATTGGAAGAAAATGTTTTTCAATGAAGCCTTTGGTGCTCTGCTTAAAGATTGTCGCCAGTTACCCAGTCGACAGTTGAGTCACAATATCGTGCTTACTCAGGTGTTAGCTTACTTTACAAAGCTAATTGCAACAGTGCCTTCAAGCGCGAAAGGAAATATCGGTGATGTACTGCTCAGCCCCTTAGAAGCTTCTACATTGCTCTCTTGTACAACGGATGAAGTGTATCGGCTGTATGAGTTTGGTGAGATTAAAGCCGCGATCAGGCCGCGAATGCATACAAAGATAGCGAGTCATGAATCGGCGTTTACTTTAAGAAGTGTCATCGAAACAAAGTTGACTCGAATGAGCTCTGAAAGTGATGGTTTAAGTGTGTATCTACCTGAGTGGTAATTATGACGAAATTAAGTGACTTATTAACAATTGAAGACGAAGCAGTAAAGCAGTCTGCTTTAAAGAAGATGTTCATGCCCAATACGGAAGATGTCTGTGTTGATGGGTGTGAAAAAGAAGCGCTAACGATCTTGCTCAATCTCAGTTCAAGCCATCAATCAGATAGATGCTTGGATTGGTTGGATGTTGCCCGAGCTAAAAGGCATTTAAAAGCGGCTGAGAACCTAGAGGCGTCCCTTGGTGAAATCAAATGGTTCCATACTCATAATCTCAAGTTTCCAGACTGCCGAGTTAAAGATCAGCGGATAATTGCACAGCCTCTTGCTACAACCGAGGCGTTTATCTCAAGCTCAGTATTAGAGCAACGTTTGGGGTGGGCGCATAACTCTGCGGTGTATCGTCACACATTGTGGTTATTGAATCCTTTTAGTTGGCAATCACAGCGACTATGCATTCTTTCTCTTATACAGCAAGAAAGCCCCGTTTGGATTGAGTTGCTCAAAGAATTTGGGTTAGGTGCTAAGTCACTCGCTCGCTTAAAACATACAATTGAAAAGCAGCTCCCTGATAATCATTTTCCCGATAGTGTCAGTTCTTACAGTAAGCAGCTACGGTTTCCTTGGGAGGGGGGGTATATTTCGGTGACCCCAGTGGTCAGTCATGCCATCCAAAGTGAGCTAGAAGTGAGATCGCGAAGTCAGGAAAGTAAACTCAGCTTTATGTCTTCGTCATTGCCAAACTCGGCAAGTATCGGGAATCTGTGTGGCAGTTTAGGTGGGCATATGAAAGTCCTTAACTACCCGCTAGACGTCAAACTAGCGCAGGGTGGGACGTTAACTGAAAGTCGCAAAAAGAGTGGTCACTACTTTGATGACTATCAGGTAACTAACGCCAAATTTTGTCAGGTGTTAAATCATCTAATTGGTTCAGAGCCATCAAAAACACAGAAGCAAAGGGAGAGCGCTCGTAAGGTTAGAAGTAAGATATTGCGAAAGCAGATAGCCCTGTGGATGCTTCCATTAATTGAGTTAAGAGATATCGTTGATGCTGACCCTAATCAACAGCAATTGGAACATGATGATACTTTAGCTCAAGCCTTTTTGGCGCTACCAGAATCGGATCTGTGCTCTTTAGCTAGTGAGTTTAACTGCCGCTTACATCTCGCGTTTCAAAATAATAGGTATGCCGCAAAGTTTGCCTATCATCCTAAGCTTATGCAGGTCGCCAAAGCCCAAATTGTATGGGTACTTGAACAACTCAGTAAACCAAATGGAAAGGAAGATAAGGTAACGGGTGAGCAGTATATCTATTTGTCATCAATGAGAGTGCAAGATGCGGTCGCAATGAGTAGCCCATACCTGTGTGGTGCTCCTTCTTTGACGGCTATTTGGGGGTTCATGCACCATTATCAAAGAGAGTTTAATAAGCTAGTTAATTGTGATTCCCCGTTTGAGTTTTCGAGTTTCTCTTTTTATATTCGAAGCGAGAACATTCAACCGACAGCGAAGCTTACCGAGCCCAACTCAGTCGCCAAAGCACGAACGGTTTCTAACGCGAAGCGACCAACTATTCGTAGTGAACGATTGGCGGACCTAGAAATAGACTTAGTTATCAGAGTCCACAGTGACAGCCGAATTTCAGATTTTAAGTCCGCGCTTAAAACGGCACTTCCCGTAGCTTTTGCCGGAGGGGCATTATACCAACCACAGCTATCGACGCAGATTGAGTGGCTAAGGACGTTTACCAGTAGGAGCGAGCTTTTCCATGTCATAAAAGGGTTGCCAGCATACGGACGATGGTTATATCCAAGTGAGAACCAGCCGAGTGATTTTGATGAGCTAGAGCGTTTTATTACTAAAGACGCTGATAATTTGCCAGTTTCTATTGGCTACCATTTGTTAGAACAACCAACTAAACGGGGCAACTCAATCACCAGTTGTCACGCTTATGCAGAGAATGCGATAGGGCTTGCTCAGCGAGTAAACCCGATAGAAGTACGTTTTAGTGGAAGAGATCACTTTTTAAACCATGCCTTTTGGTCGATAGAATGCAGTAGCGAAACTATTCTTATAAAAAACTATAGGGATTAATCGTTTATGGAACTTTGTACTCAGCTGAACTACGTACGCTCTCTTTCCGCTGGCAAAGCATATTTCTACCATCTTTCGAAAAGTGGTGAGATGTGTCCCCTTGAAATTGATAGAACTAGGCTGCGAGCACCAAAAGGTGGTTATGCAGAAGCATATAAAGGGAGCAAGTTTGTAAAAAAGAATGTTGCTCCACAAGATTTAGCTCATTCCAATCCTCAGTTCATCGAAGAGTGTTATGTCAAACCTGGGGTTGATGATATCTACTGTGCATTCCCGCTTCGAATTCGAGCCAATTCTCTAACCCCAGATATCTGTAGTGATGATGAAGTGCGCAGTAAGCTTTCGTTACTGGCTAATACTTATAAAGAGCTCAATGGCTATCATGAGTTAGCTCATCGATACGCGAAGAATATACTGCTTGGCCGTTGGCTTTGGAGAAACAGGGAGTGTCGAAAGCTGTCGATAGAAGTGACCATCAGTGATTCAGAAGCCTTGATTGTAGAAAACGCAACAAAGCTTTCTTGGTATGGTCATTGGGATGAGGCTTCAGCAGAATGCCTAGAAAAGCTCACAGCCTATTTGATGCGAGCCCTGTCTGACCCAACCGAATATTTCTATATGGATGTCAAAGCTAAAATTGGAGTTGGTTGGGGAGATGAGGTTTACCCAAGTCAAGAGTTTTTGGATAGCCGAGAAGATGGTGTTCCTACTAAGCAGTTAGCTACTGTCGAACTATTGGACGGAAAGGAAACTGTTGCATTTCATGGTCAAAAAGTTGGTGCAGCGTTGCAATCGATTGACGATTGGTGGCATGAAAACGCAGATAAACCATTAAGAGTGAACGAATATGGGGCAGATCGAGAATACGTTATAGCAAGGCGACACGTGTCCCATGGAAATGACTTCTATCAACTGCTCAGACATACAGAGAACTGGATTGAAAGTATGACAGCTTCTCAAGCCATCCCAAATGATGTGCATTTCATCATGTCTGTCTTGATCAAAGGCGGCCTATTCAATTGTTCCAAAGCGAAGTAAGGGATAGATATGACTAAGCGTTACTATTTCTTAATACGTTACATGCCTGCACAAGCCGACCACGAATTATTGGCAGGACGGTGTATATCCCAAATGCACTTGTTTATGGTCAATAACCGACAAGCGATGAATAGGATTGGCGTGAGCTTTCCTGATTGGAATGAATCGACAGTCGGCCAAACTATTGCCTTTGTTGCCGAAGATAAGGAGATGATGGTTGGACTCTCTTTTCAGCCCTATTTCTCTGTGATGGTAAATGAAGGTTTGTTTGAGATCTCCAGTGTCTGTGAGGTACCAGACACTGCGGCTGAAGTGAGGTTTGTCCGTAACCAAACGATTGGGAAAAACTTTTTGGGCTCTAAGAAACGCCGAATCAAACGTAGCATGGCGAGAGCCGAACTATCTGGTGCTGAACCATCGTTACCAGCCACTAATGAAGAGCGAATCATCGATAGTTTTCATCGAATCCCAATCTCCAGCGGTTCATCAGGGGAAGATTATAATTTGTTTGTACAAAAGGAGTTTGTCGGTGAGCGCGGTACAGCAAACTTTAATAGCTATGGTTTAGCCACCAATCAAGAAAGAAAAGGCACGGTACCTGAGTTACGTTTTTGCCCCTTTTTTGAAAGTTATGTTTTAGACATTTAAAAACAATGACTTATAAATGTAATAAGAAAAAGGGTATTTTGGGGTTTTGTGATGTAAAACCCGTGGCATTAACGGTTTAGTGACTATAGTTAACAGTGTCCTGCCGCATAGGCAGCTAAGAATATGGACTGCTCGGGTCCCACAAGTGAATATGCGTGTCCTGCCGCATAGGCAGCTAAGAATAGGCCAGGAAGAAAGCAACCAACCTGCTGAACAAGCAGTTAGAATAAAAACCATCAAGTTTAAACTTGATGGTTTTTGTTTTTAAAGTTGGTGAGAGCTTTATCTTGTTATACTAAACTTTAAATTGCTTCACACATAGGCTTGGTATTGATGGGTAAAGTGATTCTTTTAAAAGGAGTTTTTAGAGAACATGCAAGCAGAGCATAACTTATTTAAGGTTGTAGTGATTGACTATCATGCAACTGGTGAAGGCCGGCATGTCTTTATCAAAACAGGTACAGAGGAGTCAGTCAAAAAAGATGTAGGAGACTGGCTCTATGAAGGTGCTGATGCATATACGGTAAAGCAATGGCTAGAACTTGGTAAAGACTCAAGCTGTGATCAGTATAAAGACTCAAATATAGAAACGCTTAAAACCTTTGCTCCTGTATTGTGGGACGCGATGAAAAATGGTCTCCCAATGACTGTTGATGCAGAGTTTCACTGGAATGAGAGTTGAAAATTTATAGCACAGAAAAGCCTGAGGCGAGCCTATTGGCCATTTAACCCGTGGTATTTTCTAGTTCGAAAGTGCCCCAAGCTTGTTTCATCATAGACCAAAGTTGCAGTCATTCTGATACTCATTGATCAGCCAACTACTTGCTATAAGTATAGGTCGATAATAACGGCTACGTACTTCCTGCCTTAATGATGTCGTTTCGGCGTTTCATACTCGCGGCAACCGTTTTTTCAACGCGCTTACTTACATTTTCTTCAAGTTCTTTTTGAGTAGCCCTGCACCATCATGTTCCTTTTTATCAGCAAATATTTCTCGAACTTTGCTATCAAGCTGCTTGCGTTTGTCATTACATGGGTTGACTTTATGGAGATTAGCAGTCCAATAATAAAACCTACTTAAAGCCCCCCCCCCCAAAAAAAAACACCTTAGCCATACGAATAATCCTATATTGCATCATGTGTTCGAGCATCAAATCATAGCAATTTGCTTTAGATTTTTCGCTAAGGAGGTGGGACATTTTTACCATATCTAGTTCTTCAGATTGCTCAGGAAATAATCGTTTGAGTCTGGCATTTTCAAGGAAAGAATTCTTTCAATATCGCTGATTTTAGAGTCTTTTTTGACGGCTTTACGCCATCTATAGATTTTAGATTCATAGAACGATAGTTGTCGTACAGTTGCAACGACACTGCCTAACTCCGCTTACTTAAGCGCTTCGTCTCAACTTCAGGTGCACTTTTGATTCGTATTTTCTTAGTTGCCATTGTTCACTTCGTTAGTGAATGTACTCACTTAACTCATTGTCCAAAGCTTCTGGAGACAATCATTTCGCTATATTACGTCTATTTATATGATTTTAATATCGATTATCATTCGCATTTCCCATGTTAACTTATGTTAAATTTGAAATCTTATTTTTCGCCTGTGTTAAAAATGTAACAAGAGTGTATAAATAATGCGAAATCACTTTCATAGTGTTCTTGTTCATATTCTTGTTGGCTAATATCGTGTGTTGGTTTTAAGGAATCAAATTTGAATAAGTAGCAGAAAGTGGCTGGTAAGCAATACGTCATAACTTACTTGATCTTGGTAATATTTTGATTAAAAGCGATATTTCTGTGTTTTTGGCTAAAAAAGCAAAGATAAATCGTGTTCATCCTTAAGGTTAATAGGTAAGTACAATGGTAAATAAATTAGCATTAAGAGTAATTTAAATTGAAAAATAAGCCATCAACATCATTCCTCATCTTTATTTGCTTTTTGTCAATTGGTGGGCTGATATCTACAGATATATTTTTGCCTGCAATGAAATCTATGGGGGATTTTTATCAGGCAACTGAAAGCGACATTCAAAGCGCAATTGCAATTTTTTTATTTGGTATTTCTATATCCCAACTTATATATGGTCCACTTTCCGACAGCTTTGGCCGAAAGAATATTTTGTTGATTGGACTTGCTATCTGGCTTGTCTCGACTTTAGGGATATTCGTATCAACGTCTGTGGATCAACTTTACTTACTCCGATTACTCCAAGGGATAGGAGCATGTGCGGGTATCACGATAAGCCGAGCTATCATGAGCGACCTTTACGATCGAGAGCAGGCGGGGCAGCTATATCTGATTATTTTTCCTTTTGTGGGAATGTCTCCAGCAATAGCTCCTATGTTGGGGGGGCAATTAGCGTTCTATTTTGGGTGGAAGTCATGCTTCTTATTTATGTCATTATTTATAGCTATCACGATTTTACTTACTTTGTTTCGTTTTAGTGAAAGTTTGCCTAGCGAAAAACGCATACCTTTTCATCCTGTAACCCTATTTCGCAATATATTGGCAGTGTTGTCTCATCGCCGCTTTCTTCATTTCGCACTGATACCTTGTTTTGCTTACGCCAGTTATTTTGCCTATATAGTGGAGTCACCATACTTATTTAGTTCTATGGGGCTCTCAGTAAATCTTATTGGGTATACCTACATAACACTCTCTTTGGCTTATGTATTGGGTAATCTTGCTGCTAAGAAAATTAGTCGAAAAATTGGGACTGAGCGTACCATTCAGAAAGGTTATCTAATTTTTATGCTGGGTGGGTTCATGTTTGCTCTCCAGATGTTGATCAGTCCTTCACCTATTGTCACCAGCATACTATCAATTTCCATACTGACCTTCGGAAATGGCTTTCTTTTACCACTGGGTACTGCTAATGCAATTGCAGCTAAACCTGAACTATCCGGTACAGCCTCTGGTGTGATGGGCAGCTTACAACTCGGTTCTGCAGCAATTGCATCACATTATATTGGACAGTTTTCGAATCACGACTTACACACCACTGGACTGATCATTGGAGGGGTATCCCTGCTTGGTTTTGTCATATATCAACTAGGACAGCTTCAGTTCAATCTACAGCTACAAACAAAAGGTAATATAAAATAATGATTAATAACATTGATGTCACACTGCGTGATGGCGGTTACCAGAATAATTTTAACTTTTCCTTACAATATGCGATTACCCATGTAAAAAGGGTCGCGGATAGTCAAATCGAATGGATTGAAATAGGCTACAGGAATGGATCTTTTAAACCTATCTCGAATATCGGAATAACCGGGCGAGGAGAAAACGAATATATACGTGAGATTCACAATGCTGTACCACATGCTAATATTTGTATGATTGCCCATGCTCATAACATTTCATATCAGGATATAGATGAAATGAAAGAGGCAGGTGTAGGTATGCTACGTTTATGTCTCAACGCTAGTAGTGCTGAAGCAACGTATGACTATGTTCAGTACGCTAAGCAAAGAGGTTTCAAAGTATGCGTTAACGCGACCCGTGTCAGCCAATTGTCAATAACAAGTTTAGTTGAATTAGCTTGGAAAGCTGAGATGGCTGGAGCGGATGTGTTCTACCTCGCTGACTCTAATGGAAGTATGACGCCAGAATCGGTCACTAACTACGTCTCGACACTAAATAATACGACCAACATGCAGATTGGTTTTCATGCCCATGATAACTTGTCTTTAGCGATGTCAAACAGCATTGCAGCATATAAAGCGGGGGCAAGGTTTATTGACAGTTCTCTAGATGGTATGGGTAAAGGTTCAGGTAATCTGAGTCTAGAAAGCTGGATTTCTTACATAAATAATCTCAATTCGGATAACAGATATATTCTAGAGCATATCTTCGAGCAACTCGAAGGTCTGAAATCCGATCAGAGCTTTTCAAGTTCAGAGCACTGTATTCTAGATATGATTCTTGGAATGAAAAACCTTAGTGTGGAATACAAATCTCACCCGGACCTTAATAACATTCGTGATATTGGTTTCGCTTTGCGAGTCGCTGGCGAATTACAGAAGGTTTAGTCATGAACGTTGTATATTTTTCTCCTGAAGTGAGTTCTTCCCTGCTAAAGCAGGCTGTTGTTCTATCGCCGGTTATGCCAGTTTGGGACAAAGGAGAGTTTTGCTTACCCCTAACACAACATTTGAATCAGGCAGGCTATTGTGTCGCTGTAATCGACACCTTGTCGGTTTGTACCACTGATGAAGCGAACACATCCATCGAAGAGATAAAGCAAGCAATTTTGAAGGTGTCTGCTAACTCAGAGCTCCTACTGTGTGGTTTTGCGCTTGGAGGGGCTTTAGCTCAGTGTGTTGCTGCTCATCTACCTTCAGTGAGTCACTTGTTCTCGGTCTCTGGTCCGGGGCAGCAGACAATAGAACTAACTACCAAGCTAGGTGAATTGATCGCAAAACTCCGTAATTGTGAGCTTCCTGACGCCCTTGCCCAGCTTGGCCAATGGGTGGCTCCAACTGGCACGTTTGTTGAGATGATTCCTGCACCAGCTGCGTGCGATCATGAATTAGCTACACAAAGGATGTTGAATGGCTTCACATTGCTCCGAAGGCTAAATTCTAGGAATCATCTAGAGGCGTTTAAAGGCCGATGCTTATTGATGGTTGGCGATAAATCTCAGATGGTCACGGCCTCTAATCAAATCTGTATTGAGAGAGAGGGGTATGAGATTGTTTCTATTCATAATGCAGGGATGCGCCCATGGGCAGACAATCCAAAACAGGTCGCTAAATATTTAACCCAATGGATTTCACTATGAAAAAAATACAAATACTGGTCTTGCCTGGTGATGGTATTGGTCAGGAAGTCTGCGATACCACTTTACCTATTTTGAATAAGCTCAACTTACCGATTGAACTATCGTATGGTGATATTGGTTGGCGGTGTTGGGAAAAAGAAGGCAATACTGTTCCCGAAGAAACGTGGTCTCAGATCCGTCAATCAGATGCTGTCTTGTTGGGTGCAGTTACCAGTAAAGGAAAATTTGAGGCGGAGAAAGCACTACCAATTTCGTTACAAGGTAAGGGACACCCTTACATATCACCTGTTATCCAACTTAGACAGAAGCTTGGTTTATACGCAAATATCAGACCGATACGTTATGTTACCGGTGACCGAAAACCTTTCAATTTGTGTGTAATACGAGAAAACACTGAAGGGCTTTATGCGGGGTTTGATTATCTTGGTATACCGGAACATGCTCAAGACTGGCTAATACATGAAAACTTGGCATATCATGGACCAGATCAAGCTGCTTGGAGTGTTAGGCTTCAGACTCGTTATGGATTAGAGAGGTTGTTTGAACAAGCCTTCAATTATGCGATAAAGCACAGCATGCGACGCGTAACGTTTGCAGATAAACCTAATGTGATGCGTGAAAGTGGACAATTTGCTAAAGAGATTTTCTTTGATATTGCGGACCGTTATCCTTCTATCGAGGCGGATATCCATAATGTCGACGCAGTGGCATTATGGCTAGTGAAAAAGCCTCATGAATTTGGCGTCATTGTAGCTGAGAACATGTTTGGTGATATTCTATCTGATTTGGCGGCAGGAGTTATGGGGGGGTTAGGTCTGGCACCGAGCGCCAATGTTGGTTCTGATATCGCTTATTTTGAGCCCGTACACGGGAGTGCACCAAAAATGGCAGGGAAGAACAAAGCGAATCCTTGTGCCATGTTCTTAACTATAGCTCTTATGTTGGAATACCTTGGTTTTAATACTGAAGCAGCGCGTGTTGAAAAGGCGGTCAAACATGTTATGCGTGAGAGAAAGCAGATTAGTTACGACTTTGGTGGGAGTGCTTCGACTCGGGAAGTTGCTGAAGCTGTAATCCGCTCGTTAACTGACAAACAGACATCCAACCGAGCTGCACTGATCACTATAGGGGATGAACTGTTGGCGGGTAAGTGTGTCAATACGAACTTAACCGACCTGAGTAAAATACTGGTGAAGAATGGTTATGAGGTTGCTAATCAGTCCGTTTGTGCTGATTCATCCAGTGATATTGAAGAGAGTCTCAATAGATTAATTGGCGACACAGATTTAGTGGTTGTTTGTGGTGGGTTGGGCCCGACATCTGATGACAGAACACGTTATGCGATAGCTAAGGCTTGTGGTCAGCCTCTAGTACATAATGAACCAACTTGGCAATATATCCAAAAGAGGCTGAACGGATTTGGTGTACCCGTCGATGAGTCGAATCGCGTCCAAGCACTGTTTCCTGAGCACTCAAAGATCCTAGAGAATACACGTGGCACAGCGGCAGGCTTTTCTCTTTCTCTCAATAACACTCATATTATCGTTTTGCCAGGTCCACCTAGCGAAGCGACAGCTATTTTGCAAAATGCGATTTACCCACGTGATTGTGTCCAGAATGCCCGAAAGCGGTGTCAATGGATGCTGTTAGGTATCAGTGAAAGCGAAGCAGGCTCGGTTATCGAACAGCATTTAGCAAGCTATCATGGTGACATTCATTATCTGTGGAAATATCCTTATGTTCAAATAGAAGCTGTATTTGATGAAAGCAACGAGCCTCCACAGTCGGTCATTGATGATCTTGAAGGTATTTTGAAGACTTTCCTTGTAAGCAGAGATCACACTACAGCGGGTGAAAAACTAGCTGTTGCTACTGCTTTTATACAATGGTCTGGTGAAGATGAAAAACTCCAGAATATTGTAGAACAATGGGGAGGTAACTCAGTTGGGGAGCCACAGGCGGCAATCCATTTGACACTCGATCCCCCTCTCCAAGAGATTTCGGATAAGAAGCAATATCAAGGAGTAGCAACATTACGTTGTGTGACCTCAGAGGGAGAGTCGAGTGACATTCATTTCCCTTGTCGCGGTCCCGAAATAGAACTGTTTATTCAAGAGTATGCTGCTTGGTTTGCCTTGAAACAAATAAATCAACGAGAGGTTTTACCATGCTGACTTTAAAAGAACTCGAGATAAAAGAACGTTTGAATCGTATAGATACGGCTAGTGTATGCGATGCGCTAGACAGCCTTTCTTTAGTTGGTGGATTGCAGGGCATTAAACCAAGGACACCGGGAACCATAATGGCAGGCCCAGTCTATACAGTTCAGTATGCACCGATCGAGCGTGATACTGCTACGTTTCTCAATGCTGGCAACTATATCGATGAAGTACCTGAAGGATATGTGGTATTGGTCGATAATCAAGGTCGCCTGGACTGTACGAGCTGGGGAGGGATTTTGACTTCGAAAGCACAGAGAAAAAATATTGCTGGAACCGTTATTTATGGCTCGGGCAGAGATATCCGTGAAATCCAAAACGCCAACTATCCGCTTTTTTCTACAGGTATATATATGGTCTCTGGGAAAAATCGAGCGATAGTCGCCCACAGGCAAGTTTGCATAGAAATTCATGGTGTTTCAATTTACCCAGGAGATTGGCTCTTTGGGGATGACAATGGTGTTGTGGTGATACCAAAAGACCAACTGGAAGAAACTCTCTATCGTGCCGAGAATACAGAACAAACGGAAAAAAAAATCTTAGACGCTATAAATTCAGGTGAAACTCTAGAAGCGGCACGTGCGCAATATAGTTATTCGACTCCGTGGGAGGTTTCAAAGGAATGAGTGAATTTGAGCAATATTGGAAAAGCAGACTACGTTTTGTTGATGTCCATTATCACGCCTCCCCAGATAGCTTTGAGCGACGTTATCATGCTGTAGAAGCAGGCCGATTATACGCGCGTTATGGTGGAGGGTGTGTGCTTAAAAATCATTTAGGTAGCGTAACGGCTCTAGCAAGTATTTGTCAGCAGATGGAGCTACCTGTATTTGGTTCCATTGTACTCAATGAAATTGCCGGGGGGATCTGTACTCAGCCAATTAAACAAGCGTTATGTCAGTATCAGTTTCCACATCAGGGAAGACTGTTGGTGCATCTGCCGACTGTAGTCACATCTTCCCACCGTAGCGTTATGAGCCGGAAAATGGCTAACAATAGTGTGGAAAATTTTGCGCAAGTACCACTGAGAATCGTTGGTAATGACGGTAAACTGCTTCCTGCTTTACAGTCATTGCTCCACTTTTCTCAAGAACAGGATATTGTCATTTCCACTGGACATGCCTCTCGCGAGGAGATATATAGCTTGCTTGAACAAGTAGATAAAATGGGAGGGGGGTGTCGTGTGATGCTCAATCAGCCAGCTAACCCGATAACAGGAATGGTTGCTGAAGAGCTTATATCGTTGGGGCACCATGATTGGTTATATATAGAGCAAACGGCTCTGACCGTTCTGTTAGGCTATCAGAGCTTTGAGGATTTTTCAGTGGTATTATCTTCTGTCCCAAACCTACTTTACAGTTCAGATTTGGGGCAATCCTGTCAGATAGACATTCCTGAATGGCTTAAGCAATCCAAGATGTGGTTCGAGAAGATAGGGCTATCGAAATCACGTCAGAAAGATATTTGTCTCCATACGCCACTAACAATGCTGGCGCCTTAATTGGAGTTTAGGGCGTTGATATTTTGGGTTGACTATGGAATGGAGTATCAACCTTCCTCATTTAAACTATCAAAGCTAGAGCAAGCCTCTAGCTCATTCTTGTCTAAAAGTGTGTTACACATATGTACATGATGTATTTCGAAGAGTTGACCGGAGTGTGGTAATTTTACTACGTTGAATTTTAGTCGTTGTTTAAATTTGCAGACTTTTGATGCAATGTTATGCGAACTTATTGTGCAAATAGTATTTTAACTCGTTGATAGTTGGTTCTCGTTATGCTGACTTATCTTGCAAGCATCACCTTAAAAAAGCCGCTCTTTATGAGCGGCTTTTTGCTATCTGCAGTTTGCCTTTTTCTTGTTCAAAAACGTTCAAGTTTTCTTAATTCGCAGGCAGCACAACAGCCGACGCTTCTTCCTCTGAATCTTCTTTGTCGTCTACTTGTTCAGTAACCCAATCAATTGTCTTAGTTAAATATAGTTTATTGGTTTCGGTATCACACCAACTCTTTGATAATCCTCTTCGATTAAATTCACTGCCAATCGCGGCCAGTGTTTGATTGCTCGAGCGCCCGTAATACAAGGTGTCGCATAGTTGTAGGTTCGACATCGATTGTGGGTATGTATTAACCGACGATGAGTTCATGCTTAGTGCTTTGGACTGATTATGCGTGCAACCCGTAAGGCTCAAGAAAAAGATCAATGCTAAGGCTTTCTTCATCATATCTCTGAACAGTTACTAATAATTGGCGGGGATTATGAGCATGATTAAGTCGTTGATTTGTCAATTCTTCGCTAACTGCTTAAAGAGCACGATCTTGCTCGCAATTAGAGCACGTTATTGATCCGTTTAATTCCTAGGTCAAAAAATGTATTAACCGCCAAAAGCGCAATTTTGTACAAAAGCTAAAAGAGCCTATAGAGTAGACTGATAAGTCGCTCGATAATTAACAGGCTTGGGAATTGTTATGGAGAACAAGAAACGTTCTAAAGAAAAGGCCGAATATAAAGTCGCTGAGGAGCTCGGAGGTATTGAAATCCTTAATGCTGAGTACGAAAAGCAGAACTTCTCACGTCATAGTCATGAGGGTTACACGCTTGGGGTTATAGAGCAGGGTGCTCAACGTTTCTATCGAACGGGTGGTCATCATATCGCTCCCCAAGACGCCATTATTCTGGTCAATGCCGATGAGGTACATAGCGGTCATTCGGCAACTGAAGGCGGTTGGGCTTATCGTGCGATGTATCCGCTCCCAGAGCAACTGGCCAAAATTACTCAAGAACTTAACCTTCCTAATTATGGCGCCCCTTATTTCCCTAGGGCGGTTGTTGAAGATCCTGAACTCGCCAATCAATTGAGGCTGGTGTTTAATGCGATTGATGAATCGGATAATCGACTGCTCCGCGAAACCTTGATGTATGGGATGTTGGTTAAGCTGATTAGTCGGCATGGCAAGTCGAGCCTCAAACCTCAGTTGGATAGTAAAACTCAGCGCCAACTTGTTCTGGTTAAAGAGTTTTTAGATGATTTTCCGCAGGCCGATGTCTCTTTGGAAGAGTTATCTAAATTGGCAGCCTTAAGTCCTTTTCATTTAGTTCGATCATTTCAGAAAGAGTTTGGCCTTCCTCCTCATGCTTATCAGATCCAGTCTCGTTTGAGGCTGTCTCGCAAACTGTTGAAGCAAGGGCATACCATTTCAGATACTGCCCAAGAGTGTGGTTTTCACGACCAAAGCCATTTTCATCGACACTTTAAAAAGGCCAATGGCTACACACCGGGGCAATACATTAAGATGCTTTGAGCGTAGGCGAAAAATACGGTCGCTTAATCGAGCAAGTTTGTACAATCGAATCCACTCACGTGTTTTTACATTGAATAGCCAATGTGAAGAGAGAAAAGAACAATATGGATAATCAAAAGATGGATAGACGCACGCAGTTGTGGAAGGGCGTTTTAGCGGGAATGCCTCTGAGTATCGCCGTGATACCGTGGGGAATTTTAGCCGGCTCATACGCGATTGATGCTGGATTGAATCAACTTCAAGCACAAGCGATGTCGGCGATTTTGTTTGCCGGCTCCGCACAACTGGTCGCGGCAGGTATGTTCAAAGCGGGCATTGGTCTTGGCACTATGTTGTTGACCACATTGTTCATCACCTCAAGGCACTTTTTATACAGTGTGTCGATGCGCGATAAAATCAGTCACCTTCCAGCTCGTTGGCGTTTATTACTTGGTTTTTGGTTAACAGATGAACTGTTTGCGATTTGTAGTGGGCAGTCTCAGCAAGAGTTTAATCGTTGGTACGCAGCGGGTGTGGGCGGCGGTTTCTATCTGGTTTGGAACATCGCGAGTTTCGTCGGCATTGTCGCGGGAAGCCAAATCCCGTTACTTAATGAAATCGGTCTTGACTTCGCGGTAGCCGCGACGTTTATCGCGTTGGTTTTTCCCTTAATACGAACATTGCCTGTTGTTGTGTGCGTTGTGGTTTCACTGGTCACTTCGGTTGCCATGTCGGTTAACAATATTGAGGGTGGGCTAATGATTGCAGCGATCGCTGGTATGTTAGCGGGCTTTTTCAGCGAATCGTTCCAAGAGCGAACCAACGGTAACAAGACAATCGTGGAGGGGAAATAGAGATGATTTGGTTAACGATATTCCTCATGACTGCGATTGTTTTCTTTAGTCGGTATCTGTTTCTTGAACCTGCTATTCCGCTTCGACTCAACCAAACGGCGCGACGTTTATTACGCTATTCAAGCCCAGCGGTGCTTACTGCGATCTGGGGGCCGATTGTGTTTGCTCCAGAGCAGACATTTTGGCCAAGTTTTGAAAATCCTTACTTGATAGGCGCGGTGGTGACAGGCTTGCTGATTTGGAAAACAGGCAACGTGCTGCTAACCATTGGTGTCAGTATGGCTGTGTTTTTGTTCTACAATCTTGTGGCGATTGATTTCTTTTTCTCTTGATAGCTAATCTAAATTTGGTGTGTTATTCAGTATTTGAGGGTGGTATATGATTACTTGTTATGTTCGATATGTAATTGATCCTAAAAAGATTAAGGAGTTTGAGACCTACGCAAAAATGTGGATTCCTTTGGTGGCTAAATTTGGTGGTCAGCACAATGGCTATTTTCTACCATCTGAAGGCGTGAACAATATTGCGATGGCACTGTTTTCATTTGATAGTTTAGCGGCTTATGAAGAGTATCGAACCTTATCTTTGAAAGACCCGGAGTGTATTCGAGCCTTTGAATATGCGGATGAAGTTGACTGTATTGTGAGTTATGAGCGTAGCTTCTTTAGACCCGTTTTTGAGTGATTGACCTTGCAACACGTGGCTCGGTGACTTCTAATGTATTGATTCACCGTTTGTGTCGTCAGTTTTTGGTAAGGAGTTAATTTGGCTAAGAAATATTATGTGGTTTGGAAAGGTCGTAAACCAGGTATCTTTACCACTTGGAATGAGTGTAAAGCGCAAGTCGATGGTTTTGTGGGCGCGAGATATAAATCGTTTCCAACACTGGGAGAAGCTGAATCAGCCTTTGGTGGTAGCTCGTCTTTTGCGACTAAGTCTACCTCAGGTTCTAAGTCTGCATTTCCGAAGTCCAGTGGTGCAAACAAGTCAAAGACTCCACCTCTTTCTCAGCAGCAAATTACTGACATGCCATTTGATATTAAAATCTTTACTGATGGTGCATGCGAGCCTAACCCAGGCGAAGCGGGAACGGGTTTAGCGGTTTATTTGAATAATGATCTCACTGAGCTATGGTATGGCTTGTACCAACCGATGGGGACTAATAATACTGCTGAGCTACAAGGTTTAGAACAGGCCTTTATTCTCGCGAAAGAGAAGCTGAAAGCTGGGCTGTCTGTGGCGATTTATAGCGACTCAAAATATTCGATAGACTGCATTACTAAGTGGGCATCAGGCTGGGAGAAAAAGGGTTGGACTAAATCTGGTGGTGAGATAAAAAACCTCGATATCATTAAAGCCGCTTACTCACTTTATCAAGATCTCGCTTCTCAAGTCACTATCTACCATGTGAACGGTCACGTCGGTATTGAGGGCAATGAGCTTGCTGACCGAATGTCTATTGTGGCGGTCTCTTCGAAAGAGCAAGGTTTGAGCCGTTATACCGAAACGGACGATCTTGCAGAGATCTTAGCATTGCGCGCGGGTTAACAAGCACTGCTCGTGAGAGTACGAATTATCTAGAGCGTTACCGCTTTGAGCAATGTAACGCTTTGTTTTATTTTCTATTCTACTCGACAGCCTTAGCAGGTACTAAGCGGGGTTCTCTATCCAGTTAGATAACTGCTGGGCTTGCTTAAGGGAGTTAAACATAGTCTCAACTCGTGCTCTGGCTCTCATCCCCATTTCTGCTCTTTCGTCACTGCTTAGTTGAGCCAGTCGCTCGATGGTTTCTCTTAATTCCTCTACGCTTTTCTCATTCACTAAAAAGCCAGTCTCTGGAGTGACAATCTCCTTGCAGCCCATGATGTTTGTGGTGATCACGGGTACGCCAACCGCCATGGCCTCTTTCAGAACTAAGGGGCCGGTATCGACGCAGCCTGTTTCTGAAAAACAGAACGGCGCTACTAAAGTGTCGTACTTGGGCAAATTCTTTTTCACCCATTCGTGTGTTTGAGCCCCGTGGAAAGTAACGTTTCGGGTAAGTTCCTGATGCTCTACTTGCATCTTGAGTTGAGATTCTAAGTCGCCAGTTCCGATGATATCTAAATGAATATTGAGCGGTTGTGCAATGGGAGCTAGTGCATCGATCAAGTGATGCACGCCTTTTTGTTCGACAAGTCGTCCGAGGAACACTAAACGCAAGAGCCTAGTCTCACTTTTGACCTGCTGTTTAAACTGCTTGGTGTTCACACCACAGTGCAACAATTTAACGTTGCCTTTCGCCATGTTGTTGAAGTCGTTAAGCATGTCTTTGCACACAGCGACCACGAAATCACTTGAAGATATTTTGTGTTCAATGTCATAAGCAAACTCGTAAACATCATGCCCATGAGCGACAAATGAGCAGGTAATGTTAAGCAGCTTGGCAGCGACAATAGCATGTGCAGTAGTGTGTTGGCAGAAGTGCGCATGTACGTGGTCAATGTCTTTTTCTGCCAGTTGTAAAGCTAGCTTAAACCCATACCCGAAAAGAGACTTCTTGGGCATGCTGTTTTGTCTTGAGACAAATGACAGTGCTTTGACAAATCCTAACCAATTAATGTGGGTTATTTTGCCCATACGAACATCTTGGCCGATTTTAACAATGTCGTAGTCGAACGATTTTTCGCTGCTTTCAATTTTGAATGTCATTACGCAGACGTCGTGTCCACAAGCTTTCACGGATTCCACTTCCGTTTGGATAAAAGTTTCGCTAAGTACCGGGTATGTCGGCGCAACGAACGCTACTTTCTTCATTTTTCTCTCCCTTGACGAAGGTCACTACAGCTAACTAAGCAAGATGCGAACCAAGATTAAAGCTCTTTTGGGAGAGGCTTTTTGATGCTTTTCTTGATCTTATACGACGGTTAACCCTGTTTTTCTCAAAATGGAAATCAATTTCGAATTGAGCATGCTTCAATGCTATTTGTCATTTTGCAAAAGGGCACATAGGTGGCTGATATGAAAGCGATCCAGTAGGTCATGGAATACGGCACAGAACATGCAGTACAAGCTGTACAACGTACAAATGTGAGAGCGTCATTATGGCTAAAGTAAGTGTTGTTATCCCTACCTACAACTGTTTGGACTATCTACCAAAGGCCATTGGTAGCGTGCTTAAGCAGACCCATCAAGATATCGAATTGATCATTATTGATGATAATAGCAATGATGGAACCTCGACTTATCTCGCGTCGATTCAAGATCACCGGATCGTTAAGTTATCAACCTTGGGAGTGGGGGCACCACAAGCAAGAAACCTGGGTATAGAGAAAGCAACAGGGGAGTTTATCGCCTTTTTAGACGCAGATGATTTTTGGTTCCCTGAAAAAATTGATCGCCAACTCGAGTTCCACCAACGATACCCTGAAATGGCAATGAGTTTCACTAACTACGAGCACCTAACAGAAGACTATGAAGTCATCGTTGATTGCTTTAGCTATTGGTCGCAATTTCAAAATCGAGAAGAGCAGTTCATCAACATCGATAACCCACTAGAGTTCATCATTGAAAACAATGTGATTGGTACGTCAACCGTCATGGTGAAAGCCGATGTGTTTTCGCAAACCGATAGCTTTAATGCAGACATCAAATATGGTGAAGATTGGGAGTTGTGGCTTCGAATGAGCGAAAACCATCAGATTGGTGTGTTGAACTCTGTTGAGGTGGGTTACTTAATGAGAGCAACATCTGTGACTCAAACTGAAGACCTCAAGCTCAGAAACCTAGCTTCTATAGAGACCATTCTTCAGCGTTATCAAAACAACAGCCAGCGATGGAATTTACCTCAGTCTAGTTTTAAAGTTGCAAAGGCCAGAATATTAGAGGGCTATGCAGACTATTATCGAGGCTTACAACAGAATAGACAGGCTATTGCCTACAGTTTCCGCTCTTTGGTGATGGCTCCTCAAAAACGTACATTGCGACATTTGATAGGTGACTGTAAGAGTTTCCTAAAGCCTGCATGGTAAGGGATCGGTGACTCGTATGGGTTCGTTAAAACAGTCAGCCTATTACGCTATTGGCATATTGATGATGAAAGGGATTTCTTTGGTGATGATCCCTTACATTACTCACAAAATGACGTTGGCAGAATATGGATCATTAGAAGCGATTGTCTTACTGGCTGACATCGGTACGATCTTATTCAGCTTTGGTATTGTTGAATCGATGTATCGTTACGTTGGCGTCGCGGAAGGCGATGAAAAGCGAAAGCTGATATCTAACTGCTTCACGCTTAGCTTAGTGGTGTGTTTACTTGGTGGCGTGCTTATTGCGCTCAGCATGCCTCTGTTGCTGCTGACGTTGCCTGTTGAATTCAAGCCTTATCAGATCGTTCTTCTACTCATCCCTACGATGCTCGACGGGGCAATATCCATCCCGCTTACTTTGATGCGCATGAACGCAATGGCAAAGCGTTTTTGCCAACTTAACGTATTGAAAGCCGGTGTTCAGGCGATTATGACGTTTGTACTGCTTGAAGCGGGTTATGGCATTGATGGCGTGCTGATTTCTGCTGCTGCTTCCAGTGTACTATTGATGCTGTGTCTCGTTAGCTATCAATGGCAGCAGATGGGCAGCTTAGGTTGTTTTCAATATTCAGCAAAGATCTTGAAATTTGGGTTACCAACCTTGGTTGGCGGTGCCTCTATTTACATGATCACCGGGCTAGATCGCTGGGTGATGGCAAGTTTTGTTGGGGTTGAGGAGTTAGCCGTTTATGCGGTTAGTGGTAAGTTTGCGCTAATTCTAGGCTTGCTGCTGCAACCTTATGCGCTTTGGTGGTTTCCAAACCGAGTCGCCATGCTTCAGCAACCCGGCGGCAGAAAAATGTGTGCAGACAGAGCCTTAGTCGGAGTTAACCTAGCCATAGTGTTAGGGGGCTTGATGATCTTAACTGTTCCGGGCTTCATTTCTCTTATTTTACCAAGCAGCTATCATCAGGCTGGGGTTATTGTGGTCTCACTGCTAGCGATTACTGTTATTAAAAGTGCGGGAGACTACCTCAACTTAGGCTGTTTCAGTGGAGACTCAAGTCAATCACAGATGTGGATACAAAGTAGTTGTGCGGTATTGGCTGCCATAGGCTATTTTGCGGTAGCGCCTATTTATGGAGTGTGGGGTGTTATCACTGTTCTTTGCGTCACTTATATTGTGCGACTCATGCTTTTGTATATTGTAAGCCAAATGATGGAACCGTTGCCTTACGAGCATAGCAAGTGGGTCATGGCAGTCAGTATCGCATTAGTGGCGATAGTTAGTGATCAACTTTTGGGGTTGGTTTTGGTTGATGTTCATGACTTTATTCTGGGTACTGCTGTTGGTTTAATCACGCTGGTGGTCTTTGTGAAATACTCGGTGATCGTTATCCCCCAGGCTCTACTTGATAAGCTCACACCCGGAAAGCATTCGCACGCAAACTAAATAAAACACTGTTCATTATTGGCTGGGTTAGATAGTATTTATAAATTCAATGAATGCTAACTATGGAAAGATATATGAATAAGTGGATTGTATTTTCAGCGTTTTGCTCAACTTTATCGTATGCTTCTGCTGAGCTTGTCAGCCAAGATTTATTGTCTCACCATTTTGATGCCCCAGAGCTCTCATCTCTGGAAACGCAACACAGCGTTTGTAGCAGCCTTGTCTGTAGTTCAATATCCGAACCACAATCAGTTTCTTCTGCGGGGGATTTTCCTGAACGCGAATCGAACCCAACGATAGATACGATAACCAGCGCAATCTACTTCTTGGGTGAAATGGGCGTTGCTGAAAACCTATCGACTCCAGAATATGAAAAATTATTTGAGAACTAGCTGAGAGGTTATATATACCGAGAGGCGCTTTTTTGTCCTATTACAAAGTACATAAAATACTGTTATAAAAGCTTCTATCGCATTTTATGATTCAATTACGTAATACATGACGACTAGGACACCCCGATGGAAATATGGAAGTTGCTGCTGTTTATTCCAGCGTGCTTTGCGCTGAACATGACGCCTGGCCCAAACAATCTTTTGTCGATGAATAATGCCCGTTGCTATGGCTTTAAAGCCGCATTTATAGCAGGGTTAGGTAGAATCGTTGCTTTCTCAGGAATGATTGCGTTGGCGGCGTCTGGCTTGGCCGTGGTGCTTTATACTTCTGAGACCTTGTTCTTTCTTATCAAGTTGTTTGGTGCCATGTATTTGCTTTGGATTGCGTTCAACTTATGGCGTTCACAAGCCAGCCCTGTCGCGGACATCGAGCGCAATAAAAACTGGTTTGGTCTAGTTAAACAAGAGTTTGCCCTTGCCGCTGGTAACCCCAAAGCGATACTTATCTTTACCGCATTTCTGCCTCAATTCGTTGATGTTTCAGCCAATGTAAACACACAGTTCTTCATTCTAGGTGTCACGTTCTTAGTGTTAGAGCTGCTCGCGATATCTATCTACGCTGCCTTTGGTTTATACCTCAGAAACTGGTTCTCCAAGCCGCAAATGGCTAAGCGTTTCAACAAAGCGTGCTCGGTTTTTCTTGCTCTATCCGGTGCTAATCTGTTGGTGAGTCGTCAGTAGTTCTCGGAATTTAGAGCAGTTGTTGTGGACAGAGTGAGGACGGTATTCAATGAGTAACAAAGATCTATCTAAAATGGGGTCGGCTAAGGTAACTCTTGTAAATCTTAATGGCGTACCTTGTATTCGAAAGCAAGGGGCAGGTGAGGTTGAAATTTCTTTTTACCAACATGCTGCGCAACATTTATCTGGTGTACATAGCCCTACGTTGTTGGTAGTGGAAGGAGATACTCTGTTCATCGAGCACATTCCTCACTCTTTAACACTAAATGAGCTTCAAACGACTTCAGAGGTGTATCAGCAACTATCTCGTATTCATCAGTCTCAATACTCGCCGAGTTTTGCAGTGAAAGAGCATAGATGGAGTACCTGTTCCACTGAAGCTGCACTAATATCTCTGAACTTACCTCAAGTGACTCAAGACAGTTTACTGCGTATCCAGCAATTGAGTGGTGCTTTGTTCGACCAGAAAACCTTGATCTCTGGCGATGCGAACGAGGGAAATTGGGGAAGAAGAGATAACGGTCAGCTGGTGTTATTTGATTGGGAGCGTTTTGGTTATGGCAGCCCAGCTATCGATTTGGCACCGCTCGTTTCTCGTATGGGGACTTTGTCCGACTATGAGTTTATTGTTGACCAGTACTTACCTCATAACAATCTGATTTCCCGAGAAGATTTAATAAGGCAATTGATCATCGCGAAAAGCTGGATCGTTGTCGAAGTCACGAATATATTAGTCTCGCGTAATAACCCTGAAGCTTCGAAATACATCCAGTGGTACAGAGAACAAATACCTACCTGGTTGTCTTTAGTTGAAGGCAGACTTTAGCTGAAGGGTAGTTGTAGTCATATCTATAAAGGTCTATCTATGAATATTGTCTGTGCGGAAAAACAGGAACTGGCTGAAATTTACCAGCTTGAACATGCTTTGTTTGGTGACCATGCCTATCCGCAATTTTTCATTCGTCAGGCATTTGATTGCTGGGGAAAAGGCTTATTAGTTGCTAAGCAAGACTCAAAGATTGCGGGCTATGCCTTAACGACAACCACGGACACGCAGAATGAGTTTTGGGTCCTATCATTAGCGGTAGACCCGAATTATCGTGGTATGGGAATTGGCCGGAAATTGATGCAACATGCGGTTGAGCAGTTGCCGCGGGACGCTAGGCTTTTGCTCACTGTAGATCCAAATAACACATCCGCTTGCGCGCTCTACGCGTCAATGGGGTTTTCTACGATCAAACAAGAAGAAAACTACTTTGGTGATGATGAGCCGAGGTTAGTGATGCAGCTCATCATCTAGATTGTTGCTAACGGTTTTAATCGAAGGCTCACAGTTCAAAGACAGTCTCGTAGCTCTAGGTCAGCATCACGATACCGTGCATTAATACTACGCTAGAGGTGAGCCGAGTTCTCATATCAAAGTAGCCATCGGGGCCTTGGCTCTGGTTCTCTTCTCTTATCGTCCTTTCAGCTCGCCAAACCGCAATATAACCAAGGATAAGAATCAGAGTTGCCACCAGTTCTTTTTGTTCACCAAGCAATACTGCCAGCCATGCGACGAGCACTATCGCGTTACTTAGCAATAGCGCTTTGTTACTTGATTGGCTTTCAAAATTTTCGATGCCATTTGCCCACAAGATTCCTGAAAGAAAGCTCAGAATAGCCACGCTGTAAGTGATGAACAGCGTTTCTCCACTTATCCCCATTAGTTGGCTGTCGGTGAGCGAGAGGAGTAGACCGAATAGAAACGGGATTAACCCCATGTACCCAAGTTTGGCCATGGTGTTACGGGTTTGAGTTGTTGCCATGTAATCCACCCTCATAGCTGTTGCTCGATCGCGTTTTTGAGCGTAGCGCTCACTGGTGATGTGGAGCTAGGGAAGGTGGCGACGACTTTGCCTTCTTTACTGATCAAGAATTTGTAAAAGTTCCATTTAGGCGTTACGCCAGCTTGCTGTTGTATCTCTGCAAATACCGGGTTGGCGTCGCTACCAGACAGTGAAGCTCGCGCCATCATCGGGAAGGTAACGCCATAGTCGAGGTAACAGACTTTTGCCGTTTTCTCTTCGCTTCCTTTGTCTTGGCGAAAATCATTACTTGGGAAACCGATAACGGTGAAGTCTTGATCTTTGTAGGTTTGATGAAGTTGTTCGAGCTGCTCAAACTGCGGAGTGAAGCCACATTGGCTAGCGGTGTTTACCACCAATAGAGTTTTGCCTTTAAACTCATCGCAAAGCGCAATTTCTTCGGTCGAATTTAATAAGCGCTGTTTGCCATTGAGTATCTCTGGGCAGCTCGCTGCAAAGGCGATGGAACTCGTGAGGCTTGTAATCAGTACGGTTGAGCAAAGTAGTGAACATTTCATGGGGTTGGCTCATTTTAGTTGGCGTAATGGTTATTACTCTTGAGCACGATGAAATGATCACTTTGCGTATTATTTACTGTCTCTTTAACTCGCGTTTTGAGTTGTGCTTTTGCGCTCTGACATAAGATAGGGAGCGACCAAACGACTGATATTCACTTTTGCACCAAGGCGAGCTGCTAATAGATACATACCACCAATTTTTCGATGTAGGAACAGCGCATCGGCGGGTGGGGTGTGCCAATACTCTTGTTCCATGCTCAGAATGGTGCCAGCTTCACGAAGACGTTGTGCCAAACCACTTGCTTTGAAGTCGTAGTCTTCGTCTACCAACATCGGCTCGCAAGCCATCTTCACTAGGTTTAGAATCGCTTGGCGTTGATCAGGGAGAATTGTCTCGCTAAAGAATCCAATCTGCTCTAACGCTTGATTGAGCCCTTGCTCATCGTTGTTAATGACAGAGGAAAAAGCCAAGCGATAACCCTCGCTAAAGCGGTCACTGTATTCACGGGTTGCTCCGAAATCTAACAAGCCGATTTTTCGGGTGTTTTCAACGTAAAGGTAGTTGGCGAAATTAGGGTCGGTTTGCACCATCTTAAAGTCGAACAACTCTCTGAATAGGAGCTCAAGCAGGCTGTGCATCACAAAGTCACGGGTGCTTTGGTCGTAGCTTTCTATCTGTTCTATTGAGACGCCCTCAATGAAGTCCATGGCGAGCACGGATTCTGAAGAGACTTGCGGATGAATCTTGGGTACGACGAAGTGCGAATGCTCTTTTAATGCGTCATGGTAACGAGTCGCGTAGTCAGCCTCGCGAGCATAGTCTGCTTCATCATGGAGCTGTTTCTTTGCCTCTTCTAGCAAGCCTTTGTAGTCGACCGACTTCGGTATCAACCCAACGATATTGAGTAGTGTGCCGACGTTATCTACATCACTGTCGATGCTTTTTCGAATGCCTGGATATTGGACTTTGACGGCGAGCTTGTCCCCGGCATCGCTGTACGCTTGATGGACTTGTCCTATAGATGCACTGGCAATCGGTTTGAAGTTAAAGGAAAGGAATTCGGTTTTCCAATGGTTTCCGAGTGAGCTTTCTAAGACTTGATTGAGCTGCTTTGTTGGCAATGGGTCAGCGTCTGAGCGCAGGCGAGAAAGAATGTCGGCTAACTCTGGCTCTAAGACATCCCCCGCATCCATTGAAAGCATCTGCCCCAATTTCATCGCAGCTCCACGCAGGTGCGCGAGCTGGTCGGTCAGGCGAGCTATGTTCTGTGGCGTTAACAGTAAATCTTTTGCCTTGGGCCTGTTGCCTCGTGCAATTTGCTTGGTGCCTTCTGTTAGCACGTTACCTGCGACTCTTGTCGCCAGCGAGGCGAACTTGCTGAATCTAGAAAGTCTATGAGTGGGAAGGTTTCTCTCTTTTGCCGACATAAAGTCTCTCTCTGGGAATCAGGGTTCACTACAAAGTTCTATCAATCATTACACAACCTTATGTCTTGTTGTGATAACTTGTCGCCTGAATCAGTAACTCGATTGAAAAGGACAAAGCATGAAGTTTATTTGGTTGAAAGTCGTTCTTACCGTACTAGTATTTGCTGCACTGTTTGGCATCGTTTACTACAAAGTCGCCAGTGGTATGTCTTAACTCAATACTATTTCGTACAGCTGTTTCCGTTGCAACGTGATTTTCCAGTTAGCCAGAATGAAATCTTATATCGATTCTTGGCGAACCTCAGGTAGCACCAGTCTGCAAACGGCTTAAATATTGCCCAACGTAATGGCGCATAAAGCCAACCTTTTCCTACTAGGTTCCATGCTTGGTAGGTCACATCTAACCCAAGTAGTAGCTTTCCGTTCTCATCAAGAGCATGCAGCACTGTGTTGGCCGCATCCGCATCAATCTGAGGATAGTTGGCAAACGCTTCGCTGTAGATATCGATAGTCTGGATCTTCCCCTCAGTGTCGTACTTGGCGAGCGCAGCCATCTCTTTGGCACACAGTGGACACGTTCCGTCATAAAATATCGTTAATTCAGTCATTGATTTCTTTACTATTTTTGCCATTTTCAAACTATACGCGAATGTTGATTAGGTGGATCATTCTGCCTACATATCCGACACTGTCAGTGTGACGACTGTTTTACGATATCATCTCGAGGTAACATCCGTTCCATGCAATTAGAAATTAAGAGTCGAATTTACATGACAACAAAGTTAATCAACCGTTTGATCCTCACCTGTACAGCACTCATTCTGAGTGGCTGTGTCAGCTACAGCATTACCGAGCAAGAGATGACAGAATATCTTGCTGACTCAGTCATGCTCGAACAAGAGGTTGGTGTACAAAGTGTGATGTACGCACAAGTGGCAGTTGATGACTTAGCGGTACAAATTGGTCGAGCTGATGCCGAGCGAGTGTCTGTTCTGGCGAATACCAATGCAAAGGTTCAAGTGTTTAACATGCCAAACATGGGGCTAGATCTGGATATCGAATTCAGCGCGATTCCCGAATACGACAAAGAGAGTGGTGAGGTCTACTTAAAGTCTCTGCGTCTAGAACGCTTTGAGGAAAAGGGAAAGCAGCTTTCTCCTGAGATAGAGAAGTTACTTAAGCCTGCCGTTTCTATGATTGGTTTTGCTTTGTCCCAGTCACCGGTTTACAAATTGGACAGCAACAAGGTTCAAGAGTCATTGATCAAGTCATCGGAACCTAATCTAGTGATTAAAGACAACAAGCTGGTCATCGAGTTATTTGATTAACCCTTCCCGTTTAGCTTGGACTCAGATTTAAAACACAATGGCTGCCGATTTGGTGGCCATTTTTGTTTGTGTTGAACAAGCAATACTTCTGTTTTTAGGCTGTCTATTATGCTTGTTTTCACTGGTTCATTTATTGAATTCGCCGCGTATCTCACCTTTACTTTACTCTTGTGAGCAAGTCATCGCTTCAGTCATCAAATCATAATAAAGAAAAGGTGAACGAACTATGAAGAATCCAGTAATAGCGGATAACAAGCCCGCTAAGGTCGAGCTAACCGAGGGCGAGGAGTATTACTTCTGTACCTGTGGCAAATCGAAAAACCAACCGTTTTGTGATGGTTCTCATGCAGGAACGGGCTTCAAACCAAAGAGTTTCGTGGCCGAGGAAACCGGCGACGCTTACCTGTGCCGCTGTAAGTATTCGAACAACCTCCCTTTTTGCGATGGAACTCATAAACAGTTCACTACAGAGCAAGTTGGGCAAGAAGGCCCTGAAGTTCACATTCAAGCGACAGCCCCTGATTTATCTCCTGCAGCAAGCGCAACCAAAGAAGAGCCTACCGTGGAGTTTATTCACCAACTGGCGCGTGATGGCTTGTCCAAAGTGGGTCACCATGGGCCAATGACTTCAATGGGCGTCCCAAGACATCTATTACCTCACTGGGATGATATTCAAGTGATGGTTGCACAAATGGCGACCAAGCCTTTATTGGAAAACGTGCCGGTTGGCACTGAACTGATTATTGGGCCAAAAGCGAAAAAGCCGCTCAAATTGGACATCTCTTTGTTTGTGTCGGACATGAGTTTTGGCTCGCTCTCTGAAGAAGCAAAAGTCTCCTTGGCGAAAGGCGCTGAACTTGCAGGAACAGGCATCTGCTCGGGTGAGGGTGGTATGCTGCCCGAAGAGCAAGCGGCGAACTCACGTTACTTTTACGAACTAGCCAGTGCACAATTTGGTTACGATGAATCTAAGCTCAAAAATGTCCAAGCCTTCCATTTTAAAGGTGGGCAGGGTGCCAAAACCGGAACAGGCGGTCACCTACCGGGTGCGAAGAACATTGGCAAGATAGCAGAGGTGCGTGGCATTGAAGCGGGTACCGCCGCGATTTCCCCACCCACCTTTGTTGATCTAAAAACCGTCGAGGATTTCAAAAATTTCGCCGACCGAGTTCGAGATGTGACGGGCGGGATCCCGATTGGCTTTAAGTTGAGTGCCAATCATATTGAAGAGGATGTTCAGTTTGCGCTTGATGCCAGTGCCGATTACATCATTTTGGATGGTCGAGGCGGTGGTACTGGGGCGGCGCCAGAAATGTTCCGTGACCATATTAGTGTGCCGACCATTCCAGCGCTTGCTCGTGCCAGAGCCTATCTAGACAAGCAAGGCGTAAGTGACAGAGTCACCTTAATCATTACTGGTGGGCTTCGTGTTCCGATGGACTTCGTAAAAGCGATGGCGCTTGGCGCTGATGGAGTCGCTATCTCGAACAGTGCCATGCAGTCGATAGGTTGTGTTGCCGCCCGAATGTGTAACACCAATAATTGCCCAGCGGGTATCGCGACTCAAAAAGCCGATTTACGCCAACGGTTAAATGTTGAGAAGGCATCGAATCAATTGAAGAACTTTTTCGAAGCTTCGACTGAATTGATGCAAGTGATGGCGAGAGCTTGTGGTCATGATCATTTGAATCAGTTTAACCCTCACGATCTAGCAACATGGAATCGCGAAATGGCCGAGCTATCCGGGGTCGCTTACTCTGGGGTCAGTCCATTAAACCAACTTAAGTAAATAATACTTCGATAAAGCACACTCACTGTATTTTGAGTGTGCTTATTATTGCCTGTGCAATGCCAAACTATGTTTAACCCTTCGTAATTAACTGCTTTATAAGTATTTTTAAATTATTTCCTGTTTTTTGAAAATATCGCTTTACCTCAAGTTAACTTGAGGTTTTATCATCATCCCCAATCTAAAAACATAAACCATCACCTTGTCATTTTTGAGCGTTGTCAGCTTGGAAGACGTCAGTCATTATGTGATGAAAACAAATCAGGGGTTAGGTATGGAACAGCGTCAAGTCACCGAATATTTTTCAAGAATTGGTTTATCTCAACCGAGCGATACCACAATCGAAAACCTAATAGCGATCCATAAGCATCAACACCGAACCATTCCGTTCGAGAATTTTGATGTGGTTCAGGGGCTGCCTATTCAACTGTCTCAAGAGGCATTGCATGAAAAGCTGGTGGTTAATCAGCGAGGGGGTTATTGCCAAGAACTTAATGGGTTGTTGTTGAATGTGTTAACTCATATGGGCTTTGAAACGAGAAGTTTACTTGGCCGAGTTCACCTAGCTGGCGAGCCGACAGGGCGTAGCCATCGAGTGACATTGGTGACGATTGAAGGCAAAAAGTGGTTAGTGGATTCGGGCTTTGGCACCTTTACCCCTCGTGCTCCATTGCTGATTGAAACCAATATTGAGCAGTCTAATGACTTACAAACTTTTCGTTTTATCGAAGATGAACGATATGGCTTCTTACTGCAGATAAAGCAGGGTGAAGAGTGGATGAACGTGTACAGCTTAGACATGACGTATGTGGGTGCCAACGACCTAGAGTCGAGCAACTTCTTCACTTCAAACAGTCCGAAATCCATTTTTACATCAAACTGTATTGCGGCACTGCCGATTGAAGGTGGGATTGTCACGCTGCTTAACCAGAAAATTAAAATTAGCAAAAATGGCTCAACAGAAGAGTGGTTACTTGAAGACGAGCCTACGTACCTTGCTGCATTACAAACGTACTTTGGTTTAGCGCCAAATGTGCCTTTTCAAACTTTAGAGAAATGTTTCTAACCAAATTCGAGGATCAACAATGAAAGTATTAGCAATTGGCGCAACCAACAGTAAAGCATCGATTAACCAACAATTGGCAGCGTACACCGCAAGCTTAGCCGAGGGTGCGCAAGTAGAGGTGCTCGATCTTAATGATTTCGAGATGCCCATTTACAGTGAAGATAGAGAAAAAGAGTCTGGCGTTCATCAACACGCGCTGCGTTTTTTTAGCAAGATTGGCGAAGCTGATGCTGTGGTCATCTCTTTTGCAGAGTACAACGGTTCATACACCGCAGCCTTTAAGAATGTGTTTGATTGGACATCACGAATCGACATGAAAGTGTACCAAGGCAAACCTGTTGTTATGCTCTCCACGTCACCAGGCCCTGGCGGCGCAAGCTCTGTTTTTCGTCTGCGGTAAATTCGGCACCTTACTTTGATGCTGATGTGAAGGGGTCGATGTCGGTGCCAAGTTTCTATGACAACTTTAATGTAGAAACGGGTGAGATCATCAATGCCGAAATGGCCGAGAGCCTGAAATCGATCATGAGTCAGATTTAGAGAGCGAGAACACCACAATAAAACAAAGCAGCCATGTTCACGATTGCTTTTCATTGCGCCCGTTGTCAAAGTTTAAGGACATTAATTGGTTAAGGTAACAATAGGTCGCTATTCTAAAGTTAAAGTAAGCTTTAAATATTTTATGATCTCAAGGATAGCGTAACAATGAGAAACATCGTATACCTGAGCATTGGCCAGTTGGCAGAACGCAGTGGCGTGGCTCCTTCGGCCTTACGCTTTTACGAAACCAAGGGGTTGATTGCTTCGATTCGTACTAACGGAAATCAGCGCCGTTATCAGTCGGCGATGTTGAGACGAATTGCGTTGATCCAAGTTGCGCAGTCGATAGGCTTCACGCTGGAAGAGATCACCGAAGAATTATCGACACTGCCGATGAACCATACCGCGACTAAGCGAGATTGGGAGCGCGTTGCTAAGAAGTGGCAGGGTCAACTCGACAGCAAAATGGCGCAGATTAAATCACTACAAGAGAACTTAACCGGCTGTATCGGTTGCGGGTGCTTGAGTATGCAAAAGTGCAACTTGTTAAATCCTGATGATATCTTGCATGACCAAGGGCAGGGCGCACAACGGATCGTTGATTAGCCCTGACTTAAGGTTCCCTATCTGAGATCGTCGAACCCAATGCACTCAATCTGATGGTCAGCCAACCACTGTTTTAGCGCAGGGCTAGTGAGCAGTTGATGCTCTTCGACTCGTTTATCACTGTAACTTGATAGGGACTTAAGCTGTTCACTTGCCACTGATGAAGGGTGACACATTAACTCAAGTACACCGTTAGGCATCATAGCTTGGTAACTCAGTAATAAATCTTTCAGGCCATTCAGCGATACGCCTTGGTCAAAGAAACGCATGTCGAAAGCATCCGGCGTTGGCACTTGCAGTGTATCTTGGCCACTCAAGATGTTATCGATTCGTCTGACTGGAAGACCAATACGATTCACTGTGCGGGTAAACGCTGCTTTTAGAGGTTTAAACACACCACCAAAGTGATGACTGTCGATATGGTTGATCTCTAAACCTGCATCGAGGGCGGCTTGATATTGCGCGTTGAGTTCAAGCACCACCTCATCTTCATTCACATCTGATTTATCGAACAGAGTAATATTGCTAAAGAAGTGGCCGTATTCGTCGACTAAGCTCGGAACTAACTCTCGTGACGTCAATGGTTTGCCTGCGGTGACCGTAAAGTGCAAGCCAACTTCAGGGACCAAACCTTGATGATAGAGCTCAATCGCGTGCTGTGTACCCGGTTGATTCATCATGATGGTGGTCGACTTAACCAAACCCGCCTTAAAGCAGTCGACGATGCCGTGGTTCACGCTTTCAGTGAGGCCGAAATCATCGGCGTTGAGTATTAATTTCATCATGACCTCTTATTAAAAGATTTGTGTTCAATATCTTGAATGAGCTCTGCTGTCACTGAGCTCACTTACTGTTATCACTGAGCTTATTAGCTGTTATCACCGAGCTTATTGGCTGCTAACAAAGGCTACATTAAGCGAGTCGATAAGCGAACGCAGGCATGAAGTCTAAGTTCTCGCGAATGGTTTCTTGCAAAGCCTCGTCGATATGCGAACCACTATCAACGATAGGGTTTAAGATCAGAGCACGTTTTGCTGTTGCGATGTCACCCGTCATCGCTGCTTTAACGGTCAGAGTTTCAAACTCTTTCATCTGTTGTATCAAGCGCAGCGTGTCGCTATCAAAAGGTTCAACGTTCAGTGGCAGGATCGCACTGCTGGTGATTACCGAACTTACTTCTACCGCGCAGTCATGGGGTAACCCTTGAATCGCACCATTGTTGCGAGTGTTGACGTGCATGATAGAACGTTTGTTATTGTGGATACTGCTCATGAGCTCACAGGCCGCTTCAGAGTAGTAAGCACCACCTCGTTCTTCTAACAATTTAGGCTTGGTATCGAGCATGGGATCTTTGTAGACCTCTAACAACTGATGTTCAACCTTGGCAACTAAGTCTGCGCGATTGGTGCTGTTTTCAGACGCAGTAAATTCTTTGTCTAAGATGTCTCTGGATTGGTAGTAGTAACGTAGGTAAGCACAAGGAACGATGTTCAGAGAACGAATCAATTCAGCGTCCCATTCAAAGGGAGGGATGTTCTTTGGCATCATTTGATCGTTACCACCGAGGAGTTGCTCGATGAGTTCTCCCAATTTATCTTCTCCTTTATGAAGCACCTTACGAGCCCAAACTAGGTGGTTTAATCCGGCGATTTGCATCGTCATATCTTTACGTTCTGCACCAAGCATTTTCGCCGCGCCTAGCTCCATGTTGACGGGAACGTTACATAGACCAACGGTTTTAATGGTTGAGTGCTTAATCAGTGCTTCCGTTACCATGCCTGATGGGTTGGTGAAGTTGAGTAACCACGCATTTGGACACAACACTTCCATCTCTTTCGCTATCTCGAGTGCAATCGGAATGGTTCGGCAAGCATTAGAGAAGCCACCTAAACCATTGGTCTCTTGGCCGATCATGCGATATTTCAGAGCAATCCTCTCGTCACGTAATCTTGCTTCTATTCTTCCTGCGCGAAACTGTGAGCAGACAAAATCCGCGTCCTTCAGGGCTGCTTTTCGATCTGTGGTGAGGTGAACATTAATCTCACAGCCCGATTTGTTTATCATTCGCTTGGTGAGCGCCGCGATTATCTCTGCTTTTTCCATGCCTTGTTCGATATCGACTAACCACAGATCAGAGATAGGTAATTCGTGATGGCGCTTGAGCAGTCCTTCAACGAGCTCTGGGGTGTAACTTGAGCCACCACCAATCACAGTTACTTTGAGTTTTTGATTCTGTTGCATGCTGTTCATCATTTAATGTTGTAGATTACTTGGTTTAATTTATATGATGGTTACATACACCGACAAACCAGTTGTGACGACTTATGAATTAGTGAGGTTAATGCATGGGGCTATTCGAAAATCGCCAACAAACTCTTTCACTGCTACACACCTTCAGTGTTGCGGCTAAACATCTAAGTTTTACACTTGCCGCCGATGAGCTCTTCTTAACTCAGGGAGGGGTCAGCCATCGCATCAAAAAACTCGAACAACAACTGAAGTTCAATCTGTTTGTGCGCAAGACAAGAAAGCTCGAACTGACGCCAGAAGGTCAGCGCGTGTTATCCATGTTGAACGTGTCGTTTGAGTCTATCTTTTCCGAACTCATGGATATTCAAACGGGTGAGCTAAGCGGGGAGTTGTACATCGCGACATCGCCTTATTTCGCTTCCTCGTGGTTGATGCCGCGTTTGCCCGAATTCAGACGCTTGTATCCGAATCTAAGCATCAAACTGCAAACCAAACAGAGCCAGTCAGACTTCCAGTTTGAACCTTATGACGTGGCAATTTTCTATAGCGAAGGCCATTACCCAAACCATTACAGCGAGCGATTATTCAGTGGAGTAAGAACCCCAGTGTGCAGCCCTGAATACGCGAAACGCTTCAAACTAGACCAAGGCATTCAACACTTAGACGATGTTCGTTTCATTCACAGTGGCGATATCACTGCCTGGCAACGTTGGTTGTATGAAGCTCAAAGTGATACCAACTGCGCGCTTCAGTGTGACTATTACAGCGATAACCGCTTGGCGATGGATGCGGCGATATTATCGATGGGGCTAGCTCTAGGGCGGTTAGAGTTCATGACACCGCAGATTGAACAAGGCTTGTTGGTCGCACCTCTTATGAGCATTGAATCGGGCAAAGGATATGATTTAGTGTGTCCGAAAGGCATGGAGCAACGAACTAAGTTTCAGGTGTTTGCTCAATGGGTTAAGCAACAGTTGTGACCGAATTGCGTGCCTAGACAAACACAAACGATAGGTCTAGTGTAGGTGGTTCTTTCAATAAAAGAAGAGGTTAGTTATGTTCAGCCATGTTTTTCTCGGTACCGAAGATATTGAACGCGCGAAGGCTTTTTATGACCCAATCATGAAAGTGCTTGGTTACAGTGAAGGTTCCGTTGACCCTAAAGGGCGCTGTGTTTACGTTAGCCAAACTGGTGTATTAGGTTTAACCAAACCGATTGATGGTCAGCCTGCAACGCACGGCAATGGTATGACGATCGGCTTCCTAGCGTCTTCTCCTGAACTGGTGGACGAATGGCATCGAGTTGGCGTCGAAAATGGCGGCACCAGTATTGAAAACGGCCCCGGAGCGAGAGGTTCTGACGAGCGTCGTTTGTACATGGCTTATTTGCGAGATCCTGATGGAAACAAGATCTGTGCAACTCACTTTATGCCGTAGTATATGTTATGCCATAGTGGCGTATGCTTAGATCATATTGATGGTTCGGAGTTGGCGAAGTCGCGGCTCTGAACTTGTTAGCTTCCCGAAGACTCAATATTTTGCAAAGGACTGGCTAGATGAAATCGAATGAACTGTTTTATGAAAGCTTTGAGCGCTGCCGGATTGACCAAGAATTTTTGGAGAGCTTTCTGGCGGATTTTTGCGAGCATAATCCAAGATTTTCAGAACGTTTTGAAAAGATAGGGTTAGAGCAGCAAACCAAGATGCTTAAAGCTTCGATCATCCTTATCTATAACTCTGCTGGTCTACCGAGCGTACGAAACTCGGTGAAAAAGCTTGGGAAGCGACATAAAGATTTAGGAATGGATATCTCTGAGCAAGAACTCAACGAGTGGTTCAATTCGTTGCTCAATACGGTTAAAAAATACGATCCTCACTACGATGAAAGCGTCGAACAAGCATGGACAGAAACGCTCGAGGCCGGCTTATCAATCATGAAGAAAGAGTGCGTAGTCTGAATCCAAAGTAAGCCACGAATCATATGTGGCTTACTTTAGTGTTATCGGTGACTAGATTAGAAGGTAAAGCCAGTTTGAATACCCAATGCTGAATCCTTGGTGTACCAGCTACTTGAACCACCGAACTCATACCAATCAAACCCTACGCGAGTCAGTAGCTTAGAGTTGCCAAAGATCGGCTTTGCTGACTTGTATTCAGCGCCGATACCGTAAGTTAAGCCAAGATCACCATGCGAACCTTTATCAACTTTAGTCTCGTTGCTAGAGCTGATCACCATCTTTGTATCTGAGTGTGAATAGAAAGCGCCGAACTTACCCAAAATAGCAAAATTTTCACTGAAACTGTGTTTGTACACTGGCGTCAACGAGAGCATTAAGGTATCGAACTCTTCTTTTCGGTGTTTTGTCTCGTTGTGGCTGTAATCAAAGTAACTAGATTTGTCATCGACGCTGATAACAAGCAGCGTTGATTCAACATACCAGTTGCTTTGCATGACTTGGCTACCAAATGTGAACTGGCCACCGACATCGCCATCATCCATCCCGAAACCGCCTAGTGCGTACATTTCATTTGATGCAAAAGCTGAAGTTGATGCGATGCCGGTAACTGAGGCAATCGTAAGAGCCGCTAAGATTATTTTTTTCATTGTTTCCACTCTGGTTTGTAAATTTCGGGAGAGGATTCTAGCGATATTTTCAAAATAAAAAACACTGTTCGAATGGGGCGGGAAGGATTAAATAAAGATTAAATATCTCAAGATATAAACCTGTATTTCCATGATCTAAAATTACAATTTTTTAGATGGATTAAATGCGCGTTACGCGAGGGTTACCCTATGATTTAATAGGTTTTCTATGAGGGAGGGCAGTGGATATTTCACGAAGAAAAACCTCTGGCAATGGAGAGCACCACCAGAGGTATGAATCATTTGAGGCTTACGTTTTAATAGAAATTAAATCCAAATGAGCAATATTGGGTTGGCCTAGGTCCTAACACGTTACGAGAATCGGATTAAAAGTGAGCAGCCCAACCAATCAGGAAGCCTTGCGATGCAGTATCGTATTCAAAGGTGCCCTTATTTTCGTAATCAACCCAGGTCGATTTGTAGGCAACATTCAAGTCCGACCAACTGTTTATCTGGTATCGCACGCCAGTTAACAGAGATGAGGTAAAGTTTGTGTCACTACCAAGCCCTGCATCAATGGTTGCGTGAAACTTCCAATCCTTATTGATCTGCGTTATCCATCTCACACCTATTTGGTAATCAACCCAATCTTCATCGAGTGATCGGTCTACACTTAGATTACCACCTGAACCGTAAAGCTTGGCATCAATGTCGTTATCCCACCAACGAAGTCCAAACAGATAATCAATCGTGCCAAAATCGTATTGGTAGCGCTTAAACCCCTTTACATCTAAAACACCTTGTCGGATATCAAGGTTGCCTTTCAATATCTCTAGGTTGCTACCTAACACTGAGTTTGCTTTTCCGCTTAACTTCATGAAGCTGTAGTCAATGTAATAGCCCCACTGATTATCATAGATACCTTCTAATCGCACCATTGCGGTCATATCAAGATGATCCATGATGAATGCAGGATCAACATCGACATCTGCTGACAAGCCACCAATGGTACTGTCCCCACGGATATTGAGCGCAAGCGCGTAAATTTCGAAGCTATGTTGCCACTTTTTTGTGTCCGCTTGTTCACTTGCTTCCTGAGCATTTACGGTTGAACTGGCAGCCAATGCTGATGCAAGTAGGTAACGCCATTTAGCCATATTGATATCCTTATCTTCGATGTGAAATAGCACAAATGTGAATGTGTGTTCTAACTATCCATTTTTCATATATGCAACTTGTATATTGCTGATTGTAGACTATGTTTTTTGAAAAGAGCCAAATTAAAAGAGTAAGGATATGAAGCCACAAAGCGTTTTTTTGATCGTCGCTGTTTTGGGTTTAACACCGATTGCGTTGTCGTACGGTTATGCCCCCGTTGTCTCCCTTGATTATCTTTTCGGAATTGATGCTAGCCCTATCAATGTCACTCATATCTTTCGTGCTGTGATGGGGTTGTACTTAGCGTTGGCTCTGTTTTGGATAGCAGGGGCGTTACTAAAGAAATACCGACTACCAGCACTCTACAGTTTGGTGGTCTTCATGTTGGGTTTGGCTGCCGGCCGAGTCATTAGCTTGTTGATAGATGGCATGCCTCACTGGCTACTTGTCGTCTATTTACTATTGGAGCTTGGCTTTGGTTTGGTAGGAATAAAAATGGTTCACAAAGAGCAATCTGAAACAGAATAAGGACATTCTATGAAAAGGATTTTCCACCTTGTTGTGATGAGTGTGTTGAGTAGCTTTTCACTATCGGCATGGTCAGCACAAGAGCAACCGAATATTTTTGTTATCTTCACGGATGATATTGGGATCTCAAACCTGAGTGCTTATCACAATGGTGTGATGAGTAGTGAAACACCAAACATCGACAGCATTGCCGAGAAGGGAATGCTACTGACAGATTATTATGCGCAGCCATCGTGTACGGCTGGGCGCTCTGCATTCTTAACGGGGCAGTTACCAGTGCGAACGGGTATGCACACGGTGGGCTTACCGGGTGGGCCTGTTGGGCTGCATGCGGATACGCCAACACTACCAGAAATCCTCAAAACCATGGGCTACGTGACAGGTCAGTTTGGTAAAAACCACTTAGGTGACCGTGATGAGTTCTTACCAACAATGCACGGCTTCGATGAGTATTGGGGCTGGTTGTATCACCTGAATGCGATGGAATACACCGAAGATCCAGACTGGCCAAAAGACGGTTCGTTAGATGCTTTTGCGCCTCGCAATGTGATTTACGCGAAATCCGATGGTAAAGGCGGACAAACCATTGAAGACGATGGCACGCTAACTATCGAGCGTATGCGCACACTAGATGATGAAGTAAATAAACACGCGATCAACTTCATCGAAAGGGCGGTTGAAGCGGATAAGCCATTCTTCACTTGGTACTGTCCATCACGTGGTCACGTTTGGACGCACCTTTCACCTGAATACGAAGCCATGCTTGGTCAGAATGGGTGGGGACTTCAAGAAGTGGTGATGAAAGATCTTGATGATCATGTTGGCGAGATGATGGCGAAAATGGAGGAGCTCGGCATTGCTGATAACACCATCATTATTTTCACGGCTGATAATGGCCCCGAAATCATGACTTGGCCTGATGGTGGTATGACACCATACCACGGTGAGAAAGGCACGACTTGGGAAGGTGGCGTTCGTGCTCCAGCTCTCGTTAGTTGGCCAGGTAAGATTCCAGCGGGTAGTGTGGGTAACGGCATCTTTGATGGTATGGACTGGCTACCGACACTTGTTGCAGCTGCGGGGGGCCCTGCCGATCTGAAAGAGAAAATGCTAAAAGGTCACGATGGCTTTAAAGCACACCTTGATGGTTACAACCAAGTGGATATGCTGACTGAGAAAGGCGAGTCAAACCGTAAAGAGATCTACTACTACGAACGAGATAAGCTACAAGCGGTTCGAGTAGGAGATTGGAAGGCGCACTTCATCGTGCAAAATCACGGTTGGAGTGGTCCTAAAGAAGAGCTAAACGCCCCATTACTGTTTAACTTACGTCGTGACCCATACGAGCGAGCGGCGGAAGAGTCGGGCATGTACTTGAAGTGGATGGGGCAAAAAATGTGGGCATTTGGTCCTGCACAAGCTGCTGTCCAACAACATCTAGCAACCTTCCAAGAGTGGCCTCCAGTGACGCCTGATTCTCCGGCAGAGAAGACCGGTGGTGTAGGTAACTAGTTAAATATCATAAAAAATCCCGCTCACACTGAGCGGGATTTTTATTTGAATGCGTCTTAACGTTGGTTCTATTTTAGCGTCGTGTTTCGTTCAATAAACTTCACTGGCACCATCAGCTTAACCAAGCTTGTGTCTTGCTCTTGAATCTGGCTAACGACAATTTTCACTGATTCACGCGCAAGGCGTCTGAAATCTTGCTTAAAGGTAGTGAGTTGGTAGTTCAGCCATTGAGTCTGCGGGATATCATCAAAACCAATCACTTGAAGATCTTCTGGAATACGCAGGTTGAACTCTAAGCGCGCCACATCCATTACCGCCATCGCGAGGTTATCTGTCGCACAGAAAATCGCTTGAGGATGTGTGGGTTCTGAAAACAGAGTCCGAATGGTATCTAGAGCATCAAGGTAGTCATAGTCAGCTTCAATCACGCGAGCTTGCTTGCCCGTTAGCTCTTCGAATTCAGAGCAAAAGCCCGATTCACGCTCGCCGTTGGTGTAGGTTGGTACGTTACCTGTCAGGTAAACCGCTGACTTTGTTCCTACGCTATGTAAATGCTGAGCGGCGACTTGGCCTGCGGCGTAGTTGTCACTCACCACATGGCTACTCTTAGTCCCTTCAACAACACGTGCAAACTGGACAATAGGGATGTCGAACTCTTCACACTCTTCATAAAGCGACTTATTAAAGGTCGCCGAAGCAGCAATTACGCCATCAACTCGGTATTGGAAGATATTAGGAATCGAGTGGTTGTCGTTTCCATCAACTTGCCAAGGAATCAATACCGCAGAGTAACCCTGCTTTTGTAGCTCAGTAGAGATAAGCTGCAGAGTTTTCATGTGGATAGGGTAGTCGGCATCTGGGAAAACTAAGCCAATCAATTTGGACTCATTTGTCGTCAGACTGCGGGCAAAGGCATTGGGACGATAATTCAACGATTTTGCTGCATCGAACACTTTCTGCTTGGTCTTTTCAGACACTGAACTGCCCGGGACAAATACACGAGAAACAGTAGATTGAGAAACGCCAGCCAGTTTAGCGACATCTTTTGAAGTTACGGTTGCTTTGGGTACCGAGGAGTGTTTTGGAGAGTTCATAGACCATGCATTTTAAGCCGAATTAATGGCGTGTAGAGTATCATAAGTAGGTACGTATTCAAAAAAACAATGCACCCAAGTTCTATGTTAAATAAGGCTTAGGTGATGTAATTGGGTTGTAATCTGGGTATAACCCAAAAAGCTCTGCTTCGTTAATGGGATAACGCGGCAGAGCTTTATTTAGGCAGTGGTTATAAGATCTGGTCGTGAGAACCAGAGATTAGAAGTAGTAACGAATACCTGCAGCGAACTGGTCATCACGGTTTTCGAATGTGTTACCAACAAGCTGATCTTTGCCTAGGTCGAATTGGTACTCAGTCCAAACTAGGAACTTGTTTTTCTGGAAATGGTATTCAACGCCAGGAATAAGTAAGTTACGCTCATAACCTTCTGTCTCGTCACCACGGTCTTCCATGTAGTTGTAGTTCAACGTAGGGCGTAGGCCATTTTCGAAGTGGTAGTATGTGTAGATTTCACCACCTAGGGTATCGAACATTACATCGGTGCCGCCTTGGCTCACCGCTTCCCAGTTTTCGCCAACATGGAAAGTCGCACCAGCGTAGAAGCCACCGTTGCTGTAGTTCGCGCCCAACAGCATGATGCGCATGTTGTCGCCGTCTTTCACGCCAATTACGCCTGCATCTAAGTCAGCAACTTCATTTTGGTGGTAAGCTGCACCAAGTGTTATACCATCAACAGGCTTGTAAGTGATCGACGCACCCAGACCGTTTTTCAATGAAGCTGTCCCATTACTTGCTAGTGCAACGTCTTCACGTGTCGTTTGGTAAGTGAAGCCGTAGCTTACTTGGTCGTTGATTGAATTGCGGTAAGTGATGGAGTTTTCAGCACGACCTGTACCTGAAGCAATACCCCAATCAGACAGGTTGTAAACACCTGAGCCACGAGTACCAAAGACACGGCCTAAGTCGGTGTACCATGCTACATCGTAGAAAGTAGACCACTGCTTAGTACCTGCAGCAATCTTGCCGTATTTGTCGTGCTCTACGCCAGCGTATAGAAGTCGGTCGTAAATATTGTCGCCGTTAGCACCTGAATTGTAACCCCATTCGGCATGACCAAAACCGGTCCAGCCGTTATCTAGGCCCATTTGACCTTTGAGGCCGAAACGAGAGCTACCGCTGTTCCATTCTCCGTTATGATCGCCGCCTTTATCTTGGTAACGAACATCAAAACGACCATCCAGTGTTAGGCTATCGCCCGCGTCATTGGTAAAGGTGTGCGCTGCAAAAGCAGAGCCCGAAGTAAGTGCTGTTAAGATCACTGCAGAAAGAATCGACTTTTTCATTGTAATTCTCTTTATTCAGGCCGTAGAAAGCTACCGTGCTTTCAAGCCCGTTATATTAGTAATGGTTTGGCAGGGGGTGCCCATCCGTGAGGCACAAATTGATTATCTTGGGTGGAGCAAGTTGCCGAGGGCGAGAAGGAGCCCTCGGCAGTCATGTTTATCTAGTGTAGGTATGGACTAGATAGACAATAGGACACGGTTACAGTGTTGGGTTCAGGATTGAAGCAGTGCGCTCGAATACATCTAGACCTTGCTGTTTTAGCCAGAAAGGAAGGTCGATCAGTACCCAGTTTTCAGATAGCTTGTCACCGTCACGGTAGTAAACGTCAACTACTTGCATGTCTGCACGTACTTCACCACCCGTCATACCAAGGAAACCACCAGCTGGTGTGTTTGATAGGTTTGGCCAACCGAAGAAGCAAGAGAAGTTACCTTCAGCGAAGCGACAAACGTGACCGTTAAACTTCTTATCTTTCAGGTTGTTACGGAAAGGAAGTTGGTGCTGTTGTTGGTAACGAGGGATAGTGTAAGACGCACCGATACCACAAGGGCCGTACCAGATCATGTCTTTAGACCAGCTCTTCTCTAGTACTTCTGGTGGGCAACCCATTGCGCCGCTGTCGTTAAGTGCAGATAGGTCATCAACCATCTTGTTTACAAGAGCAAGTGTTGCAACGCCTTCTTCTGGAGCTGCATCTTCGAATAGTAGACCGTCGTGGTTACGTGGACCAGGGTAAACGAAGTGCTTACCTGTTGATGGTGGTAGTGGGTAGCAACCCGCTTGATCCATCATGCCTAGTAGGTCTAGGAATAGGCCAGTCTTAGTGATCTTGCCGTCAACAACACAGTTAAATTCTGCGTAGCGAACGTTCATGATTTTACCAGTAGGGCGCATGCCTAGGTATTCAGCGTCGAATAGACCCATGAAGTGACCCATGCTCATTACCCAAATTTCATCTGGATTGATTTCGTTGTTACCACCGATGAAGATATCTTGACGACGCTGCATGCGAGTCATTGATTTCATCATTGGAGCCCAAAATACGTCAGCAGCAGCTTGAGCGCCTTCTTGCTCACGGAATGGGTAGACACCACGCCACAAGTAATCTTCAGAAGTGTGTGCTTTTAGTACTTCAGCAACGTTCTCGTGAGTTGCGTTTTCCATTGCATCAAAGTATTCGCGAACAATGCGCTTAGCTTCTTGATATTTAGACATAATCATTTCTCTTTGTGTTGTCGAGTCAACTTTCGGAACAGGACTCGATTTGGATTTTGATGCCGGCTGACTTGTCAGCCGGCTTTAATTTCTCGTATTTGAATCTCTGAATTTCAGCGTGCGAATTAAGAATTAAGCTTTCGCTGCTTCAGTTTTCTTGCTTTTATCGAAGATGCCGCCTTTCAATGTCTCTGGCAGTGTTAGCCATAGAAGACCAGCAAGAATCCAGACGATTGGTGAACCCCACATCGCAGTTTGTAGGTCGGTACGCTCTTGAATGAAGATAAGTACCATTGGCGCCCACATACCCAGGATACGACCACCGTGGAATAGAGCTGCACCGTAGCTACGTAGATGTGCTGGGAATAGTTCTGAGAAGTAACCACCCCATACCGCTGAAGAAGACAGACCGAAGTTGTAAATCAGGCCAAGTAGAGCCAGCATGTTTAGGCCGCCAATCACCATGTCGCCAGGCGCAACAAAGAAGATTGAAACCATGATGCCCGCCAGGATGAAACCAAATGCGTTCACCTTACGACCGTATTTGTCAGCCGCCCAACCCCAGAACCATGCACCAAACAGTGAACCAAACGCTGAGATAGAGAAGATAAGACCGATGGTTGCACCGTCGAACATACGTACATCACGTAGGTAAGTAGTTACAAAGCCACCGAAGAATTGGAAACCATAGAAGTTAAGGCCAGCCAGTAATAGACACGTTAATGTGATCTTACGGTAAGACTTGCTGAGCATTTCGCCCCAAGAACCTTTCTTTGCTGGCGCATCTGTAGCTTCAGCTTTTGCTTGCTCTTCTTCACCGTAAGCGATCACTTTACTATCGCTTGGTAGAACAAAGATCATCACTACTGCTGCTGCCAACGGTGGGATACCACCTACAAGCATTAGGCTTTCCCATGGCGCATCGATGCTTGAAATGAATGCTGCATACGCACCCATTACCATCAGAGCAACAGAGAACATAGAAGATGCAAATGCGGTCAACTTACCACGCACATTCGGTGTGAATAGGCCGATCATCAGGCTTACTGCTACTGTGAAGTAACCACCCAGCGACAAACCAATGATAAAACGCATTGCAGCCCAAGTTGCGTAGTCGGTGAACATCATGTTGACGATGGTTGCACCACCGTTTAAGGCTGTGATGGCAATAAGAGTGGATTTCTTACCAAATTTTGTTGCGAACCAAGCACAGCTCAAAGCACCAATAAGTGCACCAACCGACTGCCATGTATAGAACTGGGCAGTGTCTGACAGGCTAATACCATCATACGCTTCAACAATGTATGGGCGTACGTAGTCAATAATTACAAAGTTATAACAATAGAAAAAGTAACCAACCAGTATCGCTAGATAGGCAGCTACCCTTTGAATCATAGGAACTTCGCTCATGTGTTTTCTGGTAGTCATGACCGATAAACCTTTATTTCATATAGGGTGTTTATAGTTTTGATTACAGTGTGGGTATGATTAATATCTAGCACACTGTCTTCGTTTCGGTAGAGATAATAGAATTTTTGTGGATATTAGATCCGTGATCGAAGTCAATTTTAAAATGAGTGCGTACCCAATTTGTCTGTTTTGGTGATCTAGATCTCATTAAAGGGCGATTTTGGCCAATTTGAGCGTTTATTCGTCTATCTTAGTGATAATAGTCACAGTTATTGTGGGTTCTTGAGGGAATAAAGACAATTTTCAGTAATATTGGCGGCGAATGATTAGAAGAATACAATAAACGGAATCTCAAAATGGTTACGTACTCAAGTTTTGTGGTAATTGCTCTTTATGTGCTAACTACAATATTTATCAGCTACTTAGTAAACAAGCGTTATAGCGTAGGTGGCGATTTTTCAACTGGTGGAAAACAATTTGGTTGGTTTACGGCAGGTGTGTCGATTCTTGCAACCTACATCAGTGCGATGACGTTCGTGGGCATGCCGGGCTGGGTTTACAGTTCAGGTATGGAAGCAATGAGCGTGCATTTGAATTACCCAATCGTGATCTTTTTTGCGGTGATTTTCTTTGTGCCAGTGTTTTACAAACTGGGACTGACTTCGATTTATGAATACCTAGAGCACCGTTTTGGCATTGTTGCTCGTACGATCAATTCAATCGTGTTTCTTGTCGTTCAATGCATTTCAGCGGGCGTCATTCTCTATGCCGTTGCTTTGATTCTGGTGCAAGTGCTGCCTATCGATATTTCAGAGGCGATCATTTACATCAGCTTGTTTACTGCTTTGTATACATATGCGGGTGGTATCTCAACGGTAATATGGACCGATATGCTGCAGTCGGCGGTGCTGATTATCGGTAGCATTGCGATCTTTGCTTTGTTGCTGATGAAGATTGATGCGGGCGAGGTTTTGTCTCCCGAGCACCTGAATATTATTAACCTCGAATTCGATTTAGGTGTCGACACCACATTATGGGCAGGTTTAGTTGCTGTGAGCTTCTTACACCTGAGTGTATATGGTACTAACCAATTGATTATTCAAAGAACACTCGCGACTAAGTGTGTTAAAACCGCACAAAAGTCGATGCTGCTTTGCGGCTATGGCGCGTTCTTTGTTTATCTGTTCTTTGCTGTGATGGGCGTGTTACTGAGCGTTTTTTATCAAGACAGCAGTTTTGAGAACAGCAACGAAGTGATTCTCGATTTCGTGTTTAACCATACGAATTCAATCATTGTGGGTTTGGTGATAGCAGCATTTTCAGCGGCCGCTATGTCGACGCTGGACTCAACCTATAACTCAATGGCGACCGTTGCGACCTTTGATTTCTATAAGCGATTTTTTCGTAAGCAAGCCTCCGATGCGCATTACGAATCGGTGGCGAGAAAAATGAGCCTTGTTGCCGCCGCTTCGGTGGTGGTACCTGCTTTGTTGGCCGTTTCTAACGAATCGGTGTTGAAAACCATTGCCAGCTTAACTTCGATTTTTGTTGGTATTCGTCTTGGCTCTTTCATTCTTGGTCTGTTCTTTAAACAGGCGAATGAAAAAGGGGTGATAGCGGGCAGTATTGGTAGTGTGGTTGTGGTGTTTATTGCTAAATACAGTGGTATCTCTTGGCCGTGGTTTGCCCTAATTGGCACAGTGGTGTTCTTATTGTTGGGCGTGCTTGTCAGCCGCTTCTGGGGAGAGGTTACACAGCAACAAAACGAATTTATCGCCAAGCAAAAGCATTTGTTCGCCAAGCCGACGGCAAGTCATTATGGTTTGTTGGTCTTCGCTGTGGTGACAGTTGCAGCTTGTACTGTTATTCCTGATTGGCTCTATGCCGTTCTTTCTTAATTGACCGATTTTTTACTGGTATATCTATGTTATCGATCTTTGATATCTACAAAATTGGTGTAGGGCCATCAAGCTCTCACACCAACGGCCCAATGATTGCGGGTTTTCATTTCACTCAATTAGTTGAGGAGAGAATCACGGATGTGGTTCGAGTACAGGTCGACCTTTATGGTTCACTGTCGCTGACCGGAATCGGACACCACACTGATAGAGCCACCATTTTAGGTTTGCTGGGCAATAAGCCGGACACGATAAAAATCTCCAGTGCGAATGAAGCGATGCGCCGCGCAATCGACAGTGGTGAAATGCAGCTGAGTGGTCGCCACACTATCGGTTTCAACTACCAAACAGACATGCTGTTTCATGAGGATAATCTGCCACTGCATGAGAACGGTATGATGATCACGGCGTTTGATAACGCTGGAAACGTGATTATCGATGAAACCTACTATTCAATTGGCGGCGGTTTTATCGCAACCGCTGACGAACTGCAAAATGGTACTCAAACCCAAGTGGTAGAAGTTCCTTTCCCGTTCAAAAACGCCGATGAAATGCTTCAACAAGCTGACAATAGTGGGATGAGCCTCGGTGGCATGATTCTAAAAAATGAAGTGGAGTTCGAAGGCGCTGACATTATTTCAGAGAAAGCGGATCAAATCTGGCGAGTGATGAGTCGTTGTATGGAACGCGGCTTTGAAACCGAAGGCATTCTTGATGGTGGTTTGAACGTAACTCGTCGTGCGCCTAACCTACTGAAAAAGTTAGAAGCGAACGCGGCGGTTGAAAACGACCCAATGGAAATCATGGATTGGATTAACTTGTTTGCGTTTGCGGTTAGCGAAGAAAATGCCGCAGGTGGCCAAGTGGTAACATCACCAACCAATGGTGCGGCGGGCGTTATTCCTGCTGTGTTGATGTACTACCATCGCTTCATTAAACAGTTAGATACTAAGCAGCTGAAAGACTTCTTAGCGGTATCGGGCGCGATTGGTATTTTGTACAAAACCAACGCTTCGATCTCTGGTGCCGAAGTAGGGTGCCAAGGAGAGGTGGGCGTTTCATCTTCTATGGCAGCGGCTGGTTTAACGGCACTTCGTGGTGGCAGTAATGAGCAGATCTGCATTGCGGCGGAAATCGCGATGGAACACTCGTTGGGTATGACGTGTGACCCAATTGGTGGTCTAGTACAAGTACCGTGTATTGAACGAAATGCAATGGGTGCGATGAAGGCGATTAATGCGTCTCGCATGGCATTGAAACGTAACAGTAAATCTTTGATCTCGTTAGATAAGGTCATTGCGACCATGTATCAAACGGGTAAAGACATGAATAAGAAGTATCGTGAAACGTCTCTCGGAGGCTTAGCGCTGATTCATTTAGCTCACCCCTGTGAATAGAAAGCGTAATTAAACGATATTCGTTTCAAACAAAGCCCAGCCCCTAAGTTTCAGAAACCTAGGATGTTGGGCTTTTGTTTTGCTGAAAGAAAAGGGCTGTCAAAAGAAGTGAACTAGTCCTCAAGAGGAAGCTGATAGCTGTTTTTCAGTTCTTTTACTGAGATGTTGGATTGAATCGCGCTCACACCTTTCACTCGTCTTATTGAGCTAATACGCTCAAAGTACTCTTCTAAATCTTTTGCTAACACTTGCACCATGTAGTCGGCACCGCCTGCAATGCAGTGACACATCGGAATCCAATCAGTGACTGCAACAAACTCTTCGAACGGTTCTGTGTTTTCAACTTCGTGGTTTCCGAGCGTGACTAAGGTAAAACCTGCCACATGAAAGCCTAACTTCTTACGATTAAGCTTGGCGGCGTAACCGTCTATATAGCCTGTCTCTTCCATACGTTTCCATCGGCGCCAGCAAGGGGTTTCGCTGAGGTTTACCTTCTCGGCGAGCTTACTGTTACTCATGCGCCCGTCTTGTTGAATATGTCCTAAGATAGCGATATCTGTGTCATCTAACACTTCTTTGGTGGATTCTTTCTGTTTCATGGTTGTTTTGGGAAAATTTTGCTCAAATTTGCATTAATATTAGCCTATATAGCAATTTAATTCCTAGTCGAATCTGTAAACTCTCTCCCTATCAATACTTTACTTATTAGGAGTGAGAGGAAATGAGCTCTCAATTAATGCTGGCGTTTTTGCTATTTTCAACATCGATTGCAATTACACCTGGGGCAGGAAATATCGCATTACTTGGGATTTCAAGTCGTTACGGGTTTGCTGCAACTTTGCCTTTTATCTCTGGGAACGCTTTTGGCATCATCATCGTACTGGCGGGATCCAGTGTCGGTTTGGTGAGCCTGTTCACTCTTTACCCAGAGCTATACAACATTTTGAAGTACGCAGGTGCGGCTTATTTGTTGTTCATGGCGTGGTCGATTGCCAATATGCAAATCGAAGAGAGTACTACCGATAACCGTTCGGGCTTTGTGTCAGGTGTGTTGGTTCAGGTGTTGAACCCCAAAGGTTGGATTGCTTCGTTAACTGTGTTTTCTCAGTTCATCACTCCGAACGCAGACTATCTGATTCAAGTGGTGACCATTATTGCGGGTATGGTGATTACCGGTGTACCGTGCATGTTGGTGTGGGCGTATTGCGGCACCATGCTTAAAAAGTTGCTGCAATCACCAAAACAGATGATGTTTGTGAACCGTTGCTTGGGTGGAAGCTTAGCGATGGTGGTTGCCTTTATGCTTTATCAACCGGCATAAATTACAAAGAAAAAAACCACTCCTAAATCCATAGGAGTGGCGTCTAAATGTCGACTAAGTCGTTAACAGTAAAGAATTAAGTTAACAAATATTTAAGGAACTTGAGTTAAAAGCTTTAAGCTTTTCAGTGTAAAGGTTAAGCGGTTTCAGCTTCTTTAACTGGAGCTGAGTTACGGATTAGGTGGTCAAATGCGCCTAGACTTGCTTTAGCACCTTCTCCCATCGCAATGATGATCTGTTTGTAAGGTACGGTTGTTACGTCACCTGCTGCAAATACACCTTTCATTGATGTTGCGCCATGAGCGTTAATCTCAATCTCACCGCGTGGTGAAAGCTCAACCTTCGAACCTTTCAACCATTCGCTGTTCGGCATTAGACCGATTTGAACGAAGATACCCGCGAGTTCAATTTGTTTCAGTTCATCCGTGTTACGGTCTTTGTATTCCAGACCGGTTACGCGGTTGCCATCACCCAACACTTGTGTCGTTTGAGCCATTTTGATGATTTCGATGTTTGGTGTTGCGTTCGCTTTATCAATAAGTACTTGGTCAGCGCGTAGAGTGTCTGCAAATTCAAGTACGGTTACGTGTTCCACAATGCCTGCTAGGTCAATAGCGGCTTCAATACCTGAGTTACCACCGCCGATAACGGCTGTTTTCTTGCCTTTGAACAGCGGGCCGTCACAGTGTGGGCAGTAAGCCACGCCTTTGTTGCGGTATTCTTGTTCACCCGGAACGTTCATTTCACGCCAGCGTGCACCTGTACTGGTGATAACAGAGCGAGCTCGTAGTATTGCGCCACTCTCTAATTCAACGTGGATGTAGCCGTCTTTCGTGTCTTCTGCAGCAATGATGTTGGCAGCGCGCTGCTCAGTCATTACTTCAACACCGTACTCTTTTACGTGCTCTTCTAAGCTAGCCACTAGCTTAGGACCTGTTGTTGCTTTCACTGAGATAAAGTTCTCAATTGCCATGGTATCCATTACCTGACCACCAAATCGGTCAGCAACCACACCTGTACGAATGCCTTTACGTGCTGCATAAATTGCTGCTGAAGAACCTGCTGGGCCACCACCCACAACTAACACGTCAAATGGTGCTTGTTGATTTAGGTTTGCTGCTTTCTTTTCCGCTGCACCTGAGTCTACTTTATTAAGGATCTCAGCCAGTGACATACGGCCTTGACCGAATAGTTCACCATTAATGAACACGCTTGGTACTGCCATGATATCGCGAGATTTCACTTCCTCTTGGAATGCTGCGCCATCAATCATGGTGGTCTTAATCAACGGGTTAATCGCTGACATCATGTTGAATGCCTGAACCACTTCTGGACAGTTCTGGCACGATAGTGAGATGAAAATTTCTACATTCAGCTCTTGATCTAATTCTTTAATTTGCTCGATTACGTCAGCTTCAAGCTTGATTGGGTGACCGCCACTGTGAAGCAGTGCCAGTACAAGAGACGTGAACTCGTGACCCATTGGCAAACCGGCGAAACCGATCGCTGTGCCTTTCTCTTCGTTCACTACCTGCATGATAGGGCTGCGCGTGCTTGCGCTATCATCGCGTGTTACTTCAATTTTGTCCGTTAAAGACGCGATGTCGTTTGCTAGGTTTTTGAGTTTGTTTGCGGTATCGCTGTCATCTAGGCTCAGCACTAACTGAACATTGGTTTTTAGGTTTTCTAGGTATGCTTTTAGCTGCTGCTTCATTGCTTGATCTAACATAATCGTGCCTGCTCTTAAATTCTGTGTCTTGGTATTGACCAATACCTTCTTGCTGAAAAAGGAAAATAAAAAGGGGGCGCAAGTCGGCAAATATTGTGGTTTTGATGGTTTGAAAGGGTGGCGCGCAACTGCCCTTTAGGAGGGAGGCCGAAGCGCGCCTGTAGAACCGTTTTATTTGTTCTTTTTAGCTATTCTTGTTAGATAGGCTTAGATTAAATCTTACCTACTAGGTCTAGAGATGGTGCTAGTGTCTCTTCGCCTTCTTTCCATTTAGCTGGGCATACTTCACCTGGGTTAGCCGCTACGTATTGTGCTGCTTTAACCTTGCGTAGTAGGTCTTCAGCGTCACGACCGATACCTTCAGCAGTGATTTCCATTGCTTGGATAACGCCTTCTGGGTCGATTAGGAACGTAGCACGGTCTGCTAGGCCTTGACCTTCACGCATAACATTGAAGTTATTTGTGATGTTGCCCGTTTGGTCACCTACCATGAAGTATTCGATAGTGCCGATTTTGTCAGAAGTATCGTGCCATGCTTTGTGAGAGAAGTGAGTGTCAGTTGATACTGAGTAAACTTCTACGCCGCGAGATTGAAGCTCTGCGTATTTGTCTTGTAGGTCAACTAGCTCAGTTGGACATACAAATGTGAAGTCTGCTGGGTAGAAGAAGAATACAGCCCACTTGCCTTTAACGTCTTGCTCAGTGATTTCTACGAATTCGCCGTTTTTGAATGCTGTTGCGTTGAATGGTTTGATTTCTGTGTTGATCATGATTTGACTCTCTTTCTAATTTGTAGTGTTTAACGCTATCCCGCGTCGATGTAGATATATTGCATTGCCACCGAAAATTAGTGAAATCGGACATTTCTATAGATTCAATAGGCAAATCCTATCTTCGAAAGGAAAAGGCTATCGGTAAAAGCTATCAACAAAAACGATTAACAAAAGCCATCAAACATCAGCAGCCCTCAATTTGAGTAGCTATGCTCTTTAGGTTGTTCTCTCTATTGGGCTTATCTCTATTGGCGTGCGTATCTATGTGTCTATGTAGGTAAGGGTAGATATGGTGTCTTTACGTGAGTTGAGTTGTTATACCAAACTGTAAATAACAAAATATTATCATTAATATAAATTATGATAATTTCAGTTAATCGTCGTATCTCCATATACTCTCTTCATCGAAACGAAACATCGAAGCTAGACTTCGAAAAGCACAGAATTTAAAACGAATTTGGAGCAAGTTATGAAAATGAATCACGTAGGCATCATGGTTGGCGACATGGACCAAGCAGTCGAGTTTTACACGAAAGCGCTAGGTCTAAGAATCGTAATGAACAACACTAAAGTGATGGAAGAGCGCGAATCAGCAATCGGCCGTATGTGTATCGCTGTGTTCGGTGAAGGCTTTAAAGGCTTCAACATTGCACACCTAGTAACATCTGATGGTATCGGTGTTGAGCTGTTCGAAATGAAAGAGCGCCAAGAGCGTCACGAAGTTGATTTCTCTCGCCTAGGTATCTTCCACTTCTGCCTACAGCTTCCAAAAGAGCAGTTTCATTCAGCTATCAAGCGTGTTGAAGAGTTTGGCGGTAAGGTTCGTATGGACATCATGCGTTACCACCCAGAAGACGAACTAAAACAAGCACAAATGGTTTACCTAGAAGACCCGTTTGGCAACCTGTTCGAATTCTACTCGCACTCATACGAAGATACGTACGCGACAGATTACGAGTAATCGCGTTACTACCTTCCATAAGCTAGAAGAACCGAAACACCCCCTAAAGAGGATTGGTAGAGATACCAATCCTTTTTTGTGTTTGTAGGGCCTAATTTAGGAATATCGGGAAAACCTCGGCTGCACTAAAACAAACCGACAATGTTGCTCTTTAGTGCAGCATATCCTTGATGGAAAACTTAACTGATTGATAAATATAATGTTAAACCATTGGCATATATGTTGCTCTATTGTCTTTATGTAAATTGTATACAATAAAAAATACATAAAGGAAGTCACATGGAACAGAACAGTGAATTGATCTACGGGTTGGACGATCGACCATCAGTCAAAGCAGCCAGTTACGCGGCGCTGCAGCATGTATTAGCAAGCTTTGTTGGCATTATCACCCCCACGCTTATTATCGGTGGCGTTTTAGGGTTGGGTGAACACATTCCTTATCTGATCAGCATGGCACTGATGGTGTCTGGGGTCGGTACCTTTATCCAAGCCAGAAAAATAGGGCCAGTTGGTGCAGGGATGATTTGTGTCCAAGGAACCAGCTTTGCATTCTTAGGATCTGTATTAGGTGCGGGCTTCCTTGTTAAAGCGAATGGCGGTGGTCCGAATGAAATGCTCGCCACGATTTTCGGTGTCTGCTTCTTCGGTGCGTTTGTCGAAATTGTCCTCTCGCGTTTTATCGAAAAGCTGAAAGTGGTGATCACCCCCGTTGTGACCGGAATCGTTATTACCACGATTGGTATCTCTTTGATTAAAGTTGGCGTCACAGATATTGCTGGTGGTGTTGGTGCCGAAGATTTTGGCTCTGGAAGCAATCTGATGTTGGGTGCCATCGTTCTCGGAACCATAGTCGCGCTTAACCTGAGTAACAATAATATGGTTAGGCTGTCGTCGATTTTAGTTGGGTTAGTTGTTGGCTGGGGCGTGGCCATTTTGATGGGCAAAGCGTCAATGGTTTCTTTTGCTTCTCAACCGCTATTGAGTATTCCTGTCCCATTTAAATATGGCTTCGCTTTTGATTGGCAAGCCTTCCTGCCTATCGCTTTTATTTACTTGATTACCGTTATTGAAACCACGGGCGACCTTACCGCCAACAGTATGTTTTCAGGGCAACCGGTTAAAGGGCCTAAATACCTCAATCGACTCAAGGCTGGCGTGCTGGGTGACGGCGTGAACTCACTTATCGCTGCGGTATTCAATATTTTTCCGAACACGACTTTCAGCCAGAACAACGGTGTGATCCATTTTACGGGGATCGCGAGTCGCTACATCGGCTATTTCATTGCCGCGACTCTTTTTCTGTTAGGGCTATTTCCCATCTTAGGTGCGGTATTAATGACGATTCCAAAGCCAGTCTTGGGCGGGGCGACATTAGTGATGTTCGGCACGGTTGCCGCGGCAGGCATCAAAATCATCGCCAATGAGAAGCTTGATCGCCGCAGAATCATGACGATAGCCATCTCACTAGGCTTAGGGCTTGGTGTCATGCTGGTACCGGATTTATTGAAAGAAGCACCCAAGCTAGTACAAAGCATATTTGGCTCACCTGTAACCATGTCTGGTATTGCCGCGCTTGTGATTACCGGGTTGATGTCTTTGGTGCCTGAAACAAAAGCCAAGCAGATTTCGAACGTCGTACAGACCAGTAAAGCGTAACGGGCTTCTTCATGCTGAACTAAGGATGTTTAACTAGAGCCACATGACATATGTGGCTCTGAACTTTAACTTATTGTGTGACGTGTTGGCATCTCACTTAACTTGGTAAATAACATAAAATTATCATTAATATAAATTATGATAATTTCAGTTAATCGTCGTATCTCCATATACTCTCTCCATCGAAACGGAAGACCGAAGCAGTCTTCGAAAAATACAGAATTAAAGAGAATTTGGAGAAAGTTATGAAAATGAATCACGTAGGCATCATGGTTGGCGACATGGACAAAGCAGTCGAGTTTTACACGAAAGCTTTAGGTCTAAGAGTCGTAATGAACAACACCAAAGTGATGGAAGAGCGCGAATCAGCAATCGGCCGCATGTGTATCGCTGTGTTCGGTGAAGGCTTCAAAGGTTTCAACATTGCTCACCTAGTAACATCTGATGGTATCGGTGTTGAGCTGTTCGAAATGGTTGACCGTGAAGAGCGTCATAACGTTGATTTCTCACGTCTAGGTATCTTCCACTTCTGTCTACAGCTTCCAAAAGAGCAGTTTCATTCAGCGATTAAGCGTGTTGAAGAGTTTGGCGGTAAGGTTCGTATGGACATCATGCGTTACCACCCAGAAGACGAACTAAAACAAGCGCAAATGGTTTATCTAGAAGACCCGTTTGGCAACCTATTCGAATTCTACTCGCACACATACGAAGACACGTACGCGACTGACTACGAGTAATTGCGTTATCTACCTGGCATAAGGTAGAAAAACCGAAACACCCCCTAAAGAGGATTGGTAGAGATACCAATCCTTTTTTTGTTTGCGGTGGTTAAGGAACTAAAGAGTCTACTCCACTATCGGACGATGCTAAGCTCGACCTGAGTTTCATGTGGAAATGAGCTTAATGCGGATACCCATCTCAGTAACCGATCAACCCTTTTGTGTGATTCAAAAGAGTTGATTCAGGTTACGAGCAAACCCTTAGTAACCGTCTCTTGTTTAACGGTTTTCCTTTTCATAGTGGTTTGCGATTGCTTCAAAAGCGGCTAAACGAGGTAAGTTGGTTGACCTTGCTGCATTTGAGGCTGATTGTGCTGATGAATACGTCGCGATAACAAGGTTTTGTTCTTGGTTGATGTACAGGTGTTGACCATACACACCTCTAAAGGTCGCGATTCCTTTTTCGCTATCATGAACCCACAAATAGTTTTTGTACCCTTCAAGCCACTGGTCGTAAACACCTGAATCTTTGTCTTTGTAAATACTACGATCCATATGTTTTCTCTCATCTTCAGTTAGATTGAAGGTATCTTCTATCCATGCTTTGGAAAAGACTTGTTGTCCATTGAAACTTCCGTCGTTGGCAATAGCGATACCGACTCTAGCAAAGTCTCTTAGCGTCGTTGCGAATCCACCTGTGGCAATTGGAGTGAATGTCATATCAGCCATAAGAGTTGCATCGTGTTCAACGCCAAGCTTGTACCAGATGTTTTCAGCAATAAAATCTTGTAGCGGTTGTCCCGATACTCGAGTTATGAGCCACCCAGCAACGTCAACATTAGGTGAATGGTATTCATATTTGTGGTTCACCGCCAAATCTGTATTTTGCTCAAAATCAGGAGCAAATTCTAATACGCCTCTCGGGGTATCGTCCTTAGTTGGATCAAGCATCATTAAGTCATATGCAGGTACTAAGCCTAAGCGACGAAAGTACTCAAAGTGCATAGTGCCAGGGGTGATATTGGCATAGTCTTCGCTGTAGTCTAGAGCTGATGTCATGTTCAGAACAGTTCTCACGGTTTGCTTCCCGAAATGACTGCCGCGTAATTCTTCAATATAGCTTTCAACGGTTTTATTGGGATCTAGCTTACCTTGCTCAACGAGAATACCAATAGCCTGACCAATGAGTGATTTAGTGCTTGATGCCCACATGTGGTGATCTTTAGGTCCAAAAGTACCAAAGTACTCTTCATCAACAATTTGACCGTCTTTGATAACGATATAACCATCAGTGCGGTCATTTAACATCGCTTCTTTGACGGTGTAATTTTGTTCAGCATATTGGAACTGAAGTTGAGCAATATTTTGGTCTAGTCTTTCTGGTAATACTGAAACATTGCCATCACGAGGGACCATTAATGTTGGGTGAATCCCCATATTTTGGAAAGCCCAATGGTTGTAATCAGGGTGCATCCAATTTCCTAATGTCACCTGCTCATTTGCATCCGTTAAAACAGAGTACATTGCAGTCGCATTGTCGTTTGCAGATACCGCGAATGCTGAGATGGACGCCAAAATTGCGATCGATTTTAATTTCATATTTATAGCCCTTGTTTATTCCTAATCATCTTTGGACACATAATATGTTTGTTAAAAGATACACACGAATACATAATGTACGTATTACCCATACATTGGTGTTGAAGGGCAGTTATGGTCACATTGGAGCAGCTCTCTTGTTTTAAAGCGGTATACGAGCTTAATAGCTACAGTAAAGCCGCAAGATCAACGGATAAAACAAGAGCTACGGTTCGAGAAAGAGTCAAAGCGTTAGAAGATATTTTGGGTTTTGAGCTATTTGAGATTCAGGGTAAAACAGTGGTCCCGACTAAGAGCGCGAGACATTTGTATGTTAGAGCTGACAACTTGATCAGGCAGTCGAAAGAGTTTTATAGCGTTGCCTTGTCTACTTTTTCTACTGATGTCACTTCCATCGTCTTACACCATGATGATTTAATACCACTGTGTTTACTGTCCGATATCGATGACGCGATTGAGCGTGAGTTTCCTGATATTTCGATAAATTGGCTGCAAAGAGACCGAGGTTCAAGCTTTAAAGATATCGAAGCGGGTGATGCACTATTTTCAATTATGCCGACTATTGGTCAGATCTTTCCGAACACTAAAGTTGGAGTCGTTAATTTAGGCACCTACCAATACGCTCCATTTACTTCAATGGAATCTGGCATCTCCCATCAGGCTATCGATCTTAATGAGTTAACCACTGAGGATTTTCTGCTGACCGAAAACTCTGTATTGAATGAAATGAGATATGCGAACATCAGTAATCGAAAGCACCTTGTTTCGAATAACGATATGTTGCTAAACAAGATTCAAAAAAAGGGTTGGACGCTCTTAAGTACTGCAAATGCGCAAGACTTTGTCGATACAGGGAAGTTGAGAAAGATAAACGTCAAGGAAACACTAGTGAACATGAGGCAAGAGATGGTGTTGTTTTATCCGCTGCATTCAGAGATGAATAAAACACGAAGCCGAATTATTGAAATAGCCAAGGAATGCGCCGCTGTTTTTGCTGACGGCCGTTTCTCATAACCTCATGGCTTAACGATATCGTGAAAATCTGTGTTAGCTCAGAACAGAGAGCCTATTCAGAATTTCGTATTAAAGCCTGGCATGCTATTCGAATTTTAAGCACACACACTAAGATACTTAGGTGATTGATTACGATGAATAGCTTTATCTACCTACCATAAGCAGAAAACGAAATATCCCAAAAGAGGATTGGTAGCGATACCAATCCTTTTTTGTTTGTGTGCTTTTAGTGCTCCATCATATGATGAGGTTAATAAAGCAACAGCTTTAAGGTGTTGTTAAAGTTGACGTTTTGAAGATAAAACCTTTCATGGATATGACTGAAGCAAGCGTGCTTCATGAAAACATTGCGCAATCACACTGGTGATAGCCCTCGCTGAGAACTCACAATACTCAGCTTAATACGGCTGAACCGCACTACAATGAAAATAGATAAACATTACATGAAGAAGATCTACTCAAATAGCATGAAAAAACTAAACCTTATCTTGGCCGCTTTTCTTATTACTTTGCTTGCCGGATGCTCGTCACATGCGGCCGTCGATACTTCAAAAACAAAGGGCTATGCCAATTCACATGCGCTTGTGGGAGTGGCTTCTTGGTATGGCGATAAATTCCATGGAAAACTGACGGCAAGTGGTGAAACGTATAATAAAAACGCCTATACAGCCGCTCACAAAACCTTGCCATTTGGGGCTATCGTGAGAGTGACTAATACAGCCAATAACAAGTCAGTCGATGTCAAAATTAACGATAGAGGCCCTTATGTAAAAGGCCGAGTGATTGACCTTTCCCACAAAGCATTTTCTCAAATTGGTGACGTTAAGAAAGGCGTAGTAAAAGTCAAAATTGAGATTATTGATGACAGCAACACCTTTCGATACAAACACTAGAATCCCCTCCTAACCTCCCCTTGGTTTACATCTCCGATCCCTTACCTGCAATGGAAAGAGCTGACCGTCGACCTTGATGAATGTACAGTACATTTATGCTTACTTGATTAGGCTGCTTTCGCAGCCTTTATTGATCCTTTCTAATATCATTTTTTAGTTAGATGATTTAATTCTTATAATTTGAATTGGGTCTTTTGTATCTCGTTAATTCAGTGGCTTATATGTCGGTTCACCAAGCTTCATTAAAATTCATTGTGAAATAATGAAAAGCTGACCAAATCCCAAATGATGTGTAACTTGGTTAACAATGGGAAAAGAAGGGCGAATTACATTTCGTTACTCATTGAAGTAAATCTGAAACATCGCTGAAACGGTTCTGAAATTTTTGATGGCTAGCTTATGGGGTTCTAAAACGAATCCAAATAAGGAAATACCCGTGAAGCTAACACCTGTCGTTGCCGCCGTAATCATGTCTTTCAGCTCAGCAAGTTTTGCTTTTAGCTTGCAACAATCAGCCAATGAAAACAGTGAAGATCTCGTATGGACGGGGCACCTTAGCCCAGATAGCGACACGGTAATGTCTGCGATGCTCGCGGCTCATATCTATGGCGGTACGGCTACAGTACCTGAGCCTATCAACCCTGAATCGACGTTTATCTTGAATTACTGTAATGCGGAATCACCACGTGTAGAGACAGATTACTCTTCATATCGAGTAGGGCTGGTGGACTTCAATCAGGTTACTCAGCTAGCGCCAACTATTGACCAAGCATCTATTGTTGCTGTGGTTGATCATCACGCAATTGGTGGCTCACCGATTAACACACCACAAATGGTTGAGATGGATATTCGTGGTTGGGGATCGGCTGCGACAATTTTGGCTGACAATGCTGAAAAGCTGGATGTGACCCTACCTAAGCATCTTGCTTGTGTCGGTTTAGGCGCAATCCTTTCTGATACCGTGGTATTCCAATCATCGACCACGACTGAGCATGATCGTGAGTACGCAGAGAAACTTGCAAGAGTTGCAGGCATTTCAGATATCGAAGATTTCGGCCAACAGATGCTGATTGCTAAGTCGGATCTCAGTCACCTTTCTTCTGAAACCATTCTGATTCTGGACTACAAGAACTTTAAGTACGGTGGCAAACAGGTGGGCATCGGTGTGGCTGAAACGCTAACGGCTCAACAACTGATTGACCGCAAAGACGAGCTTTTGGCAGCGATGAAGTCTTATAAAGAAGAGAACGACTTAGACCATCTGTTCTTCTCAATCACAGACACTAAAAACAAAGAAGCAAACTTACTTTGGGTTGATGAAAGCGACTATCAAGTTATCAAATCGGCTTTCAACGCTGAACCAACCAGCGACATGCTAACTTTGGAAGGCGTTACTTCTCGTAAGCGCCAGATTGGCCCTGCAGTTCAAAAGGCAATTGAGAGCTTGTAAGTATTAAGAGAGCTTGGTAGAGGGATTGGTAGAGATACCAATCCCTTTTTTGATTCTTGGGGGTCTAAATAGGATTTGGACAAAACTGAGTTAGTGACTTTTCTAGTTTAACAAAGTCACAATAACAGCAAACAAGGTAATACGAACTTCGTAGACCACTTTAGTTAAGCTTGATAATCGCTTATCTCTTGATTAGCCCACCATCAACTGGAATTTCGCTACCTGTTATATATGAAGATGCAGGTGAAAAAAGAAAAATGGCTACGTTAGCTATTTCAGGAGCAGAAGCGGCTCTACCAAGGGGTAGCTTACCAACAACACTACTCTCAAATTCAGTCTGTTGCTCACTGGATAAGAATCGTCTGAAATTAGTCGAAACGGGGCCAAGTGCCAAACTATTCACTCTAATCCCCTTGCATGCTAGCTCGCTACTCCACACTCGAACTGCAGCACTGAGAGCACCTTTTGAAGCTGCATATAACGAAGTCAGCTTTGCTCCCTCATAAACAGAGCTTGAACTGGTGACGATGACAGATGATTTTTCCTTGAGGCATTCGCTTAATACAGCTAGCTGGAGTATTGGGCCTCTAACATTGATATCCATGATCTGGCTGTATTTTTCCGCACTAACGTCTTTCAAGCTATCTAACTGTGCAATGGCAGCATTCAGCCATAAACCATCAAGCATACCGTTTTTCCGAACGACCTCTACGAGGTCATTACCAGATTCAGGGCTTGAAGAGTCAATATTTACAGGAATAATACGGGAGCCATGTTTTTTTGATAGCTCACTCAGCTTTTTACTATTACGCCCAGTGATAATAACGCGAGCACCGAGATGTATCATCTCTTCAGCAGTAGCTAAACCAATGCCACTAGTCCCCCCAGTGATCAAATAAAGTTTATTATTAAAATCACAGAGACTGGAAATATATGAAAAATTATCTGTTGCCTTATATGAAGATTTTATATTCAACATTGTTTCTCCTCGGTTATGAGAAACAACGGTAGCAGTTAGAGTAAGCTCTAAGTCAACATACTTTACCGTTTTTGTATAAATTAATTTTATAATCTAAGGCCTTAAGATGGCTTTCTAGTAAGCATATTTGTTCAACAACTCTCTCTCTATGCATTGATAGCATGCTTTCTCTAGCATGGAGGGTTTCAGAACCACCATCAGAAAGCCTTACGTATTCTAGAATTTCATTTAGGCGCATTCCTGTTTCTTTAAGGCGTTTCACAAAAATTACCCAAGCAACATCTTGAGCATTGTAATACCTATGTCCACTAGAGTTTCTGTGGATGTTTTTTAGTAACCCTATCTTTTCATAATATCGTAGAGTATGAGAAGACAAACCTACTTCTTTAGAAAACTGCTGCATATTCATAAATAAGCCTTTTGGGGTATTGCGTTTCATGTAGCGGAGAGCACTCAAATCAAAAATGATGAACTAATGAGCGCGTCAACAAAGCCTTTAAAATAGACTATCTTCCATTGCTTTCTGACAAACTTTTTCTATTTGTTCTCTTAGCCATATGTGAGAAGTATCTGATTGGAGACGAGGGTGCCACATCATAGAAATCGTAATTTTTTTAGTGTGAACCGGCAACTCAAATGCCCATAAATTAGCATTAGTTGAATTTAATGGTTCATTTGACAAAATCTGGATAACGTTACGTCATACAGCCGCTGCTCTCCTGCCAAATTGCTCACGTGTGTCTTTACTGCCTTCGTCATGGCTACGCTCCTAACTCAAATTTCACGTTATTTGACGTTTTAATGGTACCATCTTTGTTAAAGATGAGCTCCGCCTAAGGTTGTTGAAAATCTGACAACTGTCTAAGGTTTAATTAATATTTATCAATGCCTTATACATAGCGGCTCATTTCATATACGACATTATGCCGCTATAAAACCTACTTCTATCTCAAAGCACTGCTAACTACGCAAGACGCAAGTTTGAGACAAAAATATGGAGTCAAATAAAGAGTAACTAGTCAGGTCGAAATTCAGCCTGTGAAGGTCTTTGACATACTCAATGCTAACTATTTATTCGATAACACTTGAACACTTGAGTCGTTCGGATACGCCCATAAACCTATTCGATTAAATTTTTCACGATTTTGTTGCGCAAACTCGGAATGGGGCATTTCTGAGCTAGAAGTGCTCACCGTGAACAAAAAACTATTAGAAAATAGGCAGGTAAGTGCCTCTTCTCATACTGATGATGTCCCCCCGCTGTCCAAAACGCGACGATTTTCGTCAACTACTATTCAGATATCATTCACATAGTCTTCTAGCATGAACTTTTCTCAACAAAGAAAGGACAAATTAATAATGTTAGAAATGCCATCAGAAAAATACCGAGCAGCTCCTGTTATCAGCTTTCCACAAAGAACATGGCCTTCGAAGATATTAGACAAAGCCCCTCGTTGGTGCTCAACCGATTTACGAGATGGTAATCAGTCTTTATCTAACCCAATGAATATTGATAATAAACTGAAGTTCTTTCACCACTTAGTTGAATGCGGATTCAAGGAGATTGAAGTTGCATTCCCATCAGCATCGCAAACGGATTTTGACTTTGTTCGATGTCTGATCGAGAACAAGTTAATTCCAGGTGATGTTACTATTCAGGCGATTACGCAATCCAGATCGGACTTGATTGAGCGAACAATTGATTCTCTAACAGGGGCGTCTAAGGCCATCGTCCATTTGTACAATGCTACAGCTCCATCTTTTAGAGATATTGTTTTTTCTCAGGATAAACAGTCTACTCTAGAACTTGCTGTAAATGGGGCTAAACAGATTAAAGCCTTATGTGAAAAACGACCTGAAACTGAATGGACTCTTGAGTATTCACCAGAGACATTCAATTTTACGGAATCCGAGTTTGCACTTGAAATCTGTGAAGCAGTAGCGTCAGTATGGCAGCCAAGTAAGACACGGCAGCTTATCATTAACTTGCCAACAACCGTTGAATGTAACACTCCTAACGTTTTTGCAGACCAGATTGAACACTTCATAAATACATTTAGTTCATTAGAGCACGTAACAATCAGTGTTCATCCTCATAATGATCGAGGTACAGGTGTTGCTAGTGCCGAACTCGCCATGCTAGCAGGATCGACTCGGGTCGAAGGTTGTTTATTCGGGAACGGTGAACGTACAGGCAATGTTGACTTGGTCACACTCGCGCTAAACCTTTATTCACAAGGCATTGATCCTAAATTGCGCTTTCATGACGTTCGGCATACGGTTGAACTCGTCGAGCAGTGTAACGAAATCCCTGTTCACCCACGTCACCCATATGCTGGAAGGCTCGTTTTCACCGCCTTTTCGGGCTCTCATCAAGATGCCATTAAAAAAGGATTTTCTTCGTATAGCTCCGAGTTGAAGACCTTTTGGGATATCCCTTATTTGCCGATAGACCCTATGGACTTAGGGTGTAACTATGAAGAAGTGATTCGTGTAAATAGTCAATCAGGTAAGAGTGGTGTCGCATGGTTACTACAAGAAAACCACGGATTGTTACTGCCTAAAATGCTCCAAGCCGATTTGAGTAAAAAAGTGAAAAATCATACCAATAGATCGGGATGTGAAATTAGTCTTTCGGAATTATGGCAACTATTCAGGCAGTCTTATGGTCTAGTGAGTAACCCGACCATAAGCTTGCAGAGCTATCACAGCCAAACAACAGAGATTGGCCAAAAAATCGAAGCCAAAATTCATCACAACAACAAAATGATAGGATGTGTTGGTTCTGGGAATGGTCTAATGTCTGCGTTGCTAAAAGGGTTAATGGATCAATATGGTCTGCAGGTAAATATCGTTGACTATCACGAGCATACTCTCGGTTCACGAACCCAAAGCAAAGCGGCCTGTTATGTGCAGTTACAGTCTGCGATTTCTAACGTGAGCTTTTTTGGCGTCGCAATTGAAGAAGATGCAACAAAAGCATCTCTACAAGCATTGTTGAATGCCTACTCTAATTTACTACAGACTAACTTAGCGCTTTAATCTTGTTCTAATGGATTAATCATCGGACAATATTCCCTCGGAGACAGCCCCGTTCGACTTTTAAACATCGCGCTAAATGCGCTAGGGCTGTCATATCCAATCGCTAATGCAGTATCTAACACACTGCACCCGCTGGCTAAAAGTTCAGACGCATGTAGTAAGCGTTTCTGACGCAGCCATTCTGTGAACGTTAGACCTAGCTCTTGCTGAAACCGACGAGAAACAGTTCTTTCACTTTGGCCCAAATACTTGGCAGCATCTGAAGCTGTCCATGGGTGTGAAAGACGCTCAGATACGTTTTTACAGAGCATGACCAATGCTTCGGTTCTTGGGTTGGGGAGATAAAAATCAATGGGGTTTAGCAAACGTAATTCATCAAGTATCAGTTCAAATATTCGTTCTTCTCGCGTTCCTGCTATCCGAATATCGGGTAGAGATACGGCCTCAACAATTAAACTGGTCAGCAACGACGAAACTTTCGATAGCACACAGGTATTGCGAAGGTCTGCCCTAGCCATAGGATCAACAAAAAGCGTACGAACTCGAACGTCCCCCGTAATTCTGAGGCCGTGTGAGATACCTGCAGGTATCCATAGCCCTTGATTCATTGTCACAACCCACGACTCTGATTGTGTATCCACTCGAATAACACCGTTTAAAGCATGTAAAAACTGAGCGCACTGATGAGTATGGGGTGGTTCTACATCCCCATGAGAATAATTGTGTGCATATGCCAGTATTGGAGGCGCCAACGTTTCGTCACAAAACTTCATAAATACTCGAGTAAATCCTTATACCGAATGAAAAAAATAATGTAACGAACTTATCCAGAATTCTCCAGAAGAAAGATAATCTCTGTTTCTCCACTGAATTGTCCTTTGGACATTTATCCTGTCAGATACAACTAAACTGGTATTAATTCGTTAGGTAAATTAGGGCAAACGTCGATACTCAGGCACGTCGTGACTGAGGGGGCTGAATTGAAATGGGGCAAATCCGTATTAGCCCAACCTCAAACCCCCTCCTAACCTCTCCTTAATCCGCATCTTCGATCCATTATGATTCGAGGAAAGGGGAGGAATTGAATACCGATCATGACATGTGCATTTACACGTTCAGCGGCAAAGAAGATTCTCCCCCTCGGTCGTCAATCTAGAGGGGTTGATGAACTCAACTTGAGAGGGAGTTAGAGGGGGAGGGTGTTTCAAAATCGACGAACACACGGCAGCCTATCAGCTATTGAAAAGTATTGTGATTGCGCCTGATATGAATGGAACGCACATGCATTCCAATTGAAAGATTCGGCGTTCTAAGACTCACAACGTATATGCGTTATTCGATTCCAACCACTCTTTTACCGCTCGGTTAAAAGTGACCAACTTCTGCGGTGTTACCCTTCTTTGAGCATAGATGAGGCTTAGCTTTTGGGCTTTTATCGACCATTCTGGGAATACGTGAATAAGCTCACCTTGTTTGAGCTGCTCTTCAACTTGATAGAACGGCAAGCTGGCGACACCTATCCCTTGCATCGCCAACTCTAAAATTGAACTGTAGGTATTCGAGCTAACGCTTCCGGTTACTTCAACATGGTAGGTTTGCTCGCCATTGATCAACTCCAGCTGATTCCAGCGTTCATTTTGACTGTTAAGAATGAAGCTGCATTTATGGATGTCTTTAGTGGTGGCAAGTGGGTTAGTCGATGCGTAACCCGCACTGCAAACCAGAACATTGCGGATGTACCCGAGATCGTTGGCAATCACATCATTAGGCAGTTCATCGTAGGCTCGAAAAGCAATGTCAAAGTCGCCAGACTCTATCTTCTTTTTCATCGGCCCAAAGTCGAGAATCAAATCCACTTTTGGGTACTCTTGCTTGAAAGTAGGGATAATATGACGACAAAGCGCACGTCCAAACTCTATCGGTGCGGTAATTTTTAAATCGCCTGCCACTTCCTGAGTCATGTCTAAGACACGCATTTCCGCTTCAGTTGCCAATAGTTGAATTTGCTTCGCTTTCGAATACAACTCTTCACCCACTTCCGTGAGGCTGATAGAACGAGTCGTTCTGTGAAACAGCTTAGAATTCAATGTTTCTTCGAGTCGTTGTACATGCCGAGACACCAAACCTTTTGACACATCCAATACTTCAGCGGCCTTGGTGAAGCTTTGCTCTTCGGCGACAGTCAAGAAGGTCTGCATATAAATCAAATTCATCATTAACACCATTTAGTAAACAGTGAAGTCATTTTGTACTGTTTTTCTCACTCCTTCAAGAAACTAAGATTCAAAACGTAAACAGAAAGGAGAAGAACAATGAACAAATTACTACTTATTACCGCTGCAATGGCTGCCTCTATGAATGCTTCAGCTGCCTCTGTTGTAGAAAGCAACCCAACATTGGTTGGAGACTCATTCGGCTTTGTTGAAGGCCCAACATGGGATGTGGAACATCAACGTTTCTTGTTTAGTGATATTCCAAATAACACAACCTTTTCTTATGATCTTAACGGCAAGTTGAGCGTTTTTGATGACAATTCTGGCTATGCCAATGGTCTCGATATCGATGCGAAAGGCAACCTTTGGGCGGCCCGCCATGATAGAAAGCTGTCGTACCGTCAGGGTAACGGAGAGAAAGTGATTGTCGCTGCAACGTATAACGGCAAGCTGCTCAATAGCCCGAACGATTTAACCGTTAACAGCGATGGCAGCGTGTGGTTTACCGATCCTCCGTTTGGTATCCAAGGTTACGGCCCAGCAAAAGCAGAACCAGAGCAACCGGTTAACGGCGTTTATCGTTACCTAGATGGTGATCTAAAGTTGATCTCTGGAGAGTTCAAGCTACCAAACGGCATCGCTTTTTCTTCTGATGAATCTTCTTTATACGTTGCCGACACATCTGATGGCTGGGTATACCGATTTGATGTTGATGGACAGTCACTCAGCAATAAGACGCAGTTTGCTCAGGTGAAGGCGGAGTCTGGCTCTGAACCTATGGTTGATGGCGTTGCTGTTGATGCCGATGACAACCTATTTGTTGCAGCGCACGGTGGCGTGGGTGTGTTCGATAAAGACGGTAAGCAGATAGACTTCATTGCTATTGATGCAGGCCATATCAGCAACCTAGAAATTGGCGGGAAACAGCAAGACTTACTGATGGTAACGGCATACAACAAAGTGTTGCTGTTCAAGCTTAAGTAACGCTTAACACAAGCGAAAACAAAAAGGGACGGGTAGAAATACCGGTCCCTTTTCTCATTTGAATAGCGAAAGTGGGTTAGCTCTATGCGCTGTAATGATGGTGCCGACGATTAAGGCTTAGGTTGATTGGCTTCTATATCAAGGGCTGTTTGATTTGGCCTGCTGAAGTACTTCTTCCATTTTATTGGCATCATAGGAATGACGATGAGGCTGATACCGACAAGGGTCAGCATGTCTGGAATCTCGTCAAACCACATCACGCCAAATAGGGTCACAAACACCAACCCCGAGTATTCCGCGAGAGCAATTTGATTTGCTGGCGCTTTTTTATAAGCCACCACCACAAGGGCATGGTATCCCAGAACGAATAGGTTGATTGCCATAATCCACCCAACATGACGCCATTCAATCGCCGTCCATGCAGGCAGAGCAAGAGCCAACGCCAGAGGCAGAGTCATTACACTGGTCCAAAATAGCGTCGAGATAATGTGTTGTTCTGCGTGAAGACGTTTAATCAAAATATTGCCGACACCCATAGCGAGCGCACTGCCTAAGCCTGCAATAGCGGCCCAGTGAAATTGCTCTGGACGCAAAACGATTAGCACACCCACGAAACCAATCAATGTCGCGACCACTTTTGATGATGTCGGCTTCTCTTTCAGTAAAACAATAGAAAGCGGGAGCATAAGAATGGGCCCAACATAGAACATCGCGTTTGCGGTCGCCAAGGTGAGGTGTGTGATGGCAATCATTGCGCAGCCGCTGCCCACTAGGATGAATTGAGCCCGCAAGAAGTTGATGCGACAACCACCTTGCATTCGCGTCTCTTTGGGTAGCTTTAGCCAAAAAGGAAGCAGCAACATCACGCTCAATAGTTGGCGGATAAACACATATTGAAACGTAGGCACTTCACCGTTCAGCACTTTGAGTGAGACGTCTGAAAAGGAGGCAAGCAGGTTGGCGAATACTAAGAGCAAAATCGCGTGGTTGGTGGCTTTGGTCATACAGGAACAGTACTACACATTTGTCATACAATTATGGGCGCACATAATACATGAGAATCGAAAATATGTAAGAACAAAAACCAAGTAAGAAGAATGTCGTTCGATGCTTACTTATATAGGTGCGAGGTCTGCTGTTAAGATCTGAGTTCAGTAGGAGAGTGCCCAGTCCAATTCTTGAATGCTCGACTGAATGCGCTCGAGTCTGAAAAGCCAAGTTCGTGAGCTACATAGGTAATGTTGCCGTCGTTTTGATTCAGTAACGTCATGCTCAACTCAAGTCGGTATTTATCGAACAAACGACGAAAACTCACCCCTTGTTGTTTAAGTTTACGATTCAGGGTTCGAGGGCTGATGTGAAGATTGTTCGCCACGCTATCTAGGTTGGTGTCTTTCACCGCGAGCACCTTGAACGTTTCATTCACTTTGTAGATCAGGTTAGTTTTTAACGTTTTTTCCATCTGTTGATCGGCGATTCGTACTAACTCTGCATGAAAGTCAGCTTGGAATTGGCGAGGTTTCACCTGGACAAGATCGTTAGGAAATAGGAGGTAGCGGGCGGGGAAGCCCTCCTTCATTTCAACATTAAAGACACGCTCATAGATGCTCAAGAACTCATCACCGATGGTGTTCTTGTGGATGTGAATGGCGAGCTTTTGATTCGGCGCATTAAGGTATCTGCGAACGAGCTTGATCATAATGCTGAAATAGAGCCCCAAGCTGATGTGTGTCATCAGTGTGGTTTCGTCAATGTACTCGGGTGTGACGCCCCAAAGCTCAACTTCACCATTTTCTGTTTCACGGCTGAAAATTTTCAGTAATGGATGTATATGAATGGAGTATCGACTCAGCAGTTGGCAAAAGCTGGCGAGATCTGGCGCGGTGAGCATGGCCATGACCGGCGCGCCCATTTCAAGCTCATCGAAGTAGCGAGCGGACTCATCAAATAGGTCGATCAGTTCATGATCAAAGCGTTGGTAGATGTTGGTGATGGCGGTTTGAAGCTGATAAGCCGAGATCGATTCGGCGGAGCAAAGTTGTTGATAGACCTCTGCTCCCGACCAGATATCGCTGCTGTCTCCAATTCTAGCCTGAATAGCAGAATCTAAAGTTTTAAACCAAAATATGGGCAATTGAGTACTAAAACTTTCCACCATAACTCCCTGTTATTGCTGGCGATTGAAGAGTGTTCTTCTCGGTAATATGTCCAAATTAAAGGATTTGTTTACGGGTTACAAGTAATGAAAACCTCAGTTCAATCTTAGAATTTGTAATCAACGCCGACTGAAACCACATATTGTGATGATTGGTAATACTCAATGTTTGAATTCGTTGTCTTTGCGCCGAGTAGTGACACCAAAGACCAGTTTTTTGCATCAAAGATATTGGCGTATTCATAAGCAACGAAGGCGCCAAAGTCTTTGTCTTCACGTGTCTTATTAAAGATTGGGTTCTCCTTGTCATAGCTGCGTTTTGCTACATTGAGTGTCAAAGCAAGACCATGATTTCCGTATCTTTTCGCTAGGTTAATTTCCGCGCCAAGGCTCAAGAACGACAGTGCATCACCCTCAGAATCTGAAGAGAAAACATTCATTGAAGGTGTGAGAATGCCTGACCCATCTTTCAAGAAGTACTGATAACCAGACTTGAGATAAAAGTACTTTCGTTCTCGAATCATCAGTGCGCGTTCTTCGTCAGTTAAACCAAGCCCCTTTAGGCCGGTGTTTTCTTTTTTAACGTCTGACTCACCAGAAGCGACATCGAGATTAAAGTTCGAGCCCATTATTCTTGAAAGCTGCATTCGAACCACAGTGCCAGTGAGGTCGGTTTCTTTCCTATTTGAGTCAACAGCATAAGGGTCATCCCATACTTCGCCTGATATCAGAGTCGGCAAGATAGAAAAATCAACCACCATTCCGCTTTCCACTTGCTGCCTATATCCAACTTCAAATGCCAACGTACCTGTGATGATGTCGTCTCTTGAGGTACCTAAGAAAAACTGTTTGTGATTCAAAGCGCCAAAGGTGTATTGCACCGAACCCAAAACCGCGACCATTCCCTCGGCTTCCGTGTTCCCCGACGACATTAAATCGGCTTGAGATTGATGGTTGCTTTGACCAACATCGAGGTTACTTGAGTTTGCGGTGAAGCCAGTTAGGAAGGTCATGTTGCCACTGAAGCCTTCGCTTGGTGCTAGAGCTGCGAATGAGTGTGGCGCAAGCGTCAGGCTTGCCAAGAATAGGAAAATAATATGTTTCATGAATAGACTCGTACTTAAATGGTTTTCTAAATTGAACTGTTTTGAAAGTGAATTGCTTTTTAAAGCGCAATCGGGGCTTTTTTGTTTGCCCAAGGCTTGGCGTGTTCTAGTTGATAGGCCAATTCAAATAGCAGGCGGTCGTTGCCTCTTGCTGCGGAAAAGTGGCTACCAACAGGAAGGTTCTGCTTGTTCCAATACAAGGGAACCGACATCGCCGGATTGCCTGCCACGTTTTCGATTGGCGTGTAGGACATTAATTTTTCTGAACGTGCCCATATTTCTTTGCCGGAGTGCGCTTTCTGGTCGAAATATTCGATGTCCAAAGGAACATGGTTTGCACAAGGGGTGAGCCAAATGTCGATGTTTTTAAAGAACTCTCGGTTGTGATTGATCGCGAAGTTTCGGCATCGCTCTTGAGAATCGATATACAAGCTAGGAGTAGCTTTTAAGCGAGCTTGCATCGTACGAGCTAAATAGACGACGTTGTCGCTTACTTTGTCTGGCATCGATTCTAGCGGCATCCCTAAGCGGTCGAATTGCTCAGCAAAGCTTGCCATCTTGTTGCCAAATACGCCCATGTAGTTGCGCATGAACACATCGCCATTTTTGATTGGTTGTTCAACTTCGATAACAATATGCCCAAGGCTTTCGAGCAAAGAGACCGTAGAACGAATGGCTGCGAGCGTGTCTTCATCGGGAAGCCTGCCGTGGATATCTTTGAGGGTGACACCAATCTTTATCTGACGGTTAAGATAAGCATTAACCATTCCTATTGGAGTTCGAGGAAAAGGCGTCTCAAAGTTATTTTTTGTATGATGCTCTGTGACTGAAACTGCCAAAGCCGCGTCACGAACGGTTCTCGACATAAACGATTGATGAGTAAAACCTTCGTTTGTTGAGCCATCAGTTAGCCCTGAGATCAAAGATTCTCGACTGGGTTTAAAGCCAAAAATACCAGTTGCTGAAGCAGGCATGCGAGAAGAACCGCCGCCATCTGTAGAATGCACTAAGGGTACATAGCCAGCTGCAATCGCTGCTGCGCCACCGCCAGTCGATGAGTGAACACCTCGGCTTAGATCCCATGGGTTACGTGTAGCGCCGTAAAGGGAATTCTGTGTGCAGCCTAGTGTCATCATTTCAGGGATGTTCGTCATGCCAATGGTGTTCAGCCCTGCATTTTGAGTTGCACGAATAAACCAAGAGGTCGTGTTGGGTTTTCTGCTTTGGTTTAGCTTCGAACCCAGGGTGCATTCAAGCCCAGCAACATCAACGCAGTCTTTCACCAAGAAAGGCACGCCAGCAAAAGGTGAGTTCGGGTTAAATGAGTTTGCACGCTCTAGCGCTAAGTCAAAGCACTCAGAAACAACGGCATTAACCTGATCGTTGGTTTGGCGAATTCTATAGATGGCTTCTTGTACGAATTCTTTTGGCGAGGCTTTTTTGTCTCTTATCAGGTTCGCCATCTCGGTCGCATCGAGTGGCGAGTCAACGCTTTGGTGATCTGAAGGCAAATTGGTTGACGAAGTTGGCGTTGCATTCGCTAAGGTAGGCAGAGAGATAGCCGCAGCAGAAACTGCACCTTTCCCCATCACTTTGAAAAAATCTCTGCGTTTTAATTCATTGATAGCCATCATTTCTATCCCAAGTTAGAAAGTCACTATCCTTGTTGAGAAACCCAGCTCGCTAGGTTTAGCGTCACTCCGTGTGCTGATTTATGGGATTAGAATAAAGATTGGCGTGTTGGCTTGCAGTGCAAATACCGCCAATCTTCATACCATTCACGCCAACTGGTTTGTCGGGTTATGTATAGGGAGGGGTTATTGCTCTGCTGTTAGCCAAAAGTTAGACAGGTCTTCAAACAGATCATCATTATCTAAAATACTCAGATGGTTTTCGTTGTAACCACGAATTTGGTCCGCCTTCAATTGGGCAGGTCGTGATAACTGGCTTGAGAGGTTAATGACACCATCGTTACTTTTGGTATTGAACAGCTCCCCCGAGTTATAGCCAAACGCCAAAAAATGTGGAGTGTGGTTTTTATCGTTATCAGAAAACAGGTCAGCGATAAATTTGCCTTCTGGATTTAAATCGACCCAGGCTGGCATTACTACGGGAGAGTACTCTATACCTTGCTTAGCTGAAGCAACACCACCGAATGGGGACGAGATGGTGGTCATGCTACTGACAAAATCACATAACTGTCCGATACGACACTGACGAATACTATTGGCAACGATAAGCCCGCCCATGCTGTGCGCAACCACGTGTAGTTGTTGAATCTTGTATTGAGTGACGACGGTGTGCATTAGGTTGTTCAGACCTTTGGAGTTCAAAGCCAAAGATAAACCGGAAGGGTAGTTGAAAACCCATATTTGATATTTAGATTGGTCGACTTTTTCAATCAGCCGCTCAAAATCCAATGCAGTTGCGTTAATGCCATGCACAAACAAGATAGGGATTTTGTTTGGATCATACTCTGATAAAAAGTAGAGCCCAGCATTATGCTCGAGCAGGAATGTTAGTGGTTGCCACATCCCAAGTTTGGCGTTTTTTCTGTCAAAAGGGGGATCTTCAAGGCTCACGACTGCGCCGATATCTACTAGATCTAATTCGATTTTCAACAGTGAAGAAAGCGAACGATCAACAAAGGCGCTTGGGGCTTCATTCTCATTCACTTCGAGTGAGACTTTGATGGTGGAGTTGTCTTGGTAGTCACTAAGATTAATAACGCTTAATGCTTCGTTAGCTTGTAGGGTTAAGTCTTGGTTCTTATCTTCAAAGACAAGTAGGTAATGGATATTATTTGATAGCTGCAAGTGGAGACGGTCACTGTTGATGATTCCATCGTAGCCATCCACTTCGCTTTGATTGATGTCTTTGATTTGTAGAATCACGACGGCTGATTCTGATGCGGGTTGGCTCAAAACCAGTTGGTATTGGTCGGTAATGGAGTCAATTGCGTCTATCTCATGGGATAAGTTTCGAAAGTTACTACATCCGAACAGCACTGAACTGGTTAGCAATACCAAGACGAATCGCAGCGAGGTAATCACCTTTAGCAATGAAAATAGACGTGTATTCAGTACAACTCTCATTCTAATGTCATCCTTATTCCACCCTGATTCATCCATAAATCAATAACCTGTGTCTAATAGTAGCAATAAAACAGCGCTTAATAAAAAGGCAAGCAAGCGACTATAAAGTTCGCTTGCTTGCCTGAGAGGTTTCATTTTTAGCGGGTATACTGAACGCTAAAGCGTGTTTTTATACACTTTGCCGTCTTTCATGATCAGCTTTTGTGTCTCTGTATTTGCTACACATGCTACGCCTTCCAGTGGGTTACCGTCGATGATCAGTAGGTCGGCATACGCGCCTTCAACGATTTGGCCTAGCTTGCCTTGCTGGTAAGGGTGTTGGTAAGTCGACATTTCGAATAAACGCCCACAGTTTGATGTCGCCATGCGAAGTGCCGTGATGGTATCGAATACTTGCTCGATCGCACCAAGCTCATTAAGTTGAGTCGCATGCACATTGGTTTCGCCCACACAATCGGTACCAAACGCGATGTTTTGGATGTCGTATTTCTTAATCAGTTCTGCCGACTTGAACATGGCTTTACCCACGCGCTCTGTCTTGCGATATGTCTCTTCGTTTGGCAGCGGGATCTTACGTGCTGCAATCAATGAAGAGGTAAAGTAAGAAGGAATCACCCAAATGCCTTTCTCTTTGATGATTTCGGCAATGTCGTCATCCATGATGGTCGCGTGTTCGAAAGACATCACGCCCGCTTCAGCTGCACGGCGCATCGCATCGGAAGTGTGGATGTGCGCAGCAACATAAGTGCCATAGTCTGATGCGGCTTGTACTGCGGCTTCCATTTCGTCAGACGTAAATTGCAATGTGTCTAGCGGGTCAAAAGTTGATGATGCACCGCCACCAGCCATGATCTTGATTTGTGACGCGCCCATAAACAGTTGTTCACGTACCGCTTTCAATACTTCTGAACGGCCATCTGCCACTTTCATTGCGCCAAGCTTCATCATTGGCGAGTCTTCGTGCCCATTAGCCAAACGTTCTTGAGCTTGGTTTTGGCGGTAATCTGAGTGACCGCTGGTTTGTGAAATTGCCGCCATTGAAGGGAGAATTCGTGGGCCAGTTGCGTAGCCGTTATCGATACTTTTCTTAAGACCAAGCGTGTTACCTGCTACGTCACGAATGGTGGTAAAGCCGCGCATCAGCATCTCTTCTGAAATCTTTGCTGAGCGAATCGCTACTTCTTCACGTGTCATAGTATCAATCACATTGAAAGGCGCAGATAGCGTGATATGAACGTGGGCATCAATCAAACCAGGCATTACTGTGCCACCTTGAGCATCAATAATTTCATCGGCTAACGTAGCGTCAACCTCACCAATTTGAGTGATCAAGTTGTCTTCAATAAGAATAGATACGTTCTCGATTAGGTTGTTATCAACACCGTTAAATACGTTCGCGTTAGTGATTAGCTTTTTCATAGTCTGCACCTTTTGGAAATGAGTGTGTGTCGCTGATGGAGCCATTATAGGCGGTGCAGTATTTTTAAAATTGCCATTTGGTGACAAGCAGTGACGAGACTTATCTTTTCGCACTTTTCTATATTTTTGAGTTTTGCTGTATAGAGGGAAGAGAATTATTGGTATGGAAAATGATCAATTAGTAAAGGTTAACAATTTTGAATGGAAAGGGGATGATGTCATCAAATGGTAAGTTTTACTTCGATTCGAACGCTAAGATGTATTTCAAATCGAAGCTACTTATCAAATTAAAGAGAGACAACATGACTAATTCAGACAAAGTTTACGGATTCAATACACCACAACGTCTATTTGTAGGTTACACGTTAGCTGTGCTGGTGGACCTAGTGGTTCTTAACTTCTTTGATGAGTACTGGGACTTCGTCAACATTGAGTCTTTCACTATCTCTTTGATAGCGGCATTGTTGCTTCAGCTACTATTGAAGCTTTCTATTGGCTTAGAACATAAGATTGCTGAGCACTTTAAAAGCAAGCCGGGTACTGCACCTAAGGTTTACCGAGCGATTACCACTTACATTATCTTGGTGGGCTCGAAGTTTGTCATGCTAGAAGCGATTAACTTATTGTTCGGTGACAAGGTGAGCTTTACAGGTCCTTGGAACGGTGTTGTTGCTTTCTTTGCTGTGGTATTTACGATTCTAATTGCTGAAGTGATTGTGTCGAAAATCTACTTTGCTCTTGATGATAAGCAAGACGCAAACTTGGATGAAAAAACAGCATAATCGAAAGTTGAATACATATAGGGAGTTTGAAACGAACTCTCAACTTAGAAGGGTTAGCAGTTTTGCTAGCCCTTTTTAGTTTCTGTTTACCTGCATTCCATTTCACGACTTCTTACTTATTTAATCCACGCAGTTTTAAGTGTGGCAGTTCAAGGCTTTCTATATTGACTATATGAAGAGTATAGCTCTGCCGAAATTATCTTCAGAATAGCAAAATACGCTGCTTACCCATGATTCTTTTTGTGTTCAAGTCGCACACCAATTTGTACAGCGAGAGAGGTACGAATAAGTCCAGTTGAGAGCTATGTTATTGAATGTAAGCAATTGTCGTTGGTGTGAATATTTCTTTACTGAAAATATTATATGCATTTTGTGTCATATTGTTTATTAGCGCATATGTTTGTGGAGGGAACACTACCAATCGATATAGGAAATCCAATGAAAGTAATCTTATCTAACCTTGGGTTAGCGGCAACATGTCTATTTTCTTCGTTCGTAAATGCGCAGCCACAATCCCTAGTTCAGCTCAATCTTACTGTTCAGCCACACTTACCCGTTATTGCCAATGAAGTTGAGTACCCATTGTCGAACCAAGCGTTGATTGAGACATCGGGCAACGTGCGCAAACAGCAAATTGAGCATGTGGGGGCATCGTTCATTAAGCTTCACTTCAAGTCGCTTGTTGTGCCGAAAGGCAGTCTATTGCGCTTGAGTTCGAGCACCAATGATGAGGTAGTTGAGTATCGTGACAGCCAGACAGATTGGTTTGCTCAGTCTATCTCAAGCGAGCGCATGCTGCTTGAGGTTATTCCAAACTCAAAGGGCCAATACGCTGAGTTCGAGATAGATTACTACATGGCGGGCAAGAGTGCTGGCGAAGAGGCATTGGCAACGTTATCGACATGTGGTGTTAATGAGCGCAGAGACGTAGCCTGTTGGGAAGAGTCTCATCCAGATAAGGTGGCTTGGACAACGCCCGTTGCAAGGCTACTCATTAATGGGCGTAGTCTATGTACCGCTTGGCGGGTGGGGCCAGATAACCATATGTTCACCAACAACCACTGTGTCGCATCAGAATCAGAACTGAGAAATACAGAGGTATGGTTTAACTATCAGCGTCGTACTTGTGACGGTTCTATGGCCACCACGGTAAAAGTCATGGGGAGTAAGATACTTAGCACCGATTATGATTTGGATTACACACTTTTCACTGTTGATGCTTTTTCAAAAATTGAGTCGTTTGGCTATCTAGGTTTAGATGATCAGGAGCCAATCTTTGGCGATGGTATTTATATTCCTCAACATGGAGCTGGTAAGCCGAAAGAACTAGCAATTGAAAGTGACCAAAATGGTTCTGGAATGTGTCAGATTGATGTAGCTTCAACTGGTGGACGAGGTGCTAATACCGACACTGGTTATTTCTGTGACACCATTGGCGGGTCGTCTGGTTCACCTGTTTTGCGTACTGACAACAACAAAGCGATTGCGCTGCATCATTTTGGAGGTTGTGAAAACCAAGGCGTGAAAATCAGTAAGATTTGGCCACTCGTGTCTTCATACTTTGGTGATACGTTGCCAGATGGCTCAGTCGGTGAGCCGAACAATGATATTCCTGAGGTCACTTTAGGAAGCGTGACTAGCGATCTTGCCGCGACGTCCGGACAACAGAAACTGTTTGTGCTCAAAGCTGCAAATCGCACCACGGACGTGAATATCGTTATCAAGTCTGGAGTAGGGGATGCTGATCTCTACATTCGTTCTGGCGCGCAACCAACGAAAAGTACTTACGATTGCCGACCTTATCGCTCTGGCAACTTTGAAACTTGCGAGGTGCCTAGGGCTGATGAAGATCTCTACATTATGATCAATGCGTTCCGAAGTTTTTCCGGATTATCCCTGTTGTTGTCAGAGTCTCAATAATAAACGAGAAGTCAGTTTACGACATTCATAATAAAGGCGAGTCGGTTAGGCTCGCTTTTGATTATTATAATTAAACAGAATGATTAATAAAAATGAAGGTGGTTGTGATGATAATTGGTAGTAGATGATAGTTTTTAAATATCTAATATGTTAATAGTAAATACTATTTCCTTAATTGTTATAAGGTAAATCTATTAGTATAAATCCATAATTTTTTTGAGGCGTTTAATCCTGTTTATATAAAAATATACCCGACACCAAACTTTAATTTTCATAAAAGTAATCATTGCTTCAATCAAGATCACAAATTTAAGTGTGCATTGTGTTGCATATTTGTTTTCTGAGTTATTTTCCTGCCGCCAATCACAAAGGACAAATAACAATGAAAAAAACAATAGCTTTAGTGTCTGTAATCTATTCTTTTAGTTCGTTTGCTTATGCTGATAATACTAACGTTATCACTGGCGAGTCACCGGAAGGGGTTTACGTTCAATATCAGTCGATTAACCAAGTTACCGAGTCGATGAAGAATGAGGGTTTCACGATGCACCGCTGTGGAATCAAGGCTCTTCGTAATAACATCCAAGCAACTCAGAGCTTGGAAGTTCCTCATAGTCAGATCCAGTGTGTCTACTCTAAGCCTGGCACATCAACCAATGATGAGTCTGAGTTGATCTACTGGCATCTGAATGTGCTTTACAGCATGGCAAATGAACACTTTATTGCGGAGAGTGAGTTTACCGAGCGCTACACTAGCGAGATTTATACACATAGTCCTGAGTATCTTCTTGATATCGGTCCACATTACTACCGTCAGCGTTCTGAAGTTGAAGCGTTGGGAATGAAGGTTGGTGAATGTAATCTACAAAAGATTTATTACTTCAGCGCTCCAACAGAAGAGTCATACTTATCAGATATTGCATCATGTCCAGTGTATAAAACAGATGGAAAACTGTCTGGTAGTATTACAGTGGAAGTTAATCACACACCGGCCAACTTTGGTTATAGTGAACGACTTGTTAAATTTAATGCTATTTAACCATGTAAAGATTTGAGTGGATTTTTATATTAACAATCTTACTCCATATTTATTTGATTACTCTAAATTAGTATTAAATAAAAAAGTGTTGGTAATAAATACCAACCCTTTTGGATAATTCCCATTAAATTTTTAGCCTTTTACATTGCTTTTTTAGTGGGATGCATCGTAAACCACATCGCCACGCAGTACCGTCATCAGCACTTGAGTCTTGGCAATGCCTCTTGCTGATAAGGTGGTGATATCTTTGTCAAGAATGGCGAAGTCTGCAGACTTCCCAACTTCAATCGTCCCCGTAATATCATCAATTCCTAGGCTTTTAGCTGCGTTGAGGGTGTAAGCGTCGATGGCGGTATAGATATCGGTTAGACCGGTCTTTCCCATGATTAAGCTATTCGCGATGCCAACCAGTGGGTTGATGTCGTGAACGTTCCAGTCACTGCTTAACGTGATATTGGCGTCGGTTTTGAGGATTGCGTCGAGGTTCATCATGGCTTTCGCGCGTCTTGCACCTAAGAAGGCATTAGCCCATTCGTGATCATGTTGCGCGACGTAGTCTGATCCAACTTGGAAATCCGCGGTTACGCCGAGTTGTTTAAATCGTGGAACATCCACATCATTGATCAATTCAACGTGGGTTAGTGTGTATGGCTTTTGCGAACCTTGCTTACGTACGCTCTCGATGGCATCTAAAGATTCTCGAACTGCGCCGTCACCTATAGCATGTATGTGGGCACTAAAGCCGATTTTTTCTAGGGCCGTTAACCACTGTTTCATCTGTGCTGGTGGAATGTAGTTCAAGCCATTAGGAGAATTTGGTAAGTAAGTATCTAAGTAAGGAGCGAGCGTTTTTGCCGTGCCATTGATAAAAATACCATCGCTGTACATTTTCACCTGATCGACCAGCAATAGACGACTTTTGTCATCAGAGTACATCTTCTCAAACACTTCCAACTGAGAAGGCATCGCCATAGAAGGGTAAACCCAGGGGCGTAATGAGACGCGTGCTGTGAGGTCTTGGTTTTGCTCGGCTTCTAGCCAAACGTCATACCAACCGCGCTTCCAATACATGCGACCGTCACCTATGGTGGTGATACCGTGCGCAGTCGCTTCTTCAAGACCGTACATTAAGCCTTGGTAGCTTTGTTCGAAGAGCTCGCTTTGACTGTTCCAGGCCATTTCCATGACTTGGTCACCAGCGTTGTCCAGTAAGATGCCATTGAGCTTACCGCTTGCAGGATCTTTTAAATAGGCTCCACCTTGTGGGTCTGGTATTTGCGGACTAATTCTGGCGATTTTTAGTGCTTTGGAGTTAACCCACATTGAATGTGAAGTCTGCTCCATGATCACGACTGGTCGATCGGGGAAGACACTGTCGATGATCTCAAGTGGCGTGTATTCGGAATCGCTATTGAGTGTCGATTCTAATGAAAATCCATACCCCATTAACCATCCTCTGCCGTTTGAATCAGCATTGATTTTGCAGGCCTCTAAGTAGGGGATTTGTTCTTCGAGTGTTGCTTCTGAATCCAGCTCGCAAGCGCCACCCAGCTCAGAGGCGGCTTCAAAAACATGGTTGTGGTTATCTATGAAACCCGGCAGAACAAAAGCATTCCCTAAGTCGATAACGTCGGTATTCTGCCCTTGAAACGTTTTTGTTTGTTCGAGGTCGCCAATAAAAATGATCTTGCCGTCATGGGTAACGATAGAATCGGACTCTCGATGCCCGTATATATCGGCATTAGTGAAAATTTGGTCAGCCGCTTGGCTTTGCACTGCTGATTCAGCTTGTGCGAGAGCTGGTGATACAGCACCTAACATTGTGACTAAAGCGGCTAATGCAGTGCGTGGCAGAGTAAGCTTGTTGTTCATTATTGTGTCTTCCATGTTCCACTGTTTAATAAGTATAGAAAGCGAGTGGTCAGTGTGAAACTTTACATGAATGACGAACAAAAGCCGGGATTACCCCGCGTATTGTGGCTTTGGTATGCCTTTCATGATGGTTATTGTTTCAAACTTTTAAGCAAATCATTCTTGTACTCGGCGTACGAGTGATAGCCATAAAGTTTCCACGTGTGATCACCTTTAATATTGTGGCTGTAGGTGATTTCTCCGATCCACTGCTGACGAGTGGCATGAATCATATCGCGTATTTTTAATAATAAAGTGTCCATAGTTGCTCTCCTGATTAAGTTCACCTGCAGTATATTTAGCGGAGAAAGTTGGATGAGTACCGTTAGCGCAATATCCAATACTTTTCAGTCAAAGTGCTCACTTAAATGGTTTGACGGGTATACTTTCAGTATTAGAGGGTCACAGAGTGTCGTAATGAAAGGTTACTTAGAAAAGGTGCCACAACGAGTTGGCATGTCATGGCGCTACAAGAAAATCGTTGAAGGCAGCAAGAGTTATGGTTGGCATCGACATGAAGAATATGAGATTGCTATTCATCGTCACTTCTCGGGGCATAGCTTTGTCGGCCACCACCAAAGCGATGTGTTCCATAACCATATGATTTTGGTTGGCCCAGATTTGCCTCATGCCATTTATTCGGAAGAGAGCAGTGATGACTCACGCGTTTGCGAAACTCATGTGATTTGGTTTCGTAAAGATTGGATTGAGCCGTTGATGGCGTGCTGTCGTGAACTTGAACCGTTACGTGTGCTGTTAGAAGACTCAAAGAAAGGGTTGCAGTTTTCTCCTAATACTGCTGAGAGGGCAACACAACTGCTAGATAAGGTGATGGAACAGCCTCCTCATCAACAGCTACTGACTCTATTCTCTCTGTTTGCTCTGCTGATTGATGACCAAGAAGTCGTGCAGTTAATTAACCCAACCTTTAACTCGATTGAAGAAGACGAAGTCAGCCACAAGCTAGACAAGGTCGAAGCCTTTCTGATGAATCATTTTATCCACGATATTTCCGTAAATGACTTAGCTAGTCATTTGTATGTGAGTGAGAGCAGTGTCAGGCGCCTGTTTCAAAAGCACTACAACGAGAGCTTCAGTCAGCGGTTGAAGAAAATTCGATTAAATGTCGCGTGTGATTTACTGCTAAATACATCTCTGCCTGTGAATCTGATTATGGAAAAAGTCGGTTATGACAACCAAGCTAACTTCAATCGCCAGTTCAAATCTTATAAGCAGGTGACGCCGACTCAATATCGAGAGTCAATGAAGCGGCTTTGATTCATTCACCAACGAAACGATTTCCATAAACGTCTGAATAATTTAATGTTATATGAACCATGCTAATGGGGTTCACGTATTAACAAGGACGTAAGTTAAGACTCAAATGACTTACTCGTATTACGATTAAAACAAGTCGAGGTTAGGATGAAGAAAATACTTTTGCTGCTGAGTGTGATTTTATTGGGCGGATGCGTTGGCATGCCAGAAACCGTAAAGCCAGTTCAGCAGTTTGAATTGGATAGATATTTAGGGAAATGGTACGAAGTGGCCCGCTTAGACCACTCGTTTGAGCGCGGTTTAAGTAATGTGAGCGCTGAATACAGCCTACGCGATGATGGCGGCGTGAAAGTGATTAACCGCGGTTATTCGGCTGAAGAGGGCGAATGGAATGAGGCAGAAGGCAAAGCGTATTTTGTTGAAGGTAGCGACCAAGGTTACTTAAAAGTGTCGTTCTTCGGTCCGTTTTATGGTGCTTATGTGGTGTTTGAATTGGAAGAGGAAGGATACCAATACGCGTTCGTTTCTGGGCCCGACACTGATTACTTATGGCTACTAGCAAGAACTCCTGAAGTCGCACCAGAAGTGATGGAGAAGTTTAAAGCGATGTCGAAAGATCGTGGGTTTAATACCGATGAGCTGATTTACGTCGAGCATTCAAAATAACGGTATGTAGCGGTTTCTTGGTCTTTACGTAACTTTACGCAAAGACCATGTTAAGTGTAATGATAATGAGTCAAAATAACACCTAGGTCAGAGACATAGAGTGGTCATTATGAATAAATCATTATCTAAACAGACGGTTATTTTCCATTGGCTTACCGGCATTTTGTTTATCGCTGTGTTTGTTATTGGACTTCAATTCGAAGGCATGCCACGCGGCCCTGAAAAAGGCGAGTTGATGGGGCTTCACAAATCATTGGGTTTGATTGTTTTAGCTGCAGCACTGTTGCGCTTTTTATGGCGCCTTAAAGAGGGCGCAATTAGCAGCGTGGCGGTACTATCTAGAGCACAAGAGATAGCGGCGAAAGGCGTTCATCATTTATTACTGCTTGTGACGTTGGCGATGCCAATTTCTGGCGCTGTGATGAGTGTGGCGGGGGGCCGAGGATTAGATTTATTCGGGATAGAGCTAATTGCCGCCGGTGAGAAAACGGAATGGTTACAATCTGCAGCTTCTTTCGTTCACGTTAACTCAGTTAACTTGATCATGGTGATACTTGCTCTGCATGTCTTAGGCGCATTGAAACACCAGTTTGTCGATAAAGATGGCACACTAAGCCGCATGCTTGGTCGTTCGTCGTCTGCTAGCAGATAACAAAATCAGACATCAAGATTATCTCTTATTAGTGAATCTAACTTTGGTCTTGATAGAAAAATTAATATAAAAACACTCGGCATGTACCGAGTGTTTTTTTGTTTATGTTACCTGAGAATCATACTCACTAAGCTTGCTTACGCACCTGCAACACGCTCAGTACTGATAGCGAAAGGAAGAACGCTGGGTCGCTCCAACCAAAGCCAACAAAGATGCCCGTGAAAGCGGCATACAGTGTGATGATTGCACCTAGCATATTGGTGACAACCAAGCCTTGGATGAGTTTCTTGGCACTGACTCCCGCTTCAATATCTCGCAGTAACCACGTTATCGCTGCAATACCACCAAGGAAGATACTGGTGTGTTGAGAGAGAAAATAAGCGTACTTATCATTAATTTCCACGCCGTACATAGGCCACATGACCGTTGGTAGAAAAAACAACGCGAAGGCAAAACCTGCGTAAATGATGCCGTGTAGGCTTAAAAACGTTTTATTGTTCATTTGTTATCTCTCTATCTCGTGCCTTTCACTCATTCTTTATTCATTTTATTAGCCGTTGATTGGGCCTTTGTTAATGGTAGTTAATGGTTGATTGACGTCAAAAATCACGCCGCGAACTTCATCAACGCCCATCTCTTTTAAGCGAGCGGCATGCATTGTTAGGTAATTTTCTGCGCTGAGTTGGTCTTCAAAAAGGTAGACACCACCGCCTAGCTTTTCGGCTTGGTTTTCTGTCCAGATTTTCCAGATCATACCCGGCTCGTTGTTTATGGACTTAGCTAGGTCTACGAGTGCGTTCGACATCTCTTCACCGAAAGGGCCTGAAAATTCAAAATCAACTTGTAGTAGTTTCATGGTGTTTCTCCGTTTAGCAAATTCTGTTTAGCAAATTCCGTTTAAAAAATTCCATTAACAAATAGGTGTTTAAGACAAACAAGCCATTCTCGTTTGTTGTTGAGATTTATATTACCTGTAAAAAACAGACAGAAAAGTTCATAATATTGCCACTAACTGTCAGGATTTTAGACCGATGAGATTAAAGACTACCCTCGACCAATGGCAAACACTCTATGAGATAGACCGCGCTGGCAGCATTCAGGCGGCAGCATTGCAGCTCAACAAGAGCCATACCACGCTGATCTATGCATTGAGAAAATTGGAGGATCAATTGGGTGTGTCTCTGGTGCAAGTTGAAGGACGTAGAGCGGTGCTGTCGGAAGACGGCAAAGCGTTATTGCGCAGGGCGAGTAGTATGCTGGAACAGGCTCGGGAATTGGAGCTGATCAGTGAACAGTTAGCAAAGGGTGTGGAGTCTGAAATTGTGGTCGCCGTTGACCATTTGTGCTGCCTTGAGCGCCTTTATAAGCCGATGGCTGCGTTTATGGCCGAGAACAACACCACTTCAATCCAAGTGGTTGAAACATCCTTGTCGAAGACCACCGAAATGGTCACTCAAGAACGTGCCGATGTTGCCATCATCAACCTGCCAATTACCAATTACTCGGCCGAAGCTTTTGGATTTACCAAGATGGAGCCTGTTGCCGCCAATTCAAATCCGCTTGCTAGTGCAGCATCTATATCATTGAACCAGTTATCGTCGCTGCCACAAATTGTAGTAAGAGATTTAGGCTCGGTTGAAAAGCTGGGAGAGAAAAAAGATGTCGGCTGGTTGAAGTCGAGCCAGCGTATTACGGTCGATAATTTCGATCATGCCTTTGGTGCGGTAGAGCAGGGCGTAGGCTATTGTAGGCTGCCAAAGCATATTGTTGATAGCCGAGGCAGTGACAAGCTCACGGTTTTGAATGTAGAAAATGGCAGTGGTTATCAGGTTCCATTGCATCTAACTCTGCCGAAAGGTGCGAAGACAGGCCCAGCCGCAAAACGTTTCTATGAACTGCTTCTCGAATCAGCCCAGAATGCGGACTAAGTGCTATGAGAAACTAGCTATGAGTTATGAGTTATGAGTTATGAGTGATTAACGAGGCTGGTTTCCATTCAAAAAAAGTGCAACGCATTCGCGCGTGTAGTTGAGCCTTTCCTCGTCAGATTCGCCGCTATCATGGCCGAAGAGCGACCAATACGCTGACTTGCCATGAAACATCAGCAGCAGTTGACGAGCTGCAATGATCGGTGAGCTAGACGTCGACAGAGTAAGGTCTCCAGAATCTATTTTCGATTGCAGGTAATCGGCGAGTAACTTGGTGGTTTTTTGAGGGCCGGTCTCTAAATAGATAGAGGCGATCTCTGGGTGCGTGTTGGATTGACTGACCGCGTTCTGAAAGGTTTGTCGTGACTGTTCATCCAGCAATAAGTCCTGAAACTTGACACCAAACTTCACCAATTCTTCTTCCAAAGTGGCGCCCATGTCAAAGGCTGAATGGCTCAGCTCACGCTCGGCACATTTGGTTTGCATGCAGGTTTCAAAAAGAACGTCTTTGCTTTTAAAGTGAGAGTAGACCGTTTGCTTGGAAACGTTCGCTGCTTTGGCTATCTGATCCATATTGATCTTGAAGCCATGTTCAGAGAAAAGTTTACTTGCTGCGGTTAAGATCTGCGATCTCTTCTGTTCACTTTTGATGATTTTCGTCACGTGCTTGCTTCTCGTTACTTGGTGTTGGGTCGCTACCTAGCTTGTCTCTTTGCTTAATGTCTATTGATATTCAGTAATAGGTATCTCATTTGGCGCTAAGCATTATGCTTTTTGTGATGGTTTTATCAATCATTAACCATGAAACTTATTTTTAACATAATCAAACTAGACAGTCTAGTTTGGTTTGGTTAGTCTAAAAAAAGAACATAATTGAGTACCGCATAGGAACAGGAAGTATGTATAAATTGATGAAGGGAAGCGCAGTGGCAGTGGCGTTGTCGACTCTTCTTGTCGGGTGTGGTGAAAATACACAAGCCGAGACAACATCCGATGCAGATAATGCTGCAGTGAAATCGAATAGTGCAGCGTCGACAGTCTTAACAGTAGAGACTGTCGCTTTGGAACGCTCTCCATCATACGAAGTACAACGTGAATATGTCGGTGTGGTCAAAGCGGGTCAACAGGCGAATCTCGGCTTTGAATTGGCGGGGAAAGTTAACGAGATTCTGGTGGATGTCGGTGACACAGTCACAGAAGGTCAGCCGTTAATCAAGTTAGATACTCAGCTGTTGAAGACCGAATCGAGCCAACTAAAAGCACAAGCTGAAGAAGTGAAAGCCCAGTTGAGCCTTGTTGCTGCGAACTTAAAACGTCAACGCTCACTAAAAGCAAAAGGCTTCAGTGCCGAAGCAGAAATCGATTCGTTAACCAGTGAGCAGCGTGTATTACAAGCGAACTTACTGCGCATTGACGCCTCGGTAAAAGGTAACGACCTCAAATTGGTTAAATCGACGATTCTTGCGCCTTATTCAGGCACTATCGCAACGCGTTTTGTCTCGTTAGGTGATGTGGTCAATGTCGGTAATCCAACTCTTACATTACTGGCATCGGAAGGCAAAGAAGCCTTTATCGGTATTCCTGCCCATCAGATGACAAAGGTAACATCACTCTCTTCGCCAAGCATTCGTGTTGGGCGAGATGATTATGATGTAACGTTGTTGAATCCGGGTGCCATGGTCGACACGCAATCCCGCAGTGTTGGTTTACGCTATCTTTTCCCTGAGCAAGCGACTGTTTTAGAAGGTCAACTGGCCTACCTTAAGTTTGACGAGCAAATCGACGACCAAGGTTATTGGGTGCCTTTAAATGGTTTGATTGATGGTTTGCGCGGTGTTTGGAACATCTTTGTGATTGGTGATGGCAACAAGGTTGAACGTAGAAGTGTTCAGGTGTTGTTTGCGAACAATCAACAAGCGTATGTGAGTGGTGCGATTGAAGATGGCGAGCAGGTTATCGCGAGTGGTTTGCATCGCTTGGTTCCGGGCCAAACCGTGAAGCCAGTAACCACTGCTGCGGAATAGGGAATAGTATGAAAATCATAGAGACTATTTCCAATACCCGATTACTGATCTTAATGACCGCGCTGCTGATGGTGAGTGGCATTTCAGCCTTCATGACGCTGCCGCGCGCAGAAGATCCGGTGATCATCAACCGTTATGCAAACATCACAACCAGCTTTCCCGGAGCCAGTGCCGAACGAGTGGAAACTTTGGTTACGGAGGTTATCGAGAATAAGCTTCGTGAATTGAGTGAAGTTAAACTGGTGAGCTCAACCTCAAGGCCGAGCGTGTCTATTGTAACGCTTGAGCTTGATGACACTATCACCGAGCCTGAACCAGTCTGGTCGCAAGCACGTGACAAGCTGTCTGATATCGAATCCATCTTACCTGCGGGTGCCCATTCTCCCGATCTCGACAGTGACCATACCTATGCTTTCACCACCATTGCTTCTTTGACTTGGTCTGGTGCGGGCGAACCTGATCGCTTAACGCTTGGACGTTATGCTAAAGAACTGGCTAAGCGGTTGAGAACCTTGTCGGGTACCGAGTTTGTTGATGAATATGGGATGCCACAAGAAGAGATTCAAATAAGTCTAAGAACTGCTGATGCCGCAGCGCTAGGGCGTTCGAGTGCTAACATCGCTGAGTCTCTGGAAGGGGCAGACGCTAAGAACTCGGCGGGCGAACTAGTCAGTGCTTATTCTCGATTTGGTTTAGAGATTGAATCGGAACTTGATTCAATTGAGCGTATTAAGCAAGTCCCTATCGCGACGGATAGTAATGGTCACATCATTCGCATGGAAGACATCGCTTCGGTAAGGCGTGGTGAGAAAACCCCACAAGATCAGATTGCCATTATTGATGGTGAACCGGGTGTGATCGTCGCGGCGCGAATGCACCCTGATCTTCGGGTTGATAATTGGACTTCACGTGCGAATGCGTTGATCGACAAGTTTCAACAAGAGCTGCCAAGTAATATCGATGTCACCGTACTGTTCAATCAGCAGGGCTATACCGAAACTCGCCTAAATGATTTAGGCAAAAGCTTGATGATCGGTTTCGGTTTGATCTTGATTGTATTGTTCGTGACCTTAGGCGTCCGCGCGGCAATATTAGTGGCTATTTCGCTGCCACTCACTTCGCTGCTTACGCTATCGATCATGAAAATGACCGGCGTGCCAATCAACCAGATGTCGGTAACAGGCTTGATTGTTGCGCTCGGGATCATGGTCGATAACGCGGTGGTGATGGTTGACACCATTCAGGCGTATCGATTGAAAGGGCAGCACAGAGCAGAAGCAACCATGAATGCGCTGAAGCACTTGTGGATTCCTTTACTAGGCTCAACCTTGACCACGGTTCTGGCGTTTGCACCGATTATCTTGATGCCGGGTGCGTCGGGAGAATTTGTCGGTGGTATTGCGATTACGGTCTCTTTCTCATTGATCGGTTCTTATATTATATCGCACACCTTAATTGCTGGCCTAGCGACAAGGTTGTTGCCGAAACAATTGAGTGATGTGGACAAGAAGGGGCAACATCACTGGTACATGACGGGCTTAAGAATTCCTGCTCTAACACGTTGGTTCTCATCTTCTGTCCGTTTTGGTGTCACGCATCCAATCATCACGATTGCTTTGGTATTATTGGTGCCGTTTACTGGCTACTGGAGTATGTCTCAGCTGACTGAGCAGTTCTTCCCGCCATCAGACAGAGACATGTTTGAGATTCAGGTGTACATGCCGCCTCAAGCGAGCATTTATGCGACCAAGAATACCTCGGAAAAAATAGACGACATCATCCATCGCTATCCAGAAGTTGAGCGCATTGATTGGTTGGTGGGCGCAAACTTCCCGTCTTTCTATTACAACTTACAAGCAAGACAAAATAACGCGCCATACTTCTCGCAAGCCATGGTGAAAACGGAAAACTTTGCTCAAGCCAACGCGCTGATTCCTGAGTTGCAGAAGGTGTTGGATGAAGAGGTACCGGAAGCACAAATCTTGGTACGTAAGCTTAACCAAGGCCCTCCATTTACTGCGCCAGTTGAGCTACGTGTTTATGGTGAAAACCTCGATACCTTGAAAGCGATTGGTGAAGATGTTCGCTTGATCTTAGCGAGTGTTCCTCATGTGACTCACACGCGAGAAACCTTGCAGCCGGGTACACCTAAGGTGTGGCTGAAGGTCGATGAAGACACGGCAAAACTCAACGGTATTTCACTGAATCAGTTTGCTGGCATGTTGCAAACTACACTGACTGGTCGCGAAAGTGGCTCTGTGATTGAGGGCAGTGAGTCAGTACCAATCCGTGTTCGTGTTGCGGATGAAGCCCGTGAAAACCTTGCGCATTTAAGTAATATTCGTTTGCCAATCAGCTCTGAGGTCTACTCTACGGGCATTAATGTTTCGACTTTGGCTGAGCTTGAACTGACCACCAGTCGTGGTGCAATTACTCGTCGCAACGGACAGCGTGTCAACACCATAGAGGGCTACATTGAAGCGGGCGTCTTGCCGCAAACCGTGCTCAATGAGTTCCAAAAACGATTGGAAAGTTACGAAATTCCATCGGGCTACAGCATCGATTTTGGCGGCGAATCCGCAGAGCGCGATCACTCGGTAAACAGTCTTATCTCGAATGTCGCCGTTGTGGTTGTGTTGATGGTGTTGGTTGTCGTGATGTCGTTTAACTCGTTTAGGTTAAGTAGCATCATCTTTATGGTGGCGGCATTGGCTGGTGGGCTAGGGTTGTTATCGGTGTGGATCTTCGGCTATCCATTTGGCTTTACGGTGATCATAGCGATGCTCGGAATTGCGGGGCTAGCGATTAATGCAGCCATCGTTATTTTGACGGAGTTGAAACTGGATGAACAAGCCTCGTCTGGTAATGTGGATGCGGTCGTAGAGGCGGTGATGTCGTGTACTCGTCATATCAGCTCGACCACGATTACAACCGTTGGCGGTTTTATGCCATTGATCATCGCTGGTGGTGGCTTTTGGCCTCCGTTCGCGGTCGCGATTGTTGGCGGTACGGTATTAACCACACTTATCTCATTCTATTTCGTGCCTGTGGTTTATCATCTGATGACTAAAAAACAGCGCAAAACCGTGGCACCACAAGCGGCATAATTGACAAATCAGCGCCCTTATTTTCCTCGAAGTGGGAGAGTAAGGGCGTGCTTGTCTCTGTATTTTGACGGCAAAACGACTCCTTTTACTCGGCTTTGGCTTCATTGGCCTTCTATTTCGATACCCATCATCGTGATGAAATAAAGCTTATCATTCATATTGATAATGAATACTTCGTGCTAACAATTTTATTTATGAATACCATTAAACTTGTATGTGAATTCATAAATTTGAACTGGATCACGCTTTGTTTAATTCGCGATTTCTAATGTAGTTCATCGGTGTGGTCGTCGTTGGCTACCTCTCCCTTCGTCAATTGTTTCATTACCATTCCTTTCCACAATTAGCTTCGCTGATGTAGCACGTTTATCTTGTGTATCTGTTTCTCGACACATTTCAGCCATTCGACTTTCATAACTGGAAGGTTAGTTTCCAAGTTTGCTGGGTGAGCTTTCAATCCCAACTCTCCATAATGCGCCAAATGTAACAATGCATTTCAAAGTGTAACAATTAAGTCATAATTTTTGTGTGGTTTTAACCGTGCGGTAATGTTTTCACCAAGCAAAATCAGGCTCAATTCGGCTTCCCTTTGAGATGCAGCGTTTCACATGCTCAACACATAAATATTCTAATGACCATGATAACCAGTACTCGGACGTTCGATTTGAGACTGGATAACCATCGAGAAAGTTAATGGAAGCTTCAAGATATAAACGCATTTTATCGAGAGCAAACCTGTCGAGGATTGGTTTGGTGGCAACTGCCCTGATGCTCGAAGGATGCAACTCCGCATTGCTCGACCCTAAAGGTAGTGTTGGCGTTCAGGAAAAAGAGCTGATTATTACTGCTTTGCTTCTGATGCTGATTGTCGTTATCCCTGTGATCCTAATGACGGTCTACTTTGCTTATAGATACCGCGAAACCAATACCACGGAAGAGTATGCACCTGACTGGGCGCACTCGACCAAGATTGAAATCGTAGTATGGACGATTCCAATCATCATTATTGCGATTCTTGCGACCATCACTTGGCGTTCAACACACGAACTAGAGCCATCTAAGCCTCTAGAGAGTGATGTACAGCCAATGGTGATTGAAGTGGTATCGCTGGACTGGAAATGGCTGTTCATCTACCCGGAACAACACATTGCAACGGTTAACTACGTGGCGTTCCCGAAAGATGTACCTGTTACGTTTAGGCTGACTTCAGACAACATCATGAACGCGTTCTTTATCCCGCGTCTTGGTTCGCAGATCTACGCGATGCCGGGAATGGTGACCAAGTTGAACTTGATTGCAAACCACGAAGGTGACTTCAAAGGTTTTGCGTCGAACTACAGTGGCGAAGGTTTCTCTCAGATGAAATTCACCGCATCAGCACTGCCTGATCAAGTGGCATTTTTAAACTGGGTGGAGACGGTGAAGGCAAGCCCTGATCGCATTGAAGATTGGGAGCAGTTCCGTTCACTGGCAGCGCCAAGTGTCGCTGAACCTGTGACGCTGTTTTCTAGTGTCCCACCATTTTTGTTCACTGATGTTGTGACTCAGCACCCTGGTTCAATGAACTGTTTGCCGGAAAACCAAGGATAATCGTAATGTTTGGAAGATTAACTCTAGAGTCCATTCCCTACCACGAACCTATTATCGTCGTGACACTTGCGGTGATTGCGCTGGTTGGTTTAGCTGTTGTTGCTGCGGTAACGAAAGCTGGGAAATGGCAATACTTATGGAACGAATGGTTTACTTCAGTAGACCACAAAAAACTGGGCTTCATGTACATTGCCGTTGCAATGATCATGTTGATTCGTGGTTTTGCCGATGCGGTAATGATGCGTAGTCAGCAGTTGCTATCCGCTGCAGGCGAGAGCGGTTACTTACCACCGCATCACTATGATCAGATCTTCACCGCTCACGGTGTGATCATGATTTTCTTTGTAGCGATGCCGCTGGTTATTGGTTTGATGAACATCATCGTACCGCTGCAAATCGGTGCTCGTGATGTTGCGTTCCCTTATCTAAACAATCTGAGCTTCTGGCTGTTTGTCGTGGGCGTGATCCTAACCAATATGTCACTAGGCCTTGGTGAATTTGGCCGTACAGGTTGGCTGGCTTATCCGCCACTATCAGGTATTGAGGCAAGCCCTGGAGTCGGGGTCGATTATTGGATATGGGCGCTGCAAATATCTGGTGTCGGTACAACGCTAACAGGCGTGAACTTCTTCGCGACCATTCTGCGCATGCGTACTCCGTCTATGCCAATGATGAAGATGCCTGTGTTCACGTGGGCGTCTCTGTGTGCCAACATTCTGATCATCATCTCTTTCCCGATCCTAACGGTAACCATCGCGCTACTGACGCTGGATAGATACATCGGCACGCACTTCTTCACCAATGATCTTGGTGGCAACGTGATGATGTATGTGAACCTGATTTGGGCATGGGGACACCCAGAGGTGTACATCCTGATCTTGCCTATCTTCGGTGTGTTCTCGGAAGTGACAGCAACGTTCGCACGTAAAAAGCTATTTGGTTACACCTCACTGGTTTGGGCAACGGTTGCAATCACTATCCTTGCGTTTGTCGTTTGGCTGCACCACTTCTTCACTATGGGCTCTGGCGCGAATGTGAATGCTTTCTTTGGTATCGCAACCATGATTATCTCTATCCCGACCGGGGTTAAGATCTTCAACTGGCTGTTCACCATGTACAAAGGCCGCATCCGTTTCACAACACCTATGCTGTGGACTGTTGGTTTCCTTATCACTTTCACCGTTGGTGGTATGACGGGCGTATTAATGGCAGTACCGGGTGCAGACTTCATTCTGCATAACTCAGTATTCCTAATTGCTCACTTCCACAACGTGATCATTGGTGGCGTAGTATTCGGTTGTTTTGCGGCGATTGGCTACTGGTTCCCGAAAGCGACAGGTTTCACTCTGAACGAAGTTTGGGGTAAACGTGCGTTTTACTGCTGGATCATCGGTTTCTTGATGGCGTTCTTACCGCTTTACGCTCTTGGTTTCATGGGCATGACGCGTCGTTTGAGCCAAGATATTAACCCTGAATTCTTACCTCTACTGGCGGTTGCGGCTGCAGGTACTGGTGTGATTGCGATGGGTGTTGTGTGTCAGTTTGTTCAGTTCTTCGTGAGTGTTCGTGACCGTGACCAAAACCGCGACCTTACTGGTGACCCGTGGGGCGGACGTACTTTTGAGTGGGCAACGTCTTCACCACCGCCGTTCTACAACTTTGCAAAACTGCCTAAGGGCGATGAGCTAGATGCGTTCTGGTATCAAAAGCAAAGCGGCGAGTTCGATCCAACTAAGGAAGAAGAATACGAACGTATTCATATGCCGAAGAACACACCGACAGGTATTTATGTATCTGCATGGTCGTTGGTATTTGGTTTCGCAATGATCTGGTACATCTGGTGGCTAGCGGCGGCAAGCCTGGTTGGTATTGTCGTGACGTGTATTCAACACAGCTACAACGACGATGTTGACTACTACGTGGAAGTTGAGGAGATCAAAGCGATTGAAGCGGCTCGACGTGCACAGTTAGCAGAAGCGAAAAAACAGTCGGTGGGTGAAAACAGCGCTGACGGTGATAACAACACAAATAAAGATGATTTGGAGACGACGTATGCAAGCTAATACTCCGTCGCACACTTACGATCTTGCACACTCGCATGATCATCACCATGACTCAGCGGGCAACAAGCTGTTTGGCTTCTGGGTTTACTTGATGAGTGACTGTGTGCTGTTTGCCACGCTTTTCGCGACTTATGCCGTTTTAGAAAGTGGCTCTATTGCAGGACCAACGGGTAAAGACATCTTCGAACTTCCGTTCGTGTTTGTGGAAACCATGATGTTGCTGTTCAGTAGTATCACCTTCGGTTTTGGCATGATCGCAATGAAACGCCAAGACGTTGCTGGTCTGAAAAAGTGGCTAAAAGTAACGTTTCTTCTGGGTTTAGCCTTTATCTGTATGGAAGTGTATGAGTTCCATCACTTGATTGCTGAAGGTTATGGCCCTCAAGAGAGTGCGTTCCTATCTGCGTTCTTTACCTTGGTAGGCACACACGGCTTGCACGTAACGTTTGGTCTTATTTGGATGGCAGTAGCGTATCACCAGCTTTCAACAAAAGGCTTGAACGACAACATGTCGATGCGCTTTAAGTGCTTGAGCTTGTTCTGGCACTTTCTAGATATCGTTTGGATTTGTGTATTTACCATCGTGTACTTAATGGGGGTGATGTAATGGAACAGCATCTAGACAGTGGCGCAAAAGATTACGTGATTGGCTTTGTTGCATCACTGATTCTGACCATTATTCCGTTCTATGTAGTGTGGGCGCATGCGCTTCCAAGTACTGAGACTTACGTCGTTCTGTTTGGCTGTGCGCTAGTGCAGATCTTCGTACACTTTAAGTACTTCCTACATATGGAAGTGAAGACAACCGATGGTCAGTGGAATTTAGTATCACTGATGTTTACTGCCATTGTTGTATTGATCCTTATCGCTGGCTCGGTGTGGATCATCTACAACATGAACGTCAACATGAAGTTGTAGGCTAGGGTATGCTGAAAAGTTATTTGTCTATTACCAAACCGGGCATCATTTTCGGCAACCTGATTTCTGTTGCGGCGGGGTTTTTCCTTGCCGCAAAGACAGAACCAGCCAGTGCGATGTTGTTACTGACAACATTGGCGGGTGTGGGGCTTGTGATTGCATCAGGTTGTGTGGTGAATAACATTTTTGATCGCGATATTGATCAAAAAATGAAACGCACTCAGAACCGAGAGTTGGTTCAGGGCAACATCAATACTGACGTCGCATTCATCTATGCGTTAGTCATGTTGCTGGCTGGTACGGCTTTATTGTTCCAATACGTTAATCCAATGTCTGCGGTGGTGGTGTTGCTTGGCTATGTGTTTTACGTCTTTTTCTACACCATGTGGTACAAGCGTAATTCGGTTTACGGCACCTTAGTGGGAAGCATCTCTGGCGCGGTTCCTCCATTGGTTGGCTACCTTGGCGTGACTAACTACCTAAGCTTAGAAGCCGTTCTATTGTTCATCATGTTCTGTTTATGGCAGATGCCGCACTCGTATGCGATTGCGATGTTCCGCATTCAAGACTACCGAGATGCAGGTATCCCTGTACTGCCGGTAAAAGAGGGTGTCGATAAGGCTCACAAACATATGAAAGCGTACGTGGTTGCGTTTGGCGCGGTTGCACTCGGGCTGTTCTTGCTCGGAGAAGCGGGTTACGAATACCTAGCGGTGTCGGCAGCAGTATGCTTTATGTGGACCAAGGTGACATTCCGTAAGGTGGATTGCGCCAACTACATCCAATGGTCAAAGACGGTCTTTAAAGTCTCTCTGCTGGTGGTGATGAGCATCAGTGGTGTGTTGGGGCTGGAGTTGGTTCCGTTGCCTACGCTTTTTTGATTTAAGTTTGTCGTTGAACCCTCAATGTTCTGAAGTCCGAGGGTTTGACGATCTTTTATCTGTTTCGCTTTAAGCTATTGCCCTTTAAAAATATCACCAAGCCAATCTTCAAGCTGCTCTCGTTTATCTTGTGGGCCGTTGATGATCACTAAGCCGTTTAGTATCGCGTGATCCCAAGAGATAGTGCCGGTTGCTAACGCATCGAACACATCGAGTTCCGTAATCAGTAATAGATCTTCCTCGGTAGGCAAAGTGTCTCTGCCTGAAACATCGACGCCGTTCTCGAGTTTCACTTGGCTGTAATGACCTTTAATTGCTTCGAATAAGTTGAACTCAATTTTGCTTGGGTGGGGTTTCGCAAGCGCAGCCTTGATCGCAAAGAGTCGAAAGTGGTCCGGCTTATTGAGATTGTTGAATTCATCGTCTTGTCTGGCTGTGATGACATTGCCAAACACCTCGAGTGAACCGGGCTCTGTCACCAAACTAAATCCGGTTTCTTGGTGTAAGCCGCAAGCTAATACCAGAGACGAACTGAGTGAAAGCAATAGAACAAAACGTTTTAGCATGTGTGAACCTTAAACGAAGTAGGGCAGTTTCCTTAGTCCAACAATAGACCTAGATCGTTGAGTTAAGGTTGCGAACTGTACTAACAAATAAACGATAAAGGGACCACAATGGGTCCCTAAGTTATCGACTCGCCATCCTTAGCAGCCTTTGACAATTAGCGAACGATGAGCATGATCTCTTCTGGAGTCATTGGCTTATCGAAGTAGCTCATGAATTGACCGAAACCTTTGATGTCGCCGTTCGAGAACGTGAATGCACCAGACTGTAGGTTGGTACCAATCACTTGTTGAGCGTTTGGACCTGCAATCAAGATTTGGTTCAATACTGCACGAGTGGTGTCGATTTGAACGTCTGCGCCTTTCACTGCTTCTTCGTGTAACTGAGCAATACCGTTGCGAATTTCGATAGTGAATGCTTCGTTCGTATCAGAGAAGTTGTACGTTAGCATCATGTTCACGTCTAACGAGTTTTCAGCGATAAGCGTTGAAGTCATCATGTCGAAGATCTGATTGCTTGGTAGCGCAGTAAGAACGTCCACAGAAGCAAAGCTGATCATGTTAGAGAAGTCACGCTTGTTCTCTAGTTCAGCAGCTGCGTTAAGCGCCCAGTTACGCCAGTTGATGTTCACTTGGTCTGCAGCCCATGCTTTGTAAGCTTGTGCTTTCATCTCACGAGCTTCCATATCTTGTTTGTTTACCGTGATTGGGTAAGAAAGAATTTCTGCTGCAAATGTGTAGTTCTCAGCCTTAATTGCTGCTTGTGCAGTAGTAAGGATGTTGTCACGACCGCCCATGATCTCTACGAATGCTTTAGCGCGTTGCTCGTAAGCCATTGGCTCTAGCTGCCATGGATCCGCTTCGAAGAAACCGTTGTAACCTACGTAAATCTGACGCACGGCGTGTGCAACAGTACCGTAGTGTTCACCTAACCAAGGGTGTTCTGCAAGGTGCTTAGGAAGTTTAACTACTTCAACTAGCTCGTCTGGCGTCATACCTTTGTTCATGTAACGGATAGTTTGATCATGAGTGTATTGAATCGCATCACGGTAAGCCGTTAGTACGTCAGCTACTGCTTCTTTACCTTCAACAGGACGACCGTGAGAGTTAATCATGATCTCAGTGTCGAACTTACGCATTACGTCGATGCCCTTGAACCACATTGATGGGTCACGGAATTTAGTACCACGGATGGTGTGAAGGTTAGGGAAGTTCTCACCTTGAAGTACTTCAGCCGCGTGCAGGATTTTCTGGTCTGGGAAGTAAACCACTAACTCATCTTTAGTTTCAGATGGCACGTTCTCGATGTGCATTTTCACGCCAGCAATTTCGATTTCGATGTGGCTTTGGCTTGGTACAAGCAGGTTTGGTTCGATGAACGAGATAGCACCTTGCATGAAGCGTGGACCAAGGCCGTCGTTTACTGTGCCGTGCTCGCCTTCTTCTACGTGCTTAGCGCCGGTGTAAGAAGTACGGTGACCAAATAGAGTACCTAGGTTTGAAGACCAGTTAGCCACGGCAGCGGTTAGGCCTTCTTCAGCGATGATTTTTACTTCACCTGATACCACTTCTTCGTCAGTCACCCATGCACGCACACCAGAGATGTGGTCGATGTGGTTGTGAGAATAGATGATTGCTTTAACCGGCTTGTCGGTGATTTGACGGAACTGCTCTTTAACCGATTGAGCCATTTCTACCGACTCGCCTGGATCAACAATGATGATGCCGTCCGTGCCTTCAATCATTACAGGTGTATCTAGACCGAAACCGTAACCAAGATATACGTTGTCATCTACTTTGATGATTGCTTGGTCCATTTTACGACCATGCTTGGTGAGGATTGGGTGAACATGGTCAGACTCAGCAGTGTAAGCTAGAGAATCGCCTGTTTTAGAAACAACTTGAATACGTTCGCCTTTGCCCCAGAATAGGTTTGATTTGTGTTCGAATAGAACCTCGCTCTTGTAGCGAGCATCAAGATCAATGTTTTGGTATTGCGCAGCATTTGCCGTCTGAAGTTCTTGGCCGACTTTCGATGTCGCTTCTACAGTTGGCGTTGCAGATGCAAAACCAGAAGCAAGTAGAGTGCTCGCGATAGCAACAGGAAGTGCCATTTTTTTGAATGTATTAGTCATGGTAGTGACCTTATATTTGGATACAGGAATTGGATTTCTTGAGCCAAATGATAGAGGTGGGGGAGGTCGCTATCTACGCGCTAATAATATTTCAATCTATCGAATTTACGATGATTTATTTGATCAACGATTGTATTGGCGATTAATTTTGATCTAAATCAATTAGTAAATGAGCTTGCAACAGATACAAAAATGCCCTGAAATTCAGGGCATTTATTTTGAAATTAGTCGCAGGTTCATGAGTGGAAGTTATACGAGCGAATAACCGTCACATCATTGAATGCTTAATCGTTTACTAAGAGCTCAAGCTCTTACCAAGATCTTAAGTATTAGTAGGCGGCTATATTACCAAGCACCTAAGTATGACTTGTAAGATTGTAGACGAACCGTTGCTGCACCGATTACATCAATGAAGCCCCAGAACGGATGTGGCTTCTCAGCTGAGATCCAAGCCGCGCCAGTTGAACCAATAGGGATGTTGTAACCTTCTGGTTCAATGATCTCAAGTACGATAGTACGACCTAAACCATTGCCGTTTCTTACTACGTGTTGACCGACGCTTTGTGGCCCCTGAAGTGGAGAAATACTCGACTCACCGGTACCGGCATTAAAGCTGTGTACTTTTGCTCGGAACACGTGGCCTGGGTATGCATCAACGAAGAACTCAGCGAAGTCTCCAACTTGAACATAGTTGTAAGTTTGGTCTGAAATACGCATCTCAAGGAATTTTTTGCTGGTGTTGTAGAGGTGCATGTTACCCATAACAGAACCTTCAGCAATATTCACTATCGAAACCTGACCGTCAAACTCCGCTCTAATGGTCTTTTTCTCTTGCGCCCAATTTACTTTTTGTAGATCGGCTTTTAACGACACAAGTTCAGCGTGCAGCACTCGAAGATCAGAGTCGTACTTTTCTACGTCACGCATATTGAAGATTTCAGGTGACGTTTCAGCACGCTCTAAGTCGCGATCCATTTGCTTAATCTCTTCTTCTTTCTGAACAATTGAAGATTCGATCTTTGCTTTGTCTGCGGCTGAGTCAATGTCGACGAGTGTGTAAATTACGTCGCCTTCTTTAACCATTTGGTTGTGCTCAACAAGCACTTGGTCGATCTGCTGGCCAAAGATTGGTGACATTACCGCGTGTGGTGCTTTCACTGTGGTTGAGTTGGTTAAATCAACGGGTGCCCACAAGCGAGAGATAACCGCTAATACCGCAAGAATCGTTACGCCACCAATGGCAGCCCATGTGTAGTTCTTGAAGTTCTTCTTAAGTGCGCCTGTCGCAAATAGTGACCATACAATTAGGATGTATGGAATCATCATCTCTTTCATTATGCGACCTCTTTTTCTGTAGCGGATGGTGTTGTTGGAGTCTTTTCTTTTGAAGACGGCTTTGTTACCGGTTGTTCAGGTGATACGTGGACTGCGGCAGTCTCTGTATTGGTCGCGTCTTGTTTAGGCTGTACACCACGGCGAATCACATCACTCAGTGATTGACCAATATGTTTCCAGTTCGCCAATGCGATAACCAAAGCGATAACCCAGAATGTTTTGCTGATGAAGAGTCCGCAAAGTGACAGTGCAAACACGATTTGAACGTGAGCGCTTTTGTGCTCTTTTGCTTTATGCACACCCAGTTCATGCAACTGCCACATGCCGTAAACACCGGCTAATACCACAGCAATGGTCACTGAGAACAAGTAACCAGAGAAGGACTCCATCTGGAAGAAGTTCATCATCATTTCATTGGGGTGATTGTTGAATTGAGACATGTCGATGTCTTTAGAATGGATTGTGCCTAATGGTGCAAGAGCCCATGCTCCAGCAAACATCACTGCCATAAACAGGCAGAATTTAATCAAGACCATCACAACGGCCCAGATTTTCTGGAAAACGATTTTAATAAAGTTCATATCTCAACCTACATCAATAAGAAGAGAGAATTTGCAGCCTAGAAGTCTAACTTTTAACGATACCTTAAAAAGTAGATGTCTATTATGTGGGTAGATTGGTGCGCATAATAAACAAAAGTAATAGATGGTATTTAAAGTGATACTACTCAGTCCAGACAACCGATTCTCGGTATCAAGAAGCGAATATGCTTCCCTACAAACCAATTCTTATTGTTAGCCTGAAACGCAGGTTGAATGACGATGCACTGTCGAACGAAATATTAGGCTCGTTCTTTTCGCTATTGTCTTCTTTACGTGTAATACCTCGTCTGTCGAGGGGATCTTCCATGGCAATTGACATAGTGTTGTAAAACATTTGTCAGCATTCTGTTTGGGCTAAGAATTGATTTGTTAGCAGGATAATAGGAAGAGTTTTGAGCAGTATCTACCCAGAATTACGATTTGATAATATCGTAATTACGATGAGTTAATATTGCTCTAAATCGGTATATTGAATTATTTGCTGGCGCTCAAATTCGGCTTTAAAACATCGTTAGTTAATTTGGTTTGGATCAATGAAATGACTAATAAAAGTATCAATAAGAAATTTGGCGGAATTCATCTTTTTACACGCTTTTTACAATAAAGGGAGTAATAGAAGTGAATGATGGATGACATATAACTGATAATAGGTTTTTGAACACTGGAAAAACACGTTTCTGTTTACGGTAGACCGTTGGATTCGAAATATTGTAGCTTTAATTCCTCAAATGTATATCTCAAAGACGCTAAACACAGTGTCATGATAAACGAGACAATATCGTATTGTTTATGTTCTATTGAATATGTAATCTAACCCAATCAAATGCGATGTTGAATGGGGATGAAATATTGCAGCTGAAGAACAGATAGAGAAAGACCTAGCGGACAGCTAGGCCTTGATGTAGTGCACGAGTGAAGCCATGAATCAGGCACTGTGCGTTACTCATAGATAATCGACGAAAGGTCGAGATGGCTGCTTTACAGGAAGCGATAGTTCGCTTGCATTCCAAAGAAGTGTGCGCTGTTGTCATAAGTGCCTACAACGCGGCCATTCGCATAATTCAACTCGGGCTCGTCCAGATCGATGTAATCGTAGTAAGCGCGCAGTTCCCAGTTCTTATTGAGCGCATAGGTGGCACCTGCGCCAATACGTTTGGTTTCGCCTACAGGAAGATCCATATATTGATGAGTTGCGTCATCTTGAGGAGAAGTTTCGTAACTGATGCCTGTTTCTAGTCGTAAGGTTGGGGTGATTTGGTAATGAGTACCTATGGCTAGGTTCCACACATCGTCAAAGTTACGGTCGACAACTTTTACTGAGTTATCATTGATGTCTAGCGTGAGGTCTGTCCAAGTTGATAGGTCATACCAAGTCACACTCCACAGCATGTCCCATTGGTCATTGACGGCGTGCACGCCGCTAATCTGGATGTGTTGAGGCATGATAAAGTCGAGCCCAACATCGGGTTTGGTGTCGCTAGCCGAATGTTGAAGATCACCCTCACCGTAATGAGCAAGTTCAGATCGGTAAATAAAGCCAAAACGGTGTTGTTCGTTCGGTTGGTAAAAGGCACTAAGAGAGTAGCCAACCGTGAAATCATCCGCGTCTGCTTTGAATAAGTGTTCAGATCCAATGTTGCCAGTGCCGATAAAAGGATTCAACTCGCCGTTTGCAGTGAGGTATTCCGCATTGACAGAGGCACCCAGCGAAAACTGCTCATTCACTTTGTAAGATATCGAAGGCATCAGTTGAACAGTCATGAATTCAACATTCTTTAATAAACGCTGTCCAGAAAAGTTATCACCATAATCGATCCCCGAACCACCTTGAGAAGCCAAAGCAAAACCAGCGTGAAATTTGTCGTTGATAGGGGCAACAAAGTAGAAGCTTCCCACCGGAGCCCAACCGCCAGCATCAATGTTACTGTCAAAACGCTCTGTTGGGTCTGTGTCTGAGTAGTTAATGTCTGTGTAGAGGCCTGCCAGATTGACGGTGAGTTCAGCGCTTTGTAGCTGAGACATAGCGGCAGGGTTAGTCCATGCGGTTAACGCACTTTCGCCTAACGCTGCCGACCCTGCGCCTGCGGTACTGGCGTTGAGAGAAGCAAGTTCAGGAAGAAGGTGAGCCGCAGCCTGTGCTGGGTTTGAAAGCATCGCGTTACTCGTCATCATCGCAATAGTGATGGCAAGGTAATGTTTTTTCATGGGGAAACCTATTAAGAAACTAATTACGCGGGATGTTAGTGTCTCAATTTGGGACTTTAAACGAGGGATTCTTATTTCATTCTATCGTTTTTACGATAGCATGGTGCTCATGGTCGCCTAACGAGTAATGATATATGAGCAACGACATCCCCAACTTTAATCTACTTGCCGTGTTTTCTGCGGTGATGGAGCAGGGCAGTTTAAGTAAAGCTGCGGATCAACTCAGTACCAATCAATCGACCATCAGTACCGCGTTAGCTCGCCTAAAGAAAGAGATTGGTCAAGAGCTTTTTGTTCGCAAAGGAAGAGGTGTTGCGCCTACGTCTTATGCGCAAAGCTTGTATGAACAAATTAAAGCGCCGATCAATGAACTCAATGGCGTGTTTCAGTCGATGGCTAATTTTGATGAGCAAACTTCTGAGCGTAAGTTTGTTATTTCTGCACCAGAGCACTTACAGTGGGTTCTGCTCAATAGTTTCGCGGCGCTTCCTAATCAAAACTTGTCGCTGGAAGTCTTTGATCAACCAGACAGCGATGATCGCATTTATGAAGATCTTTTAACTCAAGAGTTCGATGCGATGATTGAGATAGTCGTTCCTGAACATCCAAGTATTGCTAGTGAAACCTTGTACCAGGGAGACTTTGCCATTGTGTGTCGCTCGGGGCATCCTCGTATTCAAGGAGAGATCAGTGAAGCACAGTTTATGAGTGAAAAGCATGCTGTATTAGACCGAACTCGCCGTAAAGTACGCAGCTTGAGTCATTATACTTCTTTGGACTTAACTAAACGTAAAATCGCATTTCACGGACGATCGTTGTTTAGCAATATCTTGCTCTGTAGTCAGTCGGATTATATTACGGCGGTTCCACTCTCTATGGCTCTCCAGTTCCAAGAGAGGCTCGGCTTGCAACTCTTTAAGCCTCCGTTTGATTATGAGCAGATGTCTCACTACCTGATTTGGTTGAAGAAGCAGAATAGCGACCCCGCTCATAAATGGTTTCGAGAGCAAGTGATTAATACGTCTGATGCGATGTCTAAAACGCTTAAAGATAGGCGTTTGCGTTTTTAATTGAGAGTCGAAATCTAAGGGGAGCATTGGCTTCCCTTTTTGTGTCGCTTAGTTGGTACTAGTCAGTATCTTAATAACAAAAAATTATCAAAATGAGAATTTTTAATAATTTCACTGATTTATGTGTGTTCAGTAATATACCTAGCAACAGAGAAATAGGTGGCCTCAGGGTTAACCTCAACGAACACTACTTAGCTTCATACGACGAGGCTGAGATTAAAGTATCAAGGGCGAAATATGAAATTCCTACACACAATGATCCGAGTTGCTGATTTAGAAAAGTCTATTGAGTTCTACACCAAAGTTTTGGGTATGAAAGAACTTGAGCGCCACGTAAATAACGATTACCGCTACACCTTGGTTTTTGTTGGTTACGAGCAAGGTGGAACGACTATTGAGTTAACGCATAACTGGGATACAAATGAGTATGAAATGGGCAACGCATTTGGCCATTTAGCATTGGGTGTGGAAGATATTTACGCAGCATGTGACCAGATTAAGTCGCTAGGTGGCAACGTAACTCGCGAAGCGGGCCCAGTAAAAGGTGGTTCAACGCACATCGCATTTATTACTGACCCAGACGGCTACCAAATCGAACTGATTCAACTAGGTTAATCGAGGAAATGACAATGACAAATGCACTATTTCAACCAATTCAACTTGGTAATATCGAGCTTAAAAACCGTATTGTTATGCCTCCGATGACACGTTCTCGTGCAACGCAACCTGGTAACTCAGCTAACGATATGATGGCGACTTACTACGCTCAACGCGCTACTGCAGGTCTGATTATTGCTGAAGGTACACAAATCTCACCAATGGGTCAGGGCTATGCTTGGACACCTGGTATCTATTCTGACGAGCAGATCGCTGGCTGGAAAAAGGTAACGGACGCTGTACATGAAAAAGACGGCGTAATCTTCGCTCAGCTTTGGCACGTAGGTCGCGTTACGCATCCAGATAACATTGGCGGTGAGCAGCCTATTTCATCTTCTGCATTGAAAGCAGAAAATGTAAAAGTATTCATCGATAACGGTACTGATGAACCGGGTTTTGTAGACGTTGTTGAACCTCGTGAGATGACCAAAGAAGATATCAAACAAGTGGTTGAACAGTATCGCCAAGCTGCACTTAATGCGATCGAAGCAGGCTTTGATGGCATTGAACTTCACGCGGCAAATGGCTACCTGATTAACCAGTTCATCGACTCAGAAGCAAACAACCGTACTGACGAATACGGTGGCTCTATCGAGAACCGCCTACGCTTCTTAGGTGAAGTGGTTGAAGCTATGGTTGAAGCGATTGGTGCTGACCGTGTTGGTGTTCGTCTTGCGCCGTTTACTTCATTGAACGGTACGGTTGATGCAACGCCAGTTGAAACGTACACAGCGGCAGCAGCGCTACTTAACCTATACAAGATTGTTTACCTACACATTGCAGAAGTTGACTGGGACGATGCACCAGAAACGCCAAAAGCGTTTAAAGCAGCTGTTCGTGAAGCTTATGATGGTGTACTGATTTACGCAGGTAAATATGACAGCGAGCGCGGTGAAAAAGCGGTGGCTGAAGGTGTAACGGACATGGTTGGTTTTGGTCGTCCATTCGTTGCTAACCCTGATTTACCAGCTCGTATTCAAAATGGTTACCCGCTAGCGGCGCACGATCCAAATACACTGTTTGGTGGTGCTGAAAAAGGCTTAACAGACTACCCAGCATACGCAGGCTAAAAACAGCTGCTTGAAGCAGAGTATTGAGATAGTATCTTGATCCTGTTGAATGTTTATAAAAAGCAACCTGGCAGAGTCGGGTTGCTTTTTTCTTTATTGGACCGAATAAAATGATGAACGTGAAAGCGATGCGTGGGGAATTGTATCTCCTATTTGCCACCCTGTTAGCCGGGGTCGGATGGATTGCATCTAAGCTGGTGGTATTAGAAATGCCAGGACCAGTGTTCATTGGTGTGCGGTTTGTTGTGGCAAGCCTGATTCTACTTCCGTTTTGTATTCACCATATTCGCAAGCTCTCTTTTAAGCAGATTCTATCTCTTTGCGGAGTGGGTTTACTGCTATCGGCTTCATTACAGGTGTGGGTATTTGCGGTTTCGGTGACAGAGACTTTATCTGAAGGGGCATTTATCATGAGCCTCGCGATGATCATTGCGCCATTTGTCTCTTGGGTGCTGTTTCGAGTCAAACCTAATCGCGCCTTTTGGATGTCATTTCCGATTGCGATAATTGGTATGTTGTTGCTCACTTTGACCAACGGTTGGCATGTCGAACAAAGTCAGCTCTATTTCTTATTGGCTTCTATGCTGTTGTCCATTCACTTTGTAATGAATAAGCGTGTGATCACCAATATTAAGCCTATCGCGTCAATCTGTGTGCAGCTATTTATTGTGGGTGTGAGCGGTTTAGCGTTCGCTTCAATGACGGCTCAACCTGAGTTCGAGATTACTAAAACCTTGGCTTTCTGGTTTATAGTTTCAGCGGTTGTGGCGACTTCTATTCGTTACTTATTGCAAACAGTAGGGCAGCATTCAGTGAACATGGAAGTGGCGGCGCTGATCATGATTCTAGAGCCGGTTTGGACACTATTACTCAGCGTGAGTATGTTGGGTGAAACCGTTGAGATGCAAAAGCTATTAGGTGGAGCGGTGATCATTGCTTCCCTGTTTTGCTACATTAAGTGGTCACGAAAATAAGAAAACCCTCGTCTAGGGTGAGGGTCTATTGGACTGCGCTATTCACCGGTCGCTGCTGAGTTGGCTTTAAGCTAAATAGCCGCGACCATTTTCTTAAGCAAGCCGATCATCTGTTGCTGCTCATCAGCATCTAATGCGCTCATCAACTCTTTGTTTACGCGAGCGGGTACTGGAATGATATCTTTTTCGAGCTCCTTGCCCTTTTCTGTAAGATAAATTCGGAAAGAGCGACGGCTGTTTGGATCCGCTCTTCGTTCGACAAGATCAAGCTTTTCCAATTTATCTAATGTGCGTGTCGTTGTTGAATTTTCTACTTTTGACTTCGCGGCGATATCACGTTGTGTCAGCCCTTCTTCTTCCCAAAGGCACATCAAGGTCGGCCATAATGCGATGGTTAGTCCATACTTTTTCAATTCTACATCGAAATCTTTGCTCGCCTTATTAGCGACGACATTTACTAACCAACCAAAGCTATTTGGTCTGTCAAATTCTTCTGGCATTGCTTGTTACCTAACTCTTTATGACATAACAACTATTGTCATCGTAACTAATACCGATGCAATTAGCACCAACAATGCTTTGCTATTTGATGAAAAAGCTAATTGAGTGCCACTTTCGAAACTTTCCACTGACGGGTTGTGGTTTTGCTTGCCTGTGATCATGGCTAACACCAGTGGTTTTGAACGTAACTTGTAAGTCATGATTGCCAATAGGTGCAGAACGACGCAGACCACTAACATACGCGCTGCAATGCCGTGCACCACACCTGAAACCTCAAATACGCCATCGGTAAGAACGAGTTCCGAGCCCGGGATCGCATCAAAGAAACCTGCAATAACAAGGCCTGTAATACATTGGATGAACAAGGTGGTGATCATACCGATGACCATCCAAGCACCTAATGGGTTATGCCCTGGCTTTGGCTGGATTTTCCCTCGTAAATATTGGAAAGCAGAGCGGGGAGAGCTAACAAATTGTGAGAATCGGCTAGTTTCACTTCCAATGAATCCCCAAACCAATCGCCATAAAATTAGGCTAAACAGTGCGAGCCCAAGATAAACATGTGGGCCATTGCCACTAAAACCTGATGCGGCTAAGCCAATGAATAGTAGTGCTTGTAACCAGTGATATAGTCGAGTTGGTAGATCCCAAATTTTCATAGTTCATTTCCCAGTTGTCGTTTACGAAGTGAGATTAATTTACACAACAATAGTTGCGTGTGCAACTATTGTTGTGTAAATTAAATGCATCTCATCGATTACGGCTGAACTATCAAGCCGTAATTAACGAATAAATCACTCAGTCAATTAACTACTCAGTCAATAAATTACTAGGAATGACACGATGAAAAAATTCACTATCGCTTTAATCATCGCACTACCAACGATTGCTCTACCTATGATCTCTGCAGCCGCAGCGGATGTTGTAAATAATCGTCAACAGGCTTTTAGCTCTATTGAAGAGGTCAGTAAACAAGTTGATTCAGAATTGAATAACAGTGACGTGGATTGGCTGAAGGTGGGTGAGTTAAGTGAAATGTTGGTGGAACATGGTGATGTCTTGAACGCGAGTTTTGCTGAAGCTGACACAGGAGGTAAGGCCAAGAAGGAGGTTTGGAGCAAGCCTGAGAAATTCAATCAACTAATGTTACAGATGAATCAAGGTTTTGCAGAGCTGTATCAGGCGAGTGTTGAACAAGACTTGTCGAGTGCAGAGCAAGGGTTAAATTCTGCGAATAAGACGTGCAAAGGGTGTCACCGTACTTATCGTTCTCGTTGGTAACGATTCTAACAACGAGCTTTGAATACAGGTGGTAAAGTCGAACCCTTACCACCATAGTCCTATCGCACAGCCTTCTTCTCTTTGTGCTATCAATTCGAATGCACTAGGGTCAGGAGAGCACGTGAGTGAATTAATCGCGAACAGTGACTTTTGTAATCACAATATCTTCACAAGGTACATCTTCGTGACCCCAGCGAATTGTCGTTGGCTCAGCTGCAATCTTATTTACTACATCCATACCTGCCGATACTTTACCGAATACTGCGTAACCCCAACCTGCGTTCGTAGTCGAGGTGTGATCCAGGAAGTCGTTGTCATCAAGGTTGATAAAGAACTGTGCCGTAGCAGAATGTGGTGCATCAGTACGTGCCATCGCCACAGAACCAATCACGTTCTTTAGGCCACGGTTTGCTTCATTTACGATAGGCGCACGTGTTGGTTTTTCTGTCATGTCGATAGTGTGACCACCACCTTGAATCATGAAACCTTCAATAACACGGTGAAATGTCGTGCCTTCGTAGAAACCGTCTTGGCAGTATTTAAGGAAGTTTTTCGACGTTACTGGCGCTTTTTCAAGGTTCAGTTCAATCTCGATATCGCCAAAGTTGGTGGTGAAAGTAATCATAGGGCTACCTAAAGTTGAAGTTTTACTGAGTCGTAATGACGAAAGTGGGTTGCAGTATAGGGAAAATAACAGCGGATACCAGTGATGGTTTTATTGTGGTTGAATTCTCGTCAACCACCAAAATCACGCCTGATATTGCTTAAGGAACATCTCGACACTTGAAGTAATGATCACTTGTTTGTGCGCAGCATCTGGTGACGGCACATGACCAATGATTTGCGGCCAAAACGCAAAAGACTTAAGCAGACCAATGAACTGCGTGGAGGCGAATTGTGGGTCTAGCTCTACTAAACGACCGTCTGCCAACGCGGCTTTAATCCAGGTTGTAAGTCCACTTTCTGCTTGGGAATATTTTTCCATCGCTTGATGCGCCAGTTCTGCGTTATGGAAATACTCTGAGAACAACACGCGTGACAGGTCGATGAAGCCTTCAGACTCAAGTAACTCAAGTTCTTGATTGGCTATCGATGAAAGCTGTTCTTCAAGTGGCAGTTCTGCTTGATAAGGGAAATGCGTAGCGGCCAGAGTTTTGCTCCAAATACTGTCTAGAATCTCATCTAAAAGGAGTTCTTTACTGGCAAAGTGATTGTATACGGTGCGCTTTGATACTTCTGCGCGACTCGATATTTTATCCATGCTGGTCGCCTTGTAGCCGCGCTCAGTAAACTCTGCGATAGCAGCGGCAACGATCGATTCACGTTTTCTTTGGCTCAGCGTTTTTTTTACAGTCATTTGGGTACTACTCAATATGTCGCGGTTAGCATTGCATACGTTAATTTTACACCACGAAGTTTACTTTTAGAACTCCCACTATGGTTTTGGTAATTGGAGTGTTAGCAACTGAATCGCTTTGCAATGCACTGTGGGTATCATAGAATCGAAAGTGTATTCGAATTTTATTGATATCAACGGAAGAGAATAAACAATCAATGAGTAGTATTTTAGAGTGTATTCGTACAGTTGGACGAGGAGAAAGAGGGCGCAAGCCTTTATCGTTCGAACAAGCCTACCGCATCATGGATGAGTATTTAAGCGGAGAGGTCGGTGACGACCAGATGGCTATGCTACTGATGTTAATTCGTGTGCAGAACGAAACCAATGAAGAAATTGCTGGCTTTGTTAAAGCGTTTCAATCTCGAGTGCCCGATTTAGGGGCAGATATTGATTGGCCGTGTTATGCCGGTAAGCGCAATGAAAGCGCTAGTGGTAAGCCTTGGAACTTGCTGGCGGCTAAGATCTTAGCTGATAATGGCTATAAGGTATTGATGCATGGTTACATGGACAAGCCGAGCGGTAGAACGCACGTAGAAAGCCATTTGCAAGATGTCGGTGTGCAACGTGCGGACAACCCGGAACATGCTAAGTCGATCCTTGAGCAAGATGGCATTGCTTATTTGCCGTTGGCTAATTTTGCTCCTGAAGCGCAAACCATGATTGGTTGGAAGCATCGTTATGGGTTGAGAACGCCGATCAATACGGTGGTTCGAGCACTGAACCCTGGTGGTGGCCGTTTAGGCTTACGTGGCAGCTTCCACCCTGGCTTCCCACAGCTTCATGCTGAAGTTGAACATGTGATTGGCAACAAATCTCATTCGGTTATCTCTTTCAAAGGAATGAACGGTGAGTCGGAATACAACCCGAAAGTGAGTCAAACGGTATGGATGAGCTCTCCTGATAAAGTTGAGTCTTTCTATTGGGAAGAGATGATGAACTCAGATCTACCACTGCCGAGTGAATGTGTACTCGGGACGCCGGCTGAAGAGATGACTTTGATGGCGAATACAGTGGTCGATAGTATGACCGCAATTTTGTTTGCGGAGACGCATGACAAAACCGAGGCCTACCAAAAAGCGGTACGCCTGTGGCATGAGTACTGTGCACGTTAGTTGAAATACGATAGAGCTTGTAAGAGAAGGTCAGCGATTGCTGGCCTTTTTTGTATCGGGTGTTTCGGTGAAATGCTCAGGACAGAACGACTACTTAACTCGCATCAGCCGGTGCATTTTGTCTTCGAATTGAATCTCGATAACTTGCGATATCTTCATTTTATCAACACGATCGAGCATCTTGGTTTGATAGTCGCGTTTTTTCATCCACTCTAGTGGCTCTTTAAAGCCATCCTCATTGATGACAAATGATTGGTCAGTAATTGAATCTTCAAAGATATGAACCACCCAAATACGGGACTGAAAATCCAGCAGTGTGCTGAAGTAAGTTTTGATCTTGGAGATGGCGGTGGATAAAGACATACGAGACCGAATAAAGAGGAGAGCATGGTATGGATCAAGTATACCGTTTGTTGCTCAAGCTTGTCAGTCTGAATTCGGCAACCACTCAAACATGGCTGCCGTATAGCGAAGGGGTAGTGTGTGAGTTGTTACTTGAGGAACATGCCGAAATCGATTTCTTGCTCTTTCTGGTATTTGACGAGCTTCACTCTCAAGTTGTGTTGCGCCGCCATATCAATCGCTAAGCTCGACATGCTTTTTATCTCTTGTACACAGCGAGAAATGAGTGGCTTCTGTTGGTTATCAACCGTTGCAATCAGTGTGGATTCTGTACCGTCGTGATGAGTATAAACATACGCGTACATGGTGTTGTCGTGTTGCATAAACGTCCTAAATCGGGCTTTTCTAATTATTAGTGTGATGAAGGTTACAGGGTTTATCTATTCAAGCCACTATGGCTGAGTAAGGTTAAGCAAGAGAAAGTAAGACTTTGTAAGGGCTCTTTTTTTACTTTTTTTGGATGTTTGAAAGTGCGCTCAACCCTTTATCTGCCTTGCTTTTTTGTCTTGTTAGGTTTTGCCTATCAATAAAATTGCTGAAATCCATTTAGTAAAATCAAGATTTTAGACAACAATTAAATGAAAGAAGCAGATAAAAACATGACGCAAAGTATTTAGGGAGAACGCTATGCATTCAATTAAAGTGAAAGATTACATGACGCAGCAGGTTGTGACATTCACTCCTGATATGCCGTTAAGTCTAGCGTTAGACAAAGTGATGAGCAGTCATCACATGGGTGGACCAGTTATTGATGACAATGAACAAGTGATTGGTTTCCTTTCTGAGCAAGATTTATTAGAGAAGCTAGTTAAGGTTAGCTATTTCTGCCAAGACACACATATTGTTGGTGATTGTATGTACCAAGAGGTGCTATCAGTCGCACCAGACTTATCCATTATCGAATTGGCAGATATGATGCAAGTAGGCAAACCGAAAGCTTACCCTGTCATCGACAATCAGAAACTGGTCGGCATTATCACTCGAACCGATGTTTTAAGAGCAATCGGCAAGAACTTAGATGAATGTTTCCAACATCCTGTATAGTAGCGTGTTAAGAACGATTATTTTTCTCAACACCCTGAAATAAAAAAGGCGCACTAGCGCCTTTTTCTTCGTGGAGTTTTTCTAATTAGACCTGTTTGTCGGTCTATAGGTTTAGCCTGTGGTGTTTCAGTTTTTGGAGGTTTCATGTCAAACCAAACTGCAAAGTTTGTAGAAGGTTCAACGATGCGCCACATCTTGGTGATGTCGGGAGCAGGCTCAGTCGGCTTGATGGCATTGTTTGTGGTCGACCTGCTCGATATGCTGTTTATCAGTATGCTAGGTCAGGTTGAACTGGCTGCGGCGGTTGGTTTTGCTGGCACACTCACTTTCTTTTCTACTTCTGTGTCGATTGGTACTTCCATTGCTATGGGGGCGTTGGTTTCAAAAGCGATAGGCTCAAAAAATAGAGACCAAGCTAGAAACCTCAGCACCAGTATTATGCTAACCGCGTTTGTCATTAGCTCAACCGTCACTGCTGTGATGTACGCTTATATTCCAGAGTTATTGGCAGCCATTGGTGCGAAAGGCTTAGCCGCTGAACGCGCACAGGCGTATTTGCAGATTTTGTTACCGAGTGGCCCGTTTTTAGCGCTTGCGATGGCGGCCGGTGCTGGCCTAAGAGCTGCGGGTGATGCCAAACGCTCTATGTGGGCGACATTATCGGGAGGGATCGTAAATGCGATCTTAGATCCTCTGTTTATTTTTGGCTTTGGTTGGAACATTGAAGGTGCGGCTATCGCCTCTGTGGTGGCGCGTTTTTCGGTTCTATTCTTCTCACTTTATCCTTTGATTCGCAGTCACGAGCTGGTGGCTCCACCATCATTTGTGCAGTGGCGCATCAATATCCGTCCAATCTTAGCAATCGCAATCCCTGCGATCATTACTAACACCGCGACACCTATCGGCAATGCCATTGTCACGACAGGTATTGCACAATATGGTGAAGACTTCGTTGCGGGTTTTGCGGTGATTGGTCGTTTAACGCCGGTGTGTTTTGCGGTAATTTTTGCCTTGTCTGGCGCGGTAGGGCCAATTATTGGTCAGAACTTTGGTGCCGAGAGAATGGACAGAGTAAAAGAGACGCTCAATAACTCTCTATTTGTAACCACTGTGTACACCATTGTGGTTTGTGTCCTGTTGTACTTCCTCCAAGATCTCGTGATTCATGGCTTTAGTCTGCAAGGGGATGCGGCGATCATTGTTGCTGCTTTCTGTACCTATGTGGCCATTACTTTCATCTTTAACGGTGCACTGTTTGTCGCGAACACTTCGTTCAATAACCTAGGTAAGCCGCTGTATTCCACCGCTCTTAACTTAGGTAAAGCGACACTTGGTACCTTGCCTTTCGTATATTTAGGCTCTCAATGGTATGGCGCGTTAGGCGTTCTTTACGGACAAGCGCTGGGTAATATTCTGTTTGGCTTGTTGGGTGTTTTAGTACTTCGTTACCACATCTCTGAATTGATGCAGGGATCTAATGTCGAGCCAGTTGAAGATGACGTGTCTATCGTAAGTTTGAATACACAGCCTTTCTGTTCTCATGATGCAGTGCTGATTGATGATGTTTCAGCGAACAGAGAAGAGTGTGCCGAACTGAAGCCTCAATAATAGTGACTTACTTGGTCGAGACTGTTAAATAATTGTATTAACCGAAAACTTCTTCTTGACCTTGGAGCTACCTCCAAGGTTTATACTTTCGATGAACTTGGGGTTGGATACTTTAATAACTGAGTAGCCACTCCAAGGGTATTGGAATATTAAGGAGATACATTATGTGCGCAAAACACGCAGCGTGCCGCTCAGTAAAAGTGGACGTTCAACCACAAGCAGCCGCAACAAGCTGCTCTAGCCCTAAAATTTCAAGCATTACTGCAGCTGATACATCATCAGCATGTTGCAGCTCTTCTTCAACGACAGTCGCGTCATCGGGTGATGGCTGTTGTAGTTCAGACAGTGGAGAAGAAGACAGTCAGTCCTCAACGATAACGAACGATGCTCAATTTTCTAAAAGTTGGTTGGTTTCCGGAATGGACTGTCCAGCTTGTGCCAGAAAAATAGAAAAAGCGATCAGTAATATCGACGGTGTAATTCAAGCGAAGGTGCTCTTTGCTACCGAAAAACTGGTTGTGAAATATAACAATGAAAGTCTTGCTGACACCATCGAACAAGTCTCTATCAACACTGGCTTCCCGTTAACGGAAGTGGGTTCTAAGAAAGAAAAGCAACAACCAGAGACATTTTGGCAAGCGCATATCCAACCTAATTTACAGATCATAGCGATAGCCGCTGCGATGCTGTTCGCGGCGTTACTGAAAAGCTCAGCGCCTCAATTAAGTGAAGGTTTATTCATCGCGACCTGTCTACTTGGACTGTATCCGGTCGCTAAGAAAGCCGTTCAGCTCGCTCGCTCGGGAACTCCTTTCGCGATAGAAACCTTAATGAGTGTGGCTGCACTGGGTGCGCTATACCTTGGCGAGACCGCAGAAGCGGCAATGGTATTACTTCTTTTCTTAATTGGTGAACGCTTAGAGGCTTTTGCTTCTTCAAGAGCAAGAAGCGGCGTTCAAGCGCTAATGGCGTTAGTGCCTGAGAATGCGACCAAGATTATCCATGGTGAACGTGTTGAGGTAGCAGTAAGCGAATTGGTACCTGGCGATGTGATTGAAGTGGCTGCGGGTTCTCGTTTGCCAGCAGATGGTCAGTTGATTACCGATGCTGCGAGTTTTGACGAAAGTGCGTTGACTGGCGAGTCTGTGCCTGTGGAGCACACTCAAGGTAATAGCATCATGGCTGGTGCTGTGGTAGTCGATAAAGTGGTACGCATTGCGATTACCTCGAAACAAGGTGAGAACGCCATTGACCGTATTCTTCACCTGATTGAAGAGGCGGAATCGCGTAAAGCGCCATTGGAACGTTTCCTTGATAAGTTCAGTCGTTGGTACACACCATTGATGATGGTGGTCGCTTTGCTTGTCATCATCACGCCACCATTATTATTTGCTCAACCGTGGGAAACATGGGTGTACCGTGGTCTAGCACTACTGTTAATCGCGTGCCCTTGTGCCCTTGTTATTTCAACACCTGCGGCGATCACTTCTGGTTTGGCTGCAGCAGCAAAACGCGGCGCGCTAATTAAAGGCGGTGCAGCTCTTGAGCAGCTTGGTAAGATCGAAACCATTGCTTTCGATAAAACAGGCACACTGACTGAAGGTAAGCCTCAGGTGACTGATATTGAGCCACTAGCAGGTTGGCAGAAAGATACGATGCTTCGTGTGGTTGGCGCTATTGAAGTTGGCTCTACTCACCCATTAGCAAAATCGCTGGTGGCGAAAGTTGAAGAATTAGGCATTGATATTCCAGAGTCTCACAACAAGAAAGCGCTGATTGGTAGTGGCGTGGAAGGTGACGTCGATGGTGTGAAATATCGAGTGCTTGCGCCATCTAAACTTGATTTCGCTTTGGATGCACAGGTATCTAAGCAAATCGAATCGCTAGAAGATGAAGGTAAAACCGTTGTAGTTGCATTAGAGGTTAAAGATTCTGAGCAAGCTGCCAATGCGATTGGCTTGATTGCATGGCAAGACACATTACGCAGTGATGCGAAGTTAGCGATTGAGCGCCTTAATGGTCTCGGTATTCAATCCATTATGCTGACAGGGGATAACCCGCGCAGTGCTGCCGCGATCAGTGGCAAAGTTGGCATGCAGTACAAAGCGAGTCTGCTTCCAAGTGATAAGGTGTCTTATGTACAAGAGTTGTCTCAACAGTCGCATGTAGCCATGGTTGGAGATGGCATTAACGATGCGCCCGCGATGAAAACCGCGCATGTCGGTATCGCAATGGGTGGGGGCACAGACGTTGCTCTGGAAACTGCTGATTCAGCACTGACTCATAACCGTCTAACTGAATTACCAGCAATGATTGAGCTGTCGCAAGCGACCATCAATAATATCCGTCAAAACGTCGCTCTGGCTCTTGGCTTGAAAGGTGTGTTCTTAGTGACGAGTTTGTTTGGTATTACGGGGTTATGGGTAGCGGTTCTGGCGGACAGCGGCGCAACAGCACTGGTGACATTGAACGCATTACGCTTACTACGATTCAAGTCTAAATCTGATTAAATCTAACGCTCTTATATAAAGTTGCCTACTATATAAACGCCTTTAGCGGTAATACGTTAAAGGCGTTTTTTGTCTCATTAGTATGCAACACAGGTGCTTACATTGCTTATTTTTGTGATGCCAATCGGTTTTTCGTGAAACTTGAAATCTTATTGCGATCATTCATGTGATGGGTGTCACTTCATTTTGTGGTGAGCTTGGTTAGAGTGTGTTCGTACCCCACGAATTTACTATGAGCTTAAATAAGGGTAAAAAGCCCAATAAGCCAAAAGGAGCGAACTATGTCTCAAGCTGTTTTCCATTTAGGTGTTACTGAAGCAGATCTTAACGGTGCTACTCTTGCGATCATTCCAGGTGATCCTGCTCGTGTACAAAAAATTGCAGAAGAGATGGAGAACCCAGTATTTCTTGCTAGCCATCGTGAATACACACTTTACCGCGCAGAACTAGACGGTAAGCCAGTGGTTGTATGTTCAACAGGTATCGGTGGTCCATCTACCTCTATCGCTGTAGAAGAGCTAGCTCAATTGGGTGTTCGCACTTTCCTACGTGTTGGTACTACTGGTGCTATCCAACCTCACGTAAATGTGGGTGACATGATTGTTTCTACTGGTTCTGTTCGTCTAGACGGCGCTAGCCTACACTTTGCTCCAATGGAGTTCCCAGCAGTTGCTGACTTCGAAGTGGCAACAGCAATGAAAGCGGCAGTTGAAGAATCAGGTGCAGCCGTTCACATGGGCGTAACCGCTTCAAGTGATACGTTCTACCCAGGTCAAGAGCGTTACGACACGTTCTCAGGTCGCGTAGTTAAGCGTTTCCAAGGTTCTATGCAAGAGTGGCAAGACATGGGCGTTCTAAACTTCGAAATGGAATCTGCAACGCTGCTAACTATGTGTGCAAGTTCTGGTCTGAAAGCGGGTTGTGTTGCTGGTGTAATCATCAACCGTACTCAAAAAGAGACGCCTGATCACGATACACTAAAAGTAACAGAAGCACGCTCAATCAAAGTGGTTGTAGAAGCTGCTCGTAAAATGCTTTAAGTAGCAAAAGTGCTTTAAGTCTTAATCTGACAGCAAATTTTGAAAATGGCCGCATCGATTGATGCGGCCATTTTTTATTTACTCGTTAAGTGACAGAGAAAAAACAGATAAGAAAAAGGCGAGTCACTAAATAGCGACTCGCCTTTGTTATATCTGTTTAAGAGAAGCTTGCTCTTAAATGTTTCTTTTTAGCACTCTTGGTCTTCGTTACCGCCAGCAGCCGTAAACCAAGCGGTTAGGTGCGTTTTAAGATCTTTCAATTCATCTGGGCCGATCAGAGCAAGGCCAAGATCTTCTGCGCGTGTTATGTCGTTATGACGAAGTGGACGGAAGCTCACTAGCATAGCGCGGGCTTGTAGGCCACCTAATAGGTCTCTTAGTGATTCCAGTTTGTATAACGTGTCATCACCATCATCACGCATGCCTTTCGTCTTACATTCGATGATGTGCAGTTTATTGTTCACCACAGATGCCACATCTAGCTCATTTCGAACTTCACGCTCGCCGAGCTGGCGGTATACCTGAACATTCAAAGAGCGGTCTTGAATGGTTGGCATGTCATCTTGGATCTGTTTGACGGTGCTGTGAACCAGAGTTTCAAGCCATTCACCATTTGAGAAGCGTCGTGCGTCTTCATTAGCGAAAGTTAAAATACCATTGTCGTAAGTGGCAATCTTAGCTTCAACTAAATCACTCAATAGCATGTTTAGTTCACGATAGCCTTGCTGTTTTTCGGATAACTCAACATCCAGCTTCTGCTCTTTACGACAAGTGGTTGCAAGGTAGTTCAGTGTCGCTAGGCCAGGACCTAATTCAAGTGCGTTACTTGCCCAACGTTCACCTAGCTCATAAAGCTTTTGGTCTAGTTGCGGAGGCAATTGCACGTCGCTGAACTCACCACGAGCGCCAAATACCGTCAGGTAGTCGTCGATAGTGATGCGGTCTTGAACTTGCGCGTCTTCTTTGCCGTTCGGGTAAAGCCAGCATAGTTTGTCACTATTTGGTTCTACAACGAAGATAGGCCAGTGGTAAGTTCGGAACACTTCGTAGACTGAAAGTAGACGGTGACGTAGACCACAACTTGCGTTGAGTTTCACTTCTTGTCCACGTGCTTTTAAATCTTCAGCGAGGTTTTGAATGGATTCTTTAATCACGGACGTGTTTACGATCGTAGGAATTTCAAAAAACTCGCTGGTAATGTCGCGCTTTTGCAAAACGCTGTCTAAGCGTTGATACATATCGACTTGATTTTTGTCACCGATGAACACGATGTGCGTGCTGACCGTACGGTTATCAAGCAGTGGGGTAAGCAAGCGAATGGGGTCTTGATCGATAATGCCAACATGAACAGCCATATAAATTCCTTAATAGCGGCTCGCTCATAAAGGTGAAAGAAAAACGGGAAGCAGCAAGCCTTAATAACCATATAATGACAAAGCTCATAAAAAACAAGGGCAACTCTTGATAAAAGCTGCCCTTGTTCAAATAGTTACCACTATTGGGTAAGAAGTCCCAACAATCTCACCAAATATCTATGGTTTCATCATTTATCTATAGCTTAAATTGATGAACCAAATCCCCTTGTTGATTTGCGAGAATCGTTAGGTTTTGGCTCGCTTCAGCTATTGATGACATCGCTTGGTAACTGGCGTCGGCGATGTGGTTAATGTCTTCAATATTACGCGCAATATCACCCGAGGTTTCACTCTGTTCAGCAGCAGCTTGAGAGATGTGGGTACTCATATGGCTGATTTCTAGAATCAAGGCTTGAATCTCTTCCATTGCACTATTGGCATTCGATGCTTGTTGTACCGACATGTCCATATCACTCATACAGCTTTCGATAACGTTACTTGCGGTTTTCGAGCTGGATTGTAGGTTGCTGATCATGGTTTCGATTTCAGCTGTAGATTGCGTTGTTTTCTGCGCTAACACACGAACCTCATCGGCAACGACTGCAAAACCACGACCTTGCTCACCGGCACGCGCTGCTTCAATTGCTGCATTCAGTGCGAGTAGGTTCGTCTGTTCTGCAATGCCGCGAATTACGTCTAGGATTGAGCCAATTTGGCTACTCATCTGCTGCAGTTCACCCACCGCACTTACCGACTCGGTTAGGCGAGTTTCCAGTTGGTTGATGGTGCTGATGTTGGTGTTCATGATCTGACGACCCGACTCAGAAGCCGTCTCGACTTGTTGAACCATAGTCAAAGAGCTTTGTGCGCTATTCGCCACTTCTTGTACAGAGTGAGACATCTCTGTCATCGCAGTCGCTACTGTCGCTGTTTGTTCACGCTGGCTGTTCAGTTGAGCCTGTGTCTCTGAAGAGGTTTTCTGGTTGACGCTTGCTGTTTTGGTTAGGTCATCTGACGCATCGTTAAGCTTTACAAGAATATTGTGTAGGTTATCGGCTAAGGTGTTGATGTGACCACTCACGCGGCTGAATTCGTTGTTGTAACGAATGTCGATGCGCTGTGTCATGTCGCCTTCTGTCAGGCCTTCTAGTGTTTTAAGGATGCGCGTTAGTGGCTCTCTTACACTGTGAGCAATGTGGTAGCCAATCGCTGCCGCAAATAGTGTTACAACCACTCCGATGGCAATCGCGTTGAATAGGCCTTTGTCGTAAATGCTGCTCGCGTCTGCCAATGAAGAGTTGAGTTGTTCTTCGGCTGTCACGTTGAATGAGTCTAACACGGCCATCGCTTGGTCTACTTCAACCGCTAGATTGGCGATGTTTACATACAGGGCTTGCTTCGCTTGTAGGTAGTTGTTGTGCTTATCAAGAACACCGCCTTTTTGGCCTACGTCTTTGGTGAATTTCTGAACCGATTCATCGAATACATTCTTAAGAGCAGGTAGCTGTGTTGCCAAACCACGGTAGGCGTAGTTTAGGTGAGTAACGGCTTTCTTATTTTGGTTTACGGCTTTTTGTACGAATGCCACATCTGAGCTCGCGAGTGCGTCTGATGTGATCACTTCTGCATCTTGCAGTTTGATGAAGTAGCTTTTCGCCATGACTTTCACAGAGATGCTCTTCTGATCGGCAACGTACTCTTTCATGCCAACGGTCAATTCTGAGTGTAGGCGTTGGAAATCACGTGATGCTTTTTGTACTTGCTCTTGCGCTTCAAACATCGCGACGTAGTTGTTCATCGCTTCATCTGCTTCAGCAAAGTAGCGTTCTTCCATGGCTCTTAGCTGAGTAATGCGTTCGATGAGTGAGGTGTTGTTTTGGCTTGCCGCTTCTAGATTACCAAGGACTTCTGAAAAAGCGTTTTGTGATGCAGCAAACTCTGTGCGCATTGCAGACATGCGTTCAGTGTTTTGTGTGGTTAAGAAATCTTTGAATGACTTATCTGCCGAAAGCAATTGGACACTTGTTTGATTGGAAAGCGCAACAAGCGGTAAAGAGGTTTCTGAGACACTCTCAAAATTGCTGTGTATCTGATTCATGCTGTTCATCATGATGGTTATCGTGACTGCGAACATGATGATGATCAGTGCGAAACCAGCGTACATACGCTTGATCACAGATCCCTTCATGGCTTTCTCCCTAAATAAAATGCAGACCTAATGTCAGGTCAAAGTAAAACTAACAAAATTGTCAGCATTCTATTGAGCTCCGCTTGCGCATTTTATGACGCACACAGCAAAAATAACCCTCAGTTATAATCAACATGCCATTCTTGAGAGCTTAGGCTAGTTTTCTTTGATTTGAACGGTGTTTTTTATTAAGCTTTAAAGCAGGTTTATTGTGGTTTGTAGCGGCATAGCGCATACTCAAAGCACTAAAAAGTAAATGTTTTATCGGAGAAAAACATGGCTGAAGAAACCATCTTTAGTAAGATCATTAACAAAGAAATTCCAGCAGATCTGCTATACCAAGACGATTTAGTGACAGCGTTTCGTGACATCAACCCACGTGCGCCTAGCCACATCCTAATTATCCCTAATAAGCTTATTCCAACGACCAACGATGTTGAAGTGGAAGACGAAGCAATGATGGGGCGCATGTTTACAGTTGCTCGTAAGCTAGCAAAAGAAGAGGGTATCGCAGAGGATGGTTACCGTCTTATCGTGAACTGTAACTCTCATGGTGGCCAAGAGGTTTACCACATCCACATGCACTTAGTTGGTGGCCGTCCGCTTGGCCCTTTACTGATGAGCTAATCAAATAAGTTAACGAATTAACAAAATAGTCAATGAACGAACTAGAAAGTTAATGAGTTAATTAACACAAACAACAAGTTGGAAAATTTGTTGTTTGTATGCCAACTTTAATTGTTATCTGTTGTCTGAATATCGGCTTTGCTTAGCCAGAGCCCGATGAAGCAAGGATTTACTTGCTTGAGATCCTTTTTACAGCACGTTTCGTTTTGATAATGAGACTAGGGTCTGTTGAGCTTTCGAGCTGATTTCACCACGAAAGGTCAGCAGACCATAATAAAGTTGGCATTTTAAACATGCACGGAGACGATAAGTGAAGCAACAGTTTAGATTCGCTTCCATTGCCCTACTATCGGCGCTGACCGCGGGATGCGCGAGTATGTCTGCAGGTAACCTGTTCAGTCATTACAGCGCACAAAATAAAAGTATCTACCAAGCTGTTAAATCTGGAGATTATTCAGAGGCTCAACAAGAGTTACCAGATTACGCAGCAGGCGATATTCTCGATAATTTTGAGAGAGGCAGAATCAATCTGTTGGATCAAAAGTACCCAGAGAGTAAGTCTTCGTTTGAAGCGGCGGATCAGGCTGTTACCGAGCAGCAGAGAAAAGCCGTCATCTCTATCTCAGACAGTGCAACCAGTGTGGGTGCATTGGCTGTGAATGACAACATTACCGAGTATGTGCCGCCGGATTACGAGTTAGGCTTTCTTCACCTTTATCTCGGCTTAAACTATTTAAAGAAAAACGATTTAGAAGGTGCGGTGATCGAAATGCGTCGTGCCAATCAAGTTCAAGAGCAAGCGAAAAAGCAGCGTGAGGCCGAGCTAGAAAGAGCCGCCAACGATGCGAAGAAGCAGGGGCTGTCTGCCAATGTCGGCAGTATTCTCGCGAATTACCCAGATGCGGGTAAAAAGCTGCAGTCAGTGCAAAACGCTTATCTGATGTTTTTATCGGGTCTGCTTTATGATGCTTCAAACGACCTTAACAGTGCTTATGTCGATTATCGACGCGCATTGGCGGTGATGCCTGATAACCAAGAGATTATCGACAGAACCATGGCAACGGCCGCACGCTTAGGTATGCGACAGGATTTGGCCACACTTGAGAAGCGTTACAAGCAGTCGTCTAAGCTAAGTAGCGGTCAAGGGCGCGTGATTGTTCTTCAAGAGCAGAGTGCTGTTCAAGCAATGGACAGTTGGCGATTAGATTTACCTGTTTATGACAGTCGAGATCAGGGAGCAATATACTCTCTTGCGCTGCCATATTACCCAAGTCAGAACGTAGAGCGTTTTTCTCCGTTACGAATCAGTGGGCAACCGCTACAAGAGCATTTGATCACTGACGTCAACGCCATGGCTCAGAACGATCTGTCTGAGCGTATGACGAGCATTGTTATTCGCCAAGCGCTACGTGTGGTCGCAAAAGACCGCATTCGTAAAGAGGCAACAAAGGGTGATGATGTTGGAAACATTTTGTTCAATGTGTGGAACACGCTGACAGAGCAACCAGACACTCGCAGTTGGCAATCATTACCAGCTGAGATTAAGAGCAGTACGTTTGTAGCAAACAGCGGTCAATATACTTTGGAAGCGGGTGCTAAAACCTACGATTTTGATATTCGAGAAGGGCAGACCACTCTGGTATGGATTTCTCGACAAGGAAACAACGCAACAATGTGGCATAAACAGCTAGGGAGGCTGTAATGAAAAAGTGGTTAGTGAGCTTAGCAGCGGTTATGGCTCTGGCTGGTTGTGCTGATAATACAGCTGGCGTAAGGGTTGATAGTCTGACTCAGAACGTATTCTTTGGCGACAATGTATTGGGCAGCCGTTTACAAGTTGAAGATATCCGTACCGATCAGATTGATGGTCACACTCGAGGTATTGTCCGCTTAAACAGTAACTATAAAGGTGACCAACACATCCTTTATCGTTTCTATTGGTACGACGATGCTGGACTTGAGGTCAACTTGAAACAAGGACCTTGGAAGCAAGCGATTGTACGTGGCTTTGAAAGCATTTCGTTGTCGGAAGTATCGGTAAACCCGAAAGCAACTCAGTTCCGAGTTCAGTTCCGAGAGCAGTAGTAACAGATTCAGTTAGAACTGGCGCGGTTAATATCGACTAGCGCTGAAAAGCGAATTGATTCGCACAGATAAAATTTAAGAGTGTGGGTAACCCCACTCAATGATAAGTTGAGGAAACATCATGAAAAAGAGTGTCATTGCGCTAATAGGCTTAGCGGTTATTTTAGGCGGTTGTTCGAACAAGGTAAGCTACGGTGATGCACAAGCAGTAGAAACCACGACAATCGATTTCGGTTCAACTGACCTTCAAACTATTGCTGGTGAGATGGTTGATAGCATGATGGCTTCTGGTTCAGTGTCTTACATTACTCGTGATCAGCGTCCAATCGTGTTCGTAGAGCGAATCAAGAACAAAACAAGTGAGCACATCGATACTGAGTCAATCACTGACACAATCAGTACTAAAATGCTGAACTCTGGTAAGTTCCGTTTCGTTGATATGGACCGTGTAGAGTCTGTTCGTGACCAACTAAACTTCCAAAACAACGATGAGCTAGTGAACCAAAGCTCTGCGATTCAGTTCGGTAAGATGGTTGGTGCTCAGTACATGCTGTACGGCAACCTATCAAGCATCGTTAAGAAAGCGGGTAGCGACGAAGACGTGTACTACAAAATGACCATGCGTCTGATGGACCTTGAGTCTGGCTTGATCGAGTGGGCTGACGAGACTGAAATCCGTAAGCAGCAATCTAAGAGCCTACTAGGTCTTTAATTTCGCTTAACTGCCAACTATGACACTTACTATTGAAAGTGAATAGCTTGGTCACACGCCAATTCAGTACATGATGTGCTGATATTTGAAGGCACTGGCTTTGGTCAGTGTCTTTTTTTTGTAGGGAAACGAAGACGTTTATAGGGAATGAGCAATGGCAATTTTTTCTTGGTCTGAGGCGAAGCTTCTTGATACCAGTTTGATTTCGCTTGATGGCTATTTTTCGCCGCCGCCAGTGAAGGCGCAGACACTTACCGGTGGTCTGACTAACCGATGTTGGAAGCTGGTTTCTGCTGATGGCGCTGAATACGTGTGGCGTCCGATTACACCGATTACCAACGCCTTCTTTATTTCTCGTTATGAAGAGTACCAAGTGTTGTCTGCCATCGAGCGTCTTGGTATTGGACCAAGCCCGGTAGTGGTGAATGAGCAGGGCTTATTGGTTGAATGGGTTGCCGGGGATACGCTCTATGAAGGTTTAGATATTGATGACCTATTGAAAACGCTTATCTCTGTGCATTTGGTTAACACCGCACGGTTACCACTTAAGCCGTTCAGCTTTACAGCGCGAGTAGACCATTATTGGCTTCAGCTTGATGCGGTTCATAAGACCGAAGCCTACAGTTCCATTTATAAAGAGTGGCGGACAACACCGAGTATTCCGAGTGTTGAGCTTTCCTTATGTCACTTTGATCTGGGCGGTTACAACCTAGTGAAGAACAGCGGTGGGATTAAAATCATTGATTGGGAATACGCGGCAATTGCTGACCCTAGATTAGATCTAACCTTAACCATTTCAGTCGCAGATGCCCCGGTGCAAGAAACGGTTGAAAAGTATTGTCAGCTGCGCGGCATTCACGATGTTCAGCCTTGGCTGGATGGTGTAGAAGCGTGGTTACCACGAAGTCGAATGATGGCAATGTTGTGGTATTTGCTCGCTCATCAACTGTGGGGAGATGAAAGTTATCTGCGTGAAGCAGAGGCTCTGAGTCACACTTTCTGTAGCTAGGATCACGTTTAGGAAGTGAAAAATATAATTTCGATGGTCTTCCCTTTAAAACCTTGTTTTTCGTGTTAGATTGATCAAAACGTACCAATATTCAATGGGGGAGGTACAATGATTATCTATCTTCACGGCTTCGACTCAACAAGCCCGGGCAATCACGAAAAGATACTGCAGTTGCAATTCATTGATGATGACGTTCGTTTCATCAACTACAGTACTTTGCATCCAAAACACGATATGCAGCACCTGCTAAAAGAGGTGCACAAAGTGATAGAGCAATCAGATGATCCACATCCAATTATTTGTGGTGTTGGCTTAGGTGGTTTTTGGTCTGAGCGTATTGGTTTCTTGTGTGGTATTAAGCAGGTAATTTTCAACCCGAACCTGCAACCTGAGAACAACATGGTAGGCCGAATTGATCGTCCTGAAGAGTACGAAGATATTGCGACTAAGTGTGTTGAACAGTACCGCATGAAAAACAAAGGTCGTTGTCTTGTGGTGCTTTCTCGTGAAGATGAAATTCACGACAATAGCAAAACAGCTGCAGCACTTGAAGATTACTACGATGTAATCTGGGATGAGAAAGAGAGTCACAAGTTCAAAAAAATCTCTCAACATCTCCAAGCGATGAAAGCATTTAAAAACGCTTAATCATCCCACTATTTTTATAAAAGCAGTACTCATTGAGTGCTGCTTTTTTGTATCTGTATAGCAAAGGTTACTATTGATGATGCTGTCGTAGCGGCTATGTTGACAAGTTTACGCAAACGTTAACTATTTAGCTTCGAATCCTCATTGTGGGTAAGGATTTTAGTTGCGGTCATCTTTTTGCTATATATAATGTTCCAAAGCAAAATATTTTGATAAATATCAAAAAAAATTGAGAGCGAGTGATAAAACTTGCCCATTATTTGTGTACTACCTCTAAGGTTGTCACCTTTTTTATCCATGTGAGTAAGGCGATAAACGGATGTTTGTTGCTTGTAGCCCCTCTAACTACTCGGTGAGCTGTCGTTCTTCTTTTTCGCGGTTATCCAATATGTCACAGCCTTATTTAAAGGCCGAGTAGATACATAGAATTTATCGGTTGGAGTAATCGAGCCGAACCCTATTTATTCATTTTGTAGAGGATTGTCATTGTGACAAAAATTATCGTAGTAGGCGGCGGTGCTGGTGGTTTAGAACTAGCAACTAAGCTAGGCCGCACTTTAGGTCGTAAAAAGCGTGCCCAGATCACTCTGGTAGACCGTAAAGCAAGCCACCTATGGAAGCCATTGCTTCATGAAGTAGCAACTGGTTCTCTAGATGAAGGCGTTGATGCATTGAGCTACCGCGCACACGCAAAAAACCATTACTTCGATTTCCAAATGGGCAGCCTGAACGACATCGATCGTGAGCGTAAAGTGATTGCACTTAGCGAACTGAAAGATGAGCACGGTGAGCTGTTAATGCCAAGCCGCGAGCTTGAATACGATATTCTGGTTATGGCACTAGGTTCAACGTCTAATGATTTCAACACTCCAGGCGTTCGTGATAACTGTATTTTCCTTGATAGCCCAGAACAAGCTCACCGCTTCCGTACTGAAATGAACAACCAGTTCTTAAAGCTGCACGCTAAGAATGGTCAGGGTACGGTAGACATCGCGATTGTTGGTGCGGGTGCTACTGGTGTTGAGCTGTCGGCTGAGCTCCACAACGCTGTGAAAGAGCTTCGTACATACGGTTTTGGTGACCTAGATTCAAGCAAGCTAAACGTAAACCTAGTGGAAGCGGGCGAGCGTATTCTTCCTGCTCTTCCTCCTCGTATTTCAAGCGCTGCGCACTCTGAGCTAACTAAGCTTGGTGTGAACGTTCGTACCAATACTATGGTCACGCAAGCCGATGCTGATGGCCTAACAACGAAAGATGGCGACAAAATCCCTGCTCAAATCATGGTATGGGCAGCAGGTATTAAAGCGCCTGACTTCATGAAAGATATTGGTGGTCTTGAAACTAACCGTATCAACCAACTGGTTGTGAAAAACACGCTGCAAACGACGCTTGATGACAACATCTTTGCTATCGGTGACTTGGCGCAATGTACACAAGCGGATGGTTCTTTTGTTCCACCTCGTGCTCAAGCGGCTCACCAAATGGCAAGCTGCGCATTCAGCAATATCATTGCTAAGCTGAACGGTCGTGACCTGAAAGATTACATCTACAAAGATAAAGGCTCACTAGTATCACTAAGCCGTTTCTCTACGGTAGGTAGCTTGATGGGTAACCTGACTAAAGGTTCGATGATGGTTGAAGGTCGTATTGCTCGCGTGGTTTACATCTCTTTGTACCGCATGCACCAGATGGCGCTTCACGGAATCATCAAGACGTCACTAATGATGTTGGTTGGCCGTATCAACCGTGTTCTACGTCCAAATCTAAAGCTTCACTAATTAGCTAGCTTTTCGAAGAAGAGTTAAGCTTTCAAAATGCTTAACGCTGATAGTAAAAAAGAGCTCTTCGGAGCTCTTTTTTGATCGTGTCAGTTAAGTGGCTGCCTTGTTGATGATTGCTAAGCCACCGGTGGCAGTACTGAGTAAACGACCCCATCTTTTGGTTTACCGTTGAAGATGAATCGATTTTTGGCAATGGTTTCTCGCTCTGCGCCGCACTTCTCTATGAGCTTTTGGCTCGGTAGGTTTTCGGTATCACAGACTATCTCTAAACGCGTTAGCTTGAGCTGCGCAAAGCAAAATTCAAACAGAGCCAACATCGCTTCTTTTGCAATGCCTTTTCTCTGAAATTGGTCGCCAACCCAATACCCTAAACTCGCCATGTTAAAGGTGTGGTAAAGCTCATTGATGGCTACCATGCCGACCAGCTTATCGCTTTTTCGCTCAAAAATACCAAAGCCAAACGCATCGGCTTTCACCCAGTTTAGGCGAGTTGCCAGAATGAACTTCTCAGCTTCTGCAATAGAGAACCGATCATGACACCAATCGACCCACGGCAGTAAGCTAGGGGAAGACTTGATCAGTTGAGAAAACTCGTGAGCGTCAGAAGGCTCAATAATTCTTAGGCTAAGGTTTTGAGTATTGATCTGGAAGTCGGGGCTCATAGGGCGTACCAATTAAATTTGTAAGTACCTGCTGAAAGTAGCCAGCACTTAATAAAACGCCCTCACAATGGAGGGCGTTTTGAGTGATTAATATGAGTATAGCGAGATCGCGAGTAGAGTAACCAGCTTAGTCGCTATATCACTAGAACCGCTTATTGAGCAACACGACGGACTTGAATCACTATGCCAAGAAGCGGGTGGTCAAGGTAGTGAGTTTCTGTACTACGCATACGACGTTTTTGGTCCATACGGTAGCTCTTAAGGAACTCTTCTACTTGAACGGTCGGTGAAATCTCGGTTAGGTTGCCCACCTGAACATTGCTTTCTGCACCGCTTACTGGAGAGTCGAGTTCAATTTGCTGTTCTTGCAGCGTGACTTCACGAACGCTTGGTGCTTTCAAATCTAGAGTGGTTTCAGCGTATAGGTAGTGCTGAACATAGATTTGTAGCTTGCCGTCTAGTTCATAAAGCGGCTTGTCGATGGTCTCTTCTTGGAAGCCATCAGCACTTGCGGTAACCGCGCCTTTTTCAGAGCCGTCAGCATTGAACTGTTTAGAGAAGTCTTTACCTGCTTGAATGTGGAAAACAGGTGCTGAGCTCTTGCCTTGATCGCCTTGACGCCAAGCCGTGTGCATCAGAACTTCAAAGCCTGCATGTTTACGTAGCTTATCTTTCTGAGGTGTTAATTTGTATTCCGAGTAAGGAAGCATTTGCACACCTTTATTTGCTCGGTATTGGGTATCTTGAAATGAGCCAACGCGCTCAAGTGAAATCTTTGGCTGGGTGTTAGGCCAAGACTCGTTCACCTTCTCTGCATCAACTGCGCGTTTGAAAATGATCACTTCTATATCAAATTGTCTCTGCGCCAAACTTGGCAGTGAGACGAACAATAGTAGCAGTGGGATCAGTCTTTTCATTTTTACTCCGTTTTCCAGCCGCACTACCGGCTGGATAAATTATATGTGCAAGTGGGTTGGGCTTTAAGCTGAAGGCAGCAAGTTCTGTCTGAATTCGCCCAATAAATCACTAACAAATTGAATTCGTTTCCGTCTGTCGACCAATGGTATCGTAAACTTGAACTTAGTTGGTCCTTCCATTGAAAACTTTTGCGGTTGAGATTGCAACAGTTTAACAAGGTAGTTCGGGTTTATGTCAGCATCCGGGTAGAATTCGATAAATCCGCCTTTATCGTGCGCTTCAATTTTCTTCGCTTTGATAGATGCAGCCGCTAACTTAAGCTCGGAAACCGATAATAAGTTCTTGGTTGCATCAGGAAGAATACCGAAGCGGTCGATAAGCTCGACTTTCAGCTCCGCAAGTTCATCTGTGTCACTCACACTCGCAATACGTTTGTATGTTGATAAGCGTGTGTTGATGTCTGGAATGTAGTCATCTGGTAATAGTGCTGGGATGCGCATCTCAATCTCAGTTTGCTCACGTAGCAGATCATCAAGTGACGGCTCTCGACCTTCTTTCAAGGCCTCAACCGCTTGCTCTAGCATCTCCATGTATAGCGTGAAGCCGACAGATTGGATTTGACCACTCTGTTCATCACCCAATAGCTCACCGGCACCACGAATCTCTAAATCGTGTGTTGCGAGAGTGAAGCCTGCGCCCAAGTCTTCCAGAGAGGCAATCGCGTCTAAGCGTTTAATTGCGTCTTTGGTCATCGCCTTCGGATGTGGCGTCAGTAGGTACGCATAAGCTTGGTGGTGAGAACGACCCACACGACCACGCAATTGGTGAAGCTGAGCTAGACCAAGGTTGTCGGCTCGGTCCATCAAGATGGTATTGGCTGTCGGAACATCGATACCGGTTTCGATGATGGTGGTACACACCAACAAGTTAAAGCGTTGGTGGTAGAAGTCGTTCATGATGCGTTCTAGTTCGCGCTCTCGCATTTGACCGTGAGCGACCGTTACCCGCGCTTCCGGAATCAGCTTTTGTAATGACTCTGCGGTTTTCTCAATGGTATCGACTTGATTGTGCAGGAAGTAAACCTGACCACCACGCATGATTTCACGAAGTACTGCTTCTCTTACCACCGCATCGTCACTTTGACGAACAAAGGTTTTGATAGCTAAGCGTCGTGCTGGTGGCGTTGCAATGATCGATAGGTCACGCATCCCACTCATCGCCATGTTGAGTGTTCTTGGGATTGGGGTCGCAGTCAGCGTTAGGATGTCGACATCGGCACGCATTGCTTTTACTTTCTCTTTCTGACGTACACCAAAGCGGTGTTCTTCATCAACGATCAGTAAACCAAGGTCTTTGAACTGGATATCACTAGAGAGCAGTTTGTGAGTACCGACTAGGATATCAACCTTGCCGTCCGCGACATCTTGCATGATCGCTTTTTGCTCTTTCGCTGACTTGAATCGAGAAAGCACTTCAACACGGATCGGTAAATTGGCGAAACGGTCTCGGAAGTTTTCGAAGTGTTGTTGAGCAAGTAAGGTAGTCGGAACCAGAACCGCTACTTGTTTGCTGTTATCGGTACACACGAATGCCGCGCGCATTGCGACTTCTGTTTTACCAAAACCAACATCACCACACACTAGGCGGTCCATGGCTTTTGCTTGGCACATGTCAGACATCACTGCATTGATTGCCATCGCTTGGTCATCGGTTTCTTCAAATGGGAAGCCAGATTTGAAGGTTGCGTATTGCCCGCGATCTAAAACAAATTTATAGCCAGGTTTAAGCTCACGCTTGGCGTAAACATCCAGCAGCTCTGCAGCAACGTCACGTACTTTTTCAGCGGCACGCTTACGCGCTTTTTGCCACGCCTCACCACCTAGTTTGTGTAGCGGTGCAGACTCTTCGGCGCCACCAGAGTAACGTCCAATAAGGTTCAAAGACGCAACGGGCACGTACAGCTTGGCGTCGTTTTGGTACTCAAGTGTCACGTATTCGGTTTTCATGCCACCGGCTTCGAGGGTTTGCAAGCCGATGTAGCGACCAATACCGTGGTCAATGTGCACAACAGGTTGACCTGGTTTTAGCTCCGCAAGGTGGCGGATAACGGTGTCGCTATTAACGCTTTTCTTATCTTTCTTACGACGTTGAACAACTCGATCGCCAAGCAAGTCGCTTTCACAGATAAGCGCGATGTTCTTCTCTTCGTGAACAAAACCGTGCTCAGCTGAACCTAGGATCAAGCTGAACTTGTCTTTGGCCTTAACGGCTGCATTGAGGTTTTCAACTTCGTTTGGTCGTACTTTTATACCGCGAAGTAGTTCGCTCAATGCTTCACGGCGACCCTCTGACTCAACCGAAAAAACAACTTTGCCATCGAAGGCTTCAGTGAATTTTCTTAGGTTTGCCAAAGGCTCTTTGTTTTGGTGTTGAACACTTAGGTCAGGCAGTGACGTAACCGGAAGGTTGATGCGTCCAGCTTTCTCTTCAATAGACTCTAAGCTCAGATTGACCTGTGGCTTTTGCTTGAAGTGTGCGAACAGTTCGTCTTTTTTCAGCCAAAGCTGTTCTGGTGCTAATAGAGGACGTAATGGATCGACCCCACGTTGGTCGTATCGATGAGCGACATCAGCAAGGAAAGAATCAACAGCGGTTTCTACATCACCAAGAACCAAGAGTTGCGTTTCATCGGCAACATAGTCAAACAGTGTTTCTGTATGATCGAAGAATAGAGGTTGCCAGTACTCAATACCAGCGGGCCACGTCCCTTTAGATACCTGCATGTAAACCGATTCTGGTTCACGGCGGGCATCAAACTGTTGGCGCCAACGAATACGGAAATCTTCGATCGCTGTTTCCGAGGTTGGAAACTCGTGAGCTGGTAAGAGTCGAATTTCAGAGATGTCTTCGATAGAACGTTGGTTCTCTGGATCGAAGGTTCGGATGGTGTCGATCTCATCATCGAAGAAGTCGATACGGTAAGGGTCTTTGCTGCCCATCGGGAACAGGTCAAGAATAGAGCCACGGCTCGCGTACTCACCTGGGCCAAATACTTGATCAACGTAACGATAGCCAGACTTTTCAAGCTGCAAACGCAGCTTCTCTAGTGAATAAAGATCACCAGTTTTCACCATTAGAGTGTGCTGTAGCAAGAAGTCACGCGGTGATTGGCGCTGAAGTAGGGTGCTAATCGGTACGATCGTGATGCCGTCTTTTAATGTCGGCAAGGCATAAAGGCGCGCGATACGATCTGATATGATCTCTTGGTGCGGTGAGAAACTGTCGTAAGGCAGGGTTTCCCAGTCTGGGAATAGCGCTACTTCGCTCGCCGTAAACTGTTCAATTTCAGATTGCAGCTTGAGTGCGATTTGTGGATCTGGCACAGCAAGTACAGTATGACTGTTGTGTTGCTCTGCGAGTTTAGCAATGGCCAGAGCGAGAGATGAACCCACTAGGTTACCAATGTGCTTTTTGTCACCAGCTCCTTTGAGGGTAGGTAGGGTAAAAATAGATTGTTTGGTCATGTTAATTTACTTGTTATCTCGGTCTAGAGAGCGTTGACGCAAAAGTTTCTGTTGTTGATGAAGTGCCGCTTTGATCAGCAGGTCTTGGTCAGTATCGCGAAGATGAGCGTATTTGAAGTTAATTTCGAAACCTGAATCTTTAGGTTGGCTTGCAAACACTTCCGCGTAGCAGTAAATCGCTGCTGCAGGGTGTTCCAAGAATAGCTTAGCTTTTACTAAGCGGCCCGGTTCGATGTCTGTCTTCGAAAAGCAGGAAAATTGGCTCGCACCGAAGGAGTAGGTGTGAGTTCGAAACTTCTCATCATCTTGCTGCGATAACATAAAGCTCAACAGCAGGTTTAATTTAGAGTTCTGTGCATCCAATAAACTGGTGACATTCTTCAAGTCGCTGTTTTTCAGTTCAGCGCGAGCACTGTCGGCTAAAAGGTCCAACTGGCTAAATTCACTCGCCACAACAAAAGGGGCAGGGATCTCGGATTCGAACTGAATCTGAGAGGGCAAAGTGAAGTTACTTTCCATCGGTTCTATATTAGCGGTAAGACTGTGGTGAACAGTGAAAAACTCTTGTTCTGTCATGCGTTAGTTCCTTGAAGTGATCTATTGATTATCGCTATGTGGCGGCAGTAATCAAGGTCAGTTAATTGAAAGTATCAAATAGTTGTTTGAAATTTGGTGTTTTGACAGGGTTCTGTTTTTCAGGCCTAACTAATTGAGTTAATTCACTCTATATTTTCAATTAACCCCTACACAGTAACAGCAATACCCGTTACATTAACCCGCATCCCTTTTTGATGGTTCAAAGTATGTTTCATCCTATTTCAATGTTTGTTGGCCTGCGTTATTTGAAAGGCCGTTCAGGTGATCGCTTTAGCCGTTTTGTTTCTTATATGTCGACAGCGGGTATCACCATTGGTGTGCTGTCTTTGATTACTGTTTTGTCGGTAATGAATGGATTCGAAGCGCAATTAAAAGACCGAATTCTCGGCGTTCTTCCTCAGGCAGTGGTTTATGAGCAAGGTGGTAAGACGCTACTCTCTGAACAGGCTCCGGATTTTGCTAAGCAAATTTCGCTTAATGGCCATGTTGAACCTATTGTTCGCAGTGAGGCGGTGATTCAGAGCCCAGCTCAGCTGTCTGCTGGCCTTTTAATTGGCATCCAACCCAATTCTGATGATCCACTTCAAGACCACTTAATTGCGGGCAGACTGTCTTCACTGAAAGCTGGGCAATATCAGCTGTTCCTTGGTCATACACTGGCGAGAAACCTAAAGGTATCGATGGGCGACAAGGTTCGTCTAATGGTGACTAGCGCAAGCCAATACACACCACTTGGCCGTATTCCTAGCCAACGTAATTTCACCGTAGCCGGTATCTTTAATACGGGCTCGGACATTGATGCTCAACTTATGGTGACGGATATCCAAGATGCAGGGCGTTTGATGCGCTACAAGTCGGACACTATTTCAGGTTGGCGACTGTTTTTTGAAGACCCATTTGAAGTCGCGGAGCTATCGAGTCAACCCTTACCAGATGGATGGTTGTGGAGCGATTGGCGTGACCAACGTGGCGAGCTGTTCCAAGCAGTTCGTATGGAGAAAAACATGATGGGCCTAATGCTTGGGCTGATCATCGGGGTTGCCGCATTTAATATTATCTCTGCGCTGATTATGGTGGTGATGGAGAAGCAATCTGAGGTCGCGATACTTAAAACCCAAGGCATGACCGATGGTCAAGTGATGGGCATCTTTATGGTTCAAGGTGCAAGTAGCGGCGTTATTGGCGCACTATCCGGCGGCGCATTAGGCGTTGTTCTGGCAATGAACCTTAACCCGATTTTAGAAGCGATGGGTGTTGCTCTATTCTCGTTTGGTGGTCAGTTACCTATTTTGATTAACCCAATTCAAATCGCCGTTGTGGTGGTGCTTGCTATTGCACTTAGCTTGATTGCTACTATTTTCCCTTCTTACCGTGCATCTTCTGTGAAACCTGCTGAGGCCCTTCGTTATGAGTAATTTTCTTCAATGTAATGATATCCGTAAAACGTACCGTGAAGGCTCGTTGGATACTGAGGTCCTTAAAGGGGTGAGCTTTGAGATCGAAAAAGGTGAATTGGTTTCTATCATAGGTACTTCTGGTTCAGGTAAGAGTACGTTACTGCATATTTTAGGAGCGCTTGATGATGCTTCTGCGGGGAGCGTGAGCTTTCTTGGTCAAGACTTAGCTAAACTGAGCTCGAACAAGCAGGCTAAGCTTCGCAACCAGCACCTTGGTTTTGTTTATCAATTCCACCATCTATTGTCTGACTTTTCAGCATTAGAAAACGTCGCTATGCCGCTGCTGATAGGTGGTGAAAAGCCTGCGAAAGCCAAACAAGAAGCACAGTTGTTACTTGATAAAGTGGGACTAAGTCATCGAGTTGATCACCGTCCTTCAGAGCTTTCTGGTGGTGAAAGGCAACGTGTGGCGATCGCTCGTGCATTAGTAAACAAGCCAGCTCTAGTTCTGGCTGATGAGCCGACGGGTAACCTCGACCACAATACTGCGCTTTCCATTTATGACTTAATGCGAGAGTTGAATCGCGAATACGATACCGCCTTTTTAGTGGTGACCCATGATGGCGAACTCGCTGGCAAAATGGATCGTCAACTGCACATGCAAGATGGTTTGCTGGTTAACGTAGAAAAAGAGGAGAGCTAAGTGTTTTCTTCTTTATCCCTATTGATAGGCGGCCGCTTTAGCCGTGCTAAGCAGCGAGACAAGATGGTGTCTTTTATCTCCTTGTCTTCGACGATCGGTATTGCGGTTGGTGTGGCGGTGATCATTATCGGTCTGTCAGCGATGAATGGTTTTGAGCGTGAGCTAGAATCTCGCGTGCTGTCTGTGATTCCACATGGTGAGTTTGAAGGGGTCAATGAACCTGTAACTCGATGGGAGCATGTGGTAGAGCAGTCCGAAAAAAATGACAAAGTCGTTGCCGCTGCGCCTTATGTGAAAATCACAGCGCTCGCTGAAAAGGGCAAAGAACTTAAAGCGATTGAAGTGCGTGGTGTTGACCCACAGCTTGAGCAACAGGTATCGAGTTTATCAAGCTTTATTGATAAGCAAGTTTGGGGTGATTTGAAAGCAGGGCAGCAGCAGATTATCTTAGGCTCTGGTGTCGCCAATGTGCTTGGTGCGCAAGTGGGGGATTACTTGACTTTGATGATCCCAACAGTGAACGGCTCGGTTAAGGTCCAGGCGCCAAAGCGGGTACGAGTAAAAGTTGCCGGCTTACTGACGCTTAATGGACAAATTGACCATAGCTTAGCGCTCATTCCGATTGGAGATGCTCAGGTTTATGCGAACTTGGGGGAGGCTGTGACAGGTGTCTCTTTGAAAGTGACCGATGTACTGAACGCGAACGAGATTGTACGTGAGGTTGGCAACCAGCTTGATGTGTATGTTTACCTGCGCAGTTGGCAACAGAAATTCGGCTTCCTATATCGAGATATTCAATTGGTTCGTACCATTATGTACTTAGTCATGGTGCTAGTGATTGGTGTTGCGTGTTTCAATATTGTCTCTACCTTGATGATGGCAGTAAAAGATAGGGCTTCGGAGATCGCAATCTTAAGAACCATGGGCGCTTCCGACGGCTTAGTTAAACGTATCTTTGTTTGGCAGGGCGTGTTCTCAGGCGTATTAGGTAGCTTAGTCGGCAGTGCGATAGGTGTTTTGGTTGCACTCAATCTGACCACTCTTATTAAGGGTCTTGAGAAGCTGATCGATCACCAATTCCTATCTGGTGATATCTACTTTGTCGACTTCTTGCCATCACAGCTGAATATGATGGATGTCGTTGTAGTATCAGGTACTGCAATCGCTTTAAGTCTGTTGGCGACATGGTACCCAGCATCTCGAGCAGCGAAGTTAAATCCAGCTTCTGTGCTGAGCTCCAAATAACCAACCGACTGTTTCGACAGATACAAAAAAGGATCCTTTGTGGGATCCTTTTTTATTGAATTCAAACTGTATTATCTAAGACTTTCATTACATGACTATCATCTAAGGGCTTATAACTCGTCTTATTTTCACAGATATTTCTTAAAAGTGGAGAGCGCGTCAGTATAGATTCACTATCTTGCTTGTCGTTTCTTCCAGCTTCTTACTACTGAGTAGCGCCATAAGCCACGAATACCGAAATAACCAATCATTGCTGAAATCACACCACAAATCATACAGCCCAGCAGGAATGGAGGCCCGATGGTGCTCATTTGCGCCAAGATAAAGTCCCAAGACAGTTCGAAGTGAAAGGCTTGCGGCGGAACATGCATAACGAATGCACCTACTTTATAGGCAAAGTAGAACAAGACTGGCATGGTTACGGGGTTACTGATCCAAACGAGAGCGACAGCCAGCGGTAAGTTAACACCACATACAACGGCTAGGCCTGCAGACATAATCATTTGGCTTGGTAGAGGGACAAACGCCATGAATAACCCAACAGCGAACGCGCCGGCCGCGGAGCGACGATTAAGGCACCATAAGTTGGGGTTGTACAAAACATTGCCAAAAACTTTTAATGCTTTCTGACGCTTGATGAGCTCATGGTCAGGCATAAATCGTTTGATAAACTTTCTTGGCATAGGAGGAAGCTACTCTCTTGTTTAACACTTGGTTCTTGATTTCATTTGCTGCGACAGTTGTGTCTGCCAGCTTCTGGCCTGTGATGCCACATTGGGTCTTGGCACCATTGATGCTGTTATTACTAATCGCATCAATAAAGTATAGCGTTTTCCGACGTACAAGAGGTCTAGCTACTGCGTTGACACTCGTTGCATGCCTAGGGAATACGATTGAAATCCAAACAAGTCGCTTATTTCAATCAGGGCAGAATACTACCATAAATGCCTCAGTAGTTAGTCTTTTTAGTGAAAATAGCCATGGTTTTGAAAGCGTAGTAGTAGTTAGATCAATTGACGGTGAAAAATTAATCTTTCCTCAATTGATAAAATTGCGATTGTTTACGCCTTTCAAGCTCACTTTGGGTGATGAAGTTCATTTGTCGGTCAGTATCAAGCCTGTTTTTGGGAAGCTTAATGAAGCGGGCTTTGATTTGGAAAAGCACCTGTTTAGCACTGGGGTTACAGCAAATGCGAATTACCGAACGAATGCTAAATATAGAATCCACTCTAGCAACCATCTACGTGCTCGGTGGTTCGAGCGCAGTCTTGATAATCTTAGCCAGCTAAAAAATAACGATTTAATAGTCGCTTTGAGTTTCGGTTATCGCGATCTCATTCCTTCTTTGCGTTGGGATTTACTAAAGAGCAGTGGCTTGATTCATTTGATGGCGATTTCTGGGCTTCACATTGGTATTGCCTTTGGTATCGGTTATCAGCTGGGGAAGTTGGCGCGTTTGTTGTCTCCTCAGTTGTTATGGCTTCCGACACTATTTGGTTTAGGTTTCGCTTATTTCTATAGCTGGTTTGCTGGGTTCACCCTACCGACCCTAAGAGCGCTAGTGATGTGTGTTGTGGCGAGTTACTTTCTGTGGCGTGGACAAAGTATCGGTGTGGTTCGCTATGTTCTAGTCAGCTTGTGTATCGTTCTCGTTATTTGGCCTTTTTCTGCGTTATCCAGTAGCTTCTGGTTATCTTTTGGTACATTGGGTGCGGTTCTCTACATTGCGTTCAATAGTGATGCTTCTTCTTCAAATTCTACCTTTATTGAACGAGTGCTAAAGCTCATCAAAATACAGGTCATGCTGACCTTGTTAATTGCTCCCTTTTCGATGTTGTTTTTCAAAGGCGTTAGCTTGATCTCGGTCGTCTACAATTTGTTGCTATTGCCTTGGGTGTCAATGGTGACGATACCTTTGCTGTTTTTTTCGATGTTTCTAAGTTTGGTCACTGAGTCTTTATTTTGGGGAAGTGACTCAATGGCTCGTTTTTCTGCTGAGTTATGGAAACTGGTTGATTTGTCACTTGAACCGTTGGTGTTTAGCTTGCCTTTCTCTGAACCGTTTTGGATTCAGGTAGATAATCACGTAACCGTGTTGTTCGTTTTTCTTATCTTATTCTTCGGTTTTATTGGTCGATACCTTAAACATGGGGTAGCCGCTGTCATCATTTCTGTATTCCTGTTGTGGTGGGAATTTGGCAAAGTGAAACAGGACAGGTTAACTATTGATGTCTTGGACGTAGGGCATGGCTTGTCTCTCATCTTTGAAAAGAACAATCACGTGGTGGTGTACGATTTAGGTAACGCGTGGCCGGGAGGGTCGATGGTCGAGTCACTATTGGTTCCTACTTTATCTCAAAGAGGTATAGATGAAATTCAAGGAGTGATCATTAGCCATTTCGATTCTGATCACGCTGGTGGTTACCCTGCATTGCTTGAGAACTATCAGCCTGAATGGATAAGAGCTAGCCAAAGTTTGAATCATCAAATGAGCTCAGTTGTTCAAGCATGTACGTTAGGTGAGGTGTGGGAATGGCAGAACGTGCAGTTCGAGGTGTTGTGGCCGCCAAAACTAGTGAATAGGGCGTATAACCCACACTCTTGTGTCATACGGATAATTGAACCAGAATCGGGCTTTTCGATGTTGCTCACGGGTGATATTGAACTCGTAAGTGAGTGGTTACTTGCTCGGGAACTTGAACAGCTTCAAAGCGATGCCATGCTAGTACCTCATCATGGTAGTGACAGCTCATCTATCGCCCCTTTCATAGAAGCGGTTTCACCAAAGTTAGCGATTGCTTCGTTGGCAAAGGGAAATCAATGGGGGATGCCAAGCGAATCAGTCGTTCAACGTTACTTACAAAGTGGAAGTGCTTGGCTTGATACAGGTGAAAGTGGACAAATAACCATCACTACCAACCAAGAAGGTTGGCATTATCATACGATTAGAGAGGAACAAGGTCGGCAGTGGTATAGGCAGATGCTTCGTAAGGGAGTAGAATAGATAGATTATTGTGAGAAAATTAAGCGATTTTATGTCAACACAAACAGATGAAACTACCTGGGTCACATTTAAACGACTTTGGACTTATATTCGACTATATAAGGCTGGCCTTGGTGTTGCGGTTATTGCGCTTATTATTAATGCCGTCTCTGATACTTACATGATTTCTTTGCTAAAGCCGTTGCTAGATGAAGGCTTTGGTAGTGCGGAATCAGATTTCCTACGCACACTTCCTCTTATTATCTTTGCCATGATGTTCATTCGTGGTGTCAGCGGTTTCGTATCCACCTATTGCTTAAGCTGGGTTTCTGGCAATGTGGTGATGGAAATCCGCCGTAAAATATTCAGTCACTTTATGCACATGCCAGTCTCTTTCTTTGATAAAGAGCAGACGGGTGCGCTGCTGTCTCGTATTACCTACGATTCGGAGCAAGTTTCTGCGGCAACCAGTAAAGCGCTGGTGAGTATTGTTCGTGAAGGCGCAAGCATCATTGGCTTATTGACCTTGATGTTTTGGAACAGCTGGCAGTTGTCTTTGGTCCTATTTGCGGTTGCTCCACTGGTAGCTTGGGCAATCAGCATAGTATCGAAGCGATTCAGAAAGATTTCTAAAAACATGCAAACCAGCATGGGTCACGTTGCTTCGTCAGCAGAACAAATGCTGAAAGGGCACAAAGTGGTGCTCACTTATGGCGGTCAGGATTTAGAAAAACATCGCTTTGATAAAGTAAGTAACCAGATGCGTCAACAGAGCATGAAGCTAGTAACAGCACAAGCGGCCGCTAACCCAATCATTCAGATGATTGCATCGGTTGCTATTGTTGTTGTACTTGTCTTGGCGAGCGTTGATTCAATTAAGGCTGAACTAACTCCGGGTACGTTTACGGTAGTGTTCTCAGCAATGTTTGGTCTAATGCGTCCACTAAAAGCACTAACTAACGTAACCTCTGAATTCCAACGTGGTATGGCTGCAAGTACGACACTGTTTGGTTTGATGGACTTAGACACAGAGCAGAACACTGGTACCTTGAAACCTGAAACGGTAAGTGGTGATGTTGCGGTAAAAGATGTGACCTTTACTTACGAAGGTGCCGAGAAGCCTGCATTGGATAATGTGAGTTTTAATATACCGAAAGGTAAGACGGTTGCGCTTGTTGGGCGATCGGGCTCAGGTAAGAGTACCATTGCCAACCTATTTACTCGTTTCTATGACGTAGACTCTGGCTCTATTGAACTGGATGGTCACGATATTCGTGATTACGAATTGAGAAATCTGCGTGAGCACTTTGCTCTGGTTTCTCAAAATGTGCACCTGTTTAACGATACGGTGGCTAACAACATCGCTTACGCAGCAGAAGAACAGTATTCACGCGAACAGATCGAACATGCCGCTAAACTTGCTCATGCGACTGAGTTTATTGAAGGTATGGAAAATGGTATTGATACTGTCGTGGGTGAAAACGGTGCGAGCTTGTCTGGCGGTCAAAGACAACGTATTGCGATCGCACGAGCACTATTGAGAGACGCGCCAGTTCTGATTCTTGATGAGGCGACGTCTGCACTAGACACAGAGTCAGAAAGAGCGATTCAATCAGCACTAGAAGAGTTACAAAAAGATAAAACTGTGTTGGTGATTGCTCACAGGCTATCGACGATTGAACAAGCTGATGAAATTTTGGTTGTTGATGATGGTCAGATTGTAGAGCGAGGCCCACACGCAGAGCTAATTGCTCATGATGGTGCCTATGCTCAACTGCATCGAATTCAGTTCAGCGGATAAGATTAGGTCTTTGTTGTGATCGAAAAGATTTGGTTTAACAATCACCCGTTAAAATATCTTCTTTGGCCACTATTGTGGCCATTGAGCCTGCTGTTCAAAGTGATCAGTGGGCAACGTCGTAATGCTTATCTCTCTGGAAAGAAAGAAACCTATCGACCACCTCTGCCTGTAATCGTTGTTGGTAACATTACCGCTGGTGGAAACGGTAAAACCCCTGTTGTGATTTGGTTGGTTGAAATGCTTCAAGCCAACGGCTTTAAACCAGGTGTGGTTTCTCGTGGTTACGGTGCGAAAGCGCCGAGTTATCCACTGGTTTTAGAAGAGAGCACGCCCGCTGAACACTCGGGGGATGAACCCCGCTTGATTCGAAAGCGAACGGGCGCGCCGGTAGCGGTTGACCCAGTAAGAGCGAATGCGGTAAAGGCTTTATTGAATCAAGGCGTGGATGTCATTATTACTGATGACGGCCTGCAGCATTATGCACTTGAACGCGACATTGAGTTTTCAGTTATCGACGGTGTAAGGCGTTTTGGTAACGAGAGTCTGATTCCACTAGGCCCGTTGCGAGAGCCTGTATCGCGTTTAGTTGATGTAGATTTCTTGATTAACAATGGTGGAGAGGCACAAGGGCGAGAGTTCTCAATGTCTTTGGCACCAAGTGAAGCGGTTAACCTAAAGACAGGTCAAAAAAAGCCAGTTGCAGAATTACCAAAGCTGGTGGCTTTTGCTGGAATAGGGCACCCGCCACGCTTTTTTAAAACATTAGACGATCTTGATGGTGATGTGGTTTACACACAAGGCTTCGCCGATCATCAGGATTTTGATAAAGATGAACTTCATGCCTTAGCAAAGAAAGGTATGAATATGATTATGACAGAAAAAGACGCTGTAAAATGCGAAGAATATGCTCAAGACAACTGGTGGTATCTTCCAGTTTCTGCGCAGTTCGAAGAAGAAGCGCAACAGCAAATTTTAAAAAGAATAAAAGAGGTTATGGAATACTATGGATCACCGTCTGCTTGAGATCGTTGCTTGCCCTGTATGTAAAGGTAAACTAACTTTTGACAAGGATAAGCAAGAGCTTGTTTGTAAAATCGATCGCCTAGCTTACCCAATTAAAGAGGGTATTCCTGTTCTTCTTGAACCTGAAGCTCGTACTCTTTCAGTGGACGAGGGCAAGTAATGTCTTACACGGTAGTTATACCAGCAAGATACCAATCGAGCCGTTTGCCAGGTAAGCCTCTGGCTGACATTGGCGGCAAGCCGATGATTCAATGGGTATACGAACAGTCAATGAAAGCAGGGGCTGATAACGTAATTATTGCTACCGATGATGCTCGCGTTGAGAAGGCTGCGAAAGCATTTGGTGCGACTGTGTGTATGACGTCACCGAATCACGAGTCAGGTACTGAACGCCTAGCAGAAGTGATTGAAGTGATGAACATCCCTGACGACCACATTATTGTGAACGTACAAGGGGATGAGCCACTTATACCACCGGCGATTATTAATCAGGTGGCGAACAACTTAGCAAACAGCACTGCGCCAATGGCAACACTTGGTGTTGAAATCTCTCATGTTGATGAAGTTTTTAACCCTAATGCTGTAAAAGTAGTGACGGATAAAGACGGCTATGCGCTGTACTTTAGCCGTGCGACGATTCCTTGGGATCGTGATGCTTACGCTAACAACGGTACTGCTGCAGAATCTCCGTTGCTTCGTCATATTGGTATTTACGCTTACCGAGCGGGTTTCATCAATACCTACATCAACTGGGAACCAAGCACCTTAGAGCGTATCGAGTGCCTAGAGCAACTTCGTGTACTTTGGTACGGTGAGAAGATTCACGTAGATGTTGCCGTTGAAGCGCCCGCTGCGGGGGTTGATACTCCAGAAGACTTGGAAGCGGTACGCGCCATCATCGGTTAGATTTACTTGAAGCAACAAATATACTTAGCCTCGCTCGTGCGAGGCTTTTTTATGCCAATTTACTGCCAGTAGAAAGCCTTATTAGCATCAGGTGATTGATATTAGGCCTGTTGCATTATCGAATGCATCATCATCTTGGAATTATCTGAGATTTACCTCGCTCGACTTCTAATTTTTCTCTATAATATGCCGCCTATAAAGTAGTGGCGACTCGCTAGTACAGAATAAAACTTACGACTAAACGTGGAGTAAAAGATGCCTTCTCAAAGCCCAGTGATTACGGTTGATGGACCAAGTGGTGCAGGTAAAGGTACCCTGTGTATGTTACTAGCAGATAAGCTAGGCTTTCATCTTCTAGACTCAGGTGCGATCTATCGCGTACTGGCTTTAGCAGCAATTCATCACGGTGTAGATACTGAATCGGAAGACGCTTTAGTTCCTCTTGCAACTCACTTAGACGTTCAGTTTATTGCTGAAGGCGACCTAGTTAAGGTTATCCTAGAAGGTGAAGATGTGTCGGGTGAGCTTCGTAAAGAAGAGACCGGCATGGCGGCTTCAAAAGTTGCTGCATTACCTCGCGTACGTGAAGCATTACTTCGTCGTCAGCGCGCATTCAGCGCAGCGCCAGGTTTGGTTGCTGATGGGCGCGATATGGGAACCGTTGTCTTCCCTGAAGCAGAAGCAAAAATATTTTTAGATGCAAGTGCAGAAGAGCGTGCGACTCGCCGCCTTAAACAGTTGCAACAGAAGGGGTTAGATGTTAAATTTGACGACCTTTTGAGCGAGATCCAAGAGCGAGACGACCGAGATCGTAATCGCCCAGTGGCGCCACTTCGCCCTGCAGAGGATGCTCTAGTGCTTGATTCCACCTCAATGAATATTGAGCAGGTAGTAGAAAAAGCACTACACTATATTGAATCGAAACTAGCTGGGTAATTCTGCCCGGCTGGCAAGAACGTTGGTCGCAAGGATGATGACCGGCGAATTTATCAACCCCATGCGGTAGGATACCCATGGACGTTTAATTATTGAAGATTAAATAATGACTGAATCTTTTGCTCAACTCTTTGAAGAGTTTCTAAACGAAACAGAATTCCAACAAGGCAGCATCGTTAAAGGTACTGTAGTAGCTATCGAGAACGGTTTCGTTCTTGTTGACGCTGGTCTTAAGTCTGAATCTGCTATCCCTGCTGAACAGTTCAAGAACGCTGCTGGCGAACTTGAGGTTGAAGTTGGCGCTGAAGTAGACGTAGCTCTAGACGCTGTTGAAGATGGTTTCGGTGAGACTCAACTTTCTCGTGAGAAAGCTAAGCGTCACGAAGCTTGGATCGTTCTTGAGAAAGCTTGCGAAGAAGCTGAAACTGTTGTTGGTATCATCAACGGTAAAGTTAAAGGCGGTTTCACTGTTGAACTAAACGGTATCCGTGCTTTCCTTCCAGGTTCTCTAGTAGACGTACGTCCTATCCGTGACACTGCTCACCTAGAAAACAAAGAGCTAGAGTTCAAAGTAATCAAGCTAGACCAGAAGCGTAACAACGTTGTTGTTTCTCGTCGTGCTGTTATCGAATCTGAAAACAGCGTTGAGCGTGACGAACTTCTTGAAACTCTACAAGAAGGTACTGAAGTTAAAGGTATCGTTAAGAACCTTACTGACTACGGTGCATTCGTTGACCTTGGCGGTGTTGACGGTCTTCTACATATCACAGATATGGCTTGGAAGCGCGTTAAGCACCCATCAGAGATCGTTAACGTTGGTGACGAAATCCTAGTTAAAGTTCTTAAGTTCGACCGTGAGCGCACTCGTGTTTCACTAGGTCTTAAGCAACTAGGCGAAGATCCATGGGTAGCAATCGCTAAGCGTTACCCAGAAGGTCACAAGCTTTCTGGTCGTGTTACTAACCTAACTGACTACGGCTGCTTCGTTGAAATCGAAGAAGGCGTTGAAGGTCTAGTACACGTTTCTGAAATGGATTGGACTAACAAGAACATCCACCCTTCTAAAGTTGTTAATGTTGGCGACGAAGTTGAGGTTATGGTTCTTGATATCGACGAAGAACGTCGTCGTATCTCTCTAGGTCTGAAACAGTGTAAAGCTAACCCGTGGCAGTCATTTGCAGAAATGCAAGCTAAGGGCGACAAAGTTACTGGTAAGATCAAGTCTATCACTGACTTTGGTATCTTCATCGGTCTAGAAGGCGGTATCGACGGTCTAGTACACCTATCTGACATTTCTTGGAATGTTGCTGGCGAAGACGCTGTACGTGAGTACAAGAAAGGCGACGAAATCTCAGCAGTTGTTCTAGCAGTAGATGCAGAGCGTGAGCGTATTTCTCTTGGCGTTAAGCAAATGGAAAACGACCCGTTCAACGCATACGTTGCTGACAACAAGAAAGGTGTTCTTGTAAACGGTACTGTTACTGCAGTTGACGCGAAAGGCGCTACTATCGAGCTAATCGAAGGCGTTGAAGGCTACATCCGCGCTTCTGAAGTATCTCGCGATCGTATCGAAGATGCATCTCTAATCCTAAGCGTTGGTGACAGCGTTGAAGCTAAGTTCACAGGTGTAGACCGTAAGAACCGCGTAATCAACCTATCTATCAAAGCTAAAGATGAAGCTGATGAGCAAGAAGCAATGGCTTCACTGAACAAGTCTGAAGAAGGCGCGTTCGGTAACGCAATGGCAGACGCATTCAAAGCTGCTAAAGGCGAATAATAGCTTCTCATTAAGAGAAATATAGCTATATAGCCAAGAAAGGAGCCGTAAGGCTCCTTTTTTTTTGCTTATTTTTCCGATAGGTCTATAATTTCTAAAAAGAAAACCAACGAGGGTAACTATGACTAAGTCTGAATTGATTGAAAGACTGTGCGCTGAGCAAACGCATCTTTCTGCAAAAGAAATTGAAGACGCTGTAAAAGACATTTTAGAGCATATGGCTTCAACACTAGAAAGTGGTGATCGAATCGAAATTCGCGGTTTTGGCAGCTTTTCTCTGCATTATCGTGAGCCTCGTGTTGGACGTAACCCAAAGACTGGTGACAAGGTAGAGTTAGAAGGTAAATACGTTCCTCACTTCAAACCAGGCAAAGAGCTACGTGAACGAGTAAACACAGGAATGTAGTCTACTTATCGGAATTATGAAAAGCGGCATACTATAATGTATGCCGCTTTTTTATGACCATAATATGGTGGTCTGATTAGTAATTTTCCTGCATAATCGTACAGCTAACCAACCAATGAGTGATGAACTATGAAAATTATAAAAATAGTCGCCGTTATCGCACTTTTCCTAATTGCACTGGCTTTAGGCTCTCAAAACCAAACTATCGTGAATTTTAATTACCTGCTAGCACAAGGTGATTTCCACCTTTCCAGCCTATTAGGTATTGTCTTCATTTCAGGCTTTGCTCTTGCTTGGTTAGTCTTTGGTAACATGCATATGCGATCTCAGCTGAAAATTCATCGCTTGAAGAAGCAACTCAATAAGCAATCAAAGCAGGTAGCTGCTGATACTAAAGCTTAAAGGCTATATTTGATGTTAGAGTTACTGTTCTTACTTTTGCCGATTGCAGCCGCTTATGGTTGGTATATGGGTAATCGTAATGCTCAGCAAGAAAAACAAAAGCAATCACACCAGATCTCCCGTCAATACGTGACGGGTTTGAACCTATTACTGTCAGACCAATCTGACAAAGCGGTTGATCACTTCATTGAGCTGCTTCAAGTAGACAATGAAACCATCGATACTCACTTGGCCTTGGGTAACCTATTCCGCTCAAGAGGCGAAGTCGACCGCGCTATTCGCATTCACCAAAATCTTATCTCCCGTTCTGGGCTGACTCTCGATCAGAAAAACCTCGCACTGCAACAACTAGCGAAAGACTATATGGTCTCTGGCTTTCTTGATCGCGCTGAAAAAATCTTTGAACAGCTGGTTGATGAACCTGACCACAAAGAGGGTGCTCTGCAGCAGTTAGTTGCAATTTATCAGCAGACTCGAGAATGGAACAAGGCGATTCATTACGGCAATATTCTAGTAAAGCTTGGCAAGAAGAAGATGAAGATGCGTGCTACGGTCGCGCATTTTTGGTGTGAGCTCGCTATGCAAGAACAAGCTGATGGTAATCGCTCTAAAGCATTAGCGCATTTTAAGAAAGCGTTATCTGAAGACCCTAAGTGTGTGCGTGCCAGCATCGCTTTGGGTAAATTCCATTTAGCAAATGAAGATTACCAAAAGACGATTGATTGTCTTGAGGCTGTTCTTGAACAAGATATTGATTTTATCAGTGAGGTGTTACCGACCCTTTCTGAGTGCTACCACAAACTTGGGCACGAAGCTCAGTTGGTTGAGTTCCTTAAAGCTTGTATCCAGAAGAAAGCAGGCGTGTCGGCTGAATTGATGCTGGCTCAGTTGGTCGCGCATCATGAAGATATTGGTTCTGCTCAAGAGTTACTGACCAAGCAACTCGTGAAAAACCCAACTATGAAAGGTTTCTATCGATTGATCGATTACCATCTAGCAGAAGCAGAAGAAGGCCGAGCAAAAGAAAGCTTAACCACGCTTCAATCTATGGTTGGTGAACAGCTTAAGGTTAAGCCTCATTACCGTTGTCGTCAGTGTGGGTTCTCAACACACTCAATGTATTGGCACTGCCCTTCATGTAAAGGTTGGGGGACGATCAAGCCTATTCGTGGTCTAGATGGTGAATAGATTTGTGGTCATTTAAGACCAAATTATTAATTGCAGCTTTCGGGCTGCATTTTTATGACTGTTATATACCACCTGCATAGGTGGAAAAATATTTTTTAAGAAAGTTAACTGCGTTAGGAGATGAAATGAACGACCAAAAAATCATTGTAGCTTTGGATTATGACAACCAAGCGGATGCGTTAGCCTTTGTTGACCGTATTGATCCAGCATCTTGCCGCCTAAAAGTGGGTAAAGAGATGTTTACCCTGTTTGGTCCTGAATTTGTTCGTGAATTACATAAACGTGGTTTCTCAGTATTCTTGGATCTTAAATTCCACGATATCCCGAACACATGTTCAAAAGCCGTTCGTGCAGCCGCTGAACTAGGCGTATGGATGGTAAACGTACACGCAAGTGGCGGTGAGCGCATGATGACGGCTTCTCGCGAAATTTTGGAGCCTTACGGTAAAGATCGTCCATTGCTGATTGGCGTAACAGTACTGACGAGCATGGAGCAATCGGATCTAGCGGGTATCGGGTTGGATTTAGAACCACAGCAACAAGTGATGCGTTTAGCTTCTCTTACAAAAAATTCTGGTCTTGATGGTGTGGTGTGTTCAGCACAAGAGGCTTCTTTATTGAAAGGTGCACTTGGCCAAGAGTTCAAACTGGTGACTCCAGGCATTCGCCCTGTAGGTGCTGATGTTGGTGATCAGAAACGTATCATGACGCCTTCTAAAGCGATTGAATCAGGTTCTGACTACTTAGTTATTGGTCGTCCAATTACTCAAGCTGTAGACCCTGCAGCTGTGCTTGCTGAAATCAACGGCACACTAGCTTAACTTTCTCTTATAGCTAGTGCGATATAAATTAAGAAGGCCAGCAAATAGCTGGCCTTCTTTGTTTGGATTGGAGTGTGCTTTCTTAGCGAATTATACCGGAGCACCACTATGGAATTTAAAGTCACTGTCGTCTGAAGTGATCAAGTCTGCTTCCACTTGAGCGAAATGAGCAATACGCTCTGAGATATCTTTGCCAGCGATTTGCTCTGCTAACTCAAGGTAATCTTGGTAGTGACGAGCTTCTGAACGAAGTAAGGATACGTAAAACTTCTCCATGTCTTCTTCTAAGAAAGGGGCCAGTTTTGCAAAACGTTCACAAGAGCGTGCTTCAATAAAGGCGCCGATGATCAGTTTGTCGACCAGAGCGTCAGGCTCGTATGTCTTCACTTGTTTGATCAATCCTTTCGCGTAACGACCGGCTTCGATCGGTTGGTAAGTCACGCCTTTCTTCTCCATTAATTCCATTACTTGATAGAAGTGGTGGAGTTCCTCTTTAATCAACAGCACCATCTTATCGATAAGGTCAGCGCCGTAATTACAGCCTTCTTTTGCTGTGATCTGTTTTGAAACGTTGCTCTTGCAACGAAGTGACTCTAAATCACCAATGCGACGGTAAGCAAATTGCTCGTATGGCAAGATCCATTCGTTTAATTGCTTGGCACTTTCTTTATCTACCGCGTATTTACGGATAAGGAATAAAGCACTTTGAGCAGCCTTGAGTTCACACAGCATGTGGTCGCGCAAAATGATGTGGAGGTTTGCAGGCTTTTTGGCTTCATCGATCCATGAATCTGGCGTTTCAGCTTTAAGAAAAGAGTGGATTGGAGCGAGTAATTCTTGATACATGGTCGGAGCAGGTTTGTTGATAATGCGGGATTTTATCACAGCTAATGAGATCTCCCTATACGGAGGAAGGAAATTCATTAGTGACAAAAAAGGCCACTTCAGCGAACTGAGGTGGCCTTCTCGATGACTTGATTAAGTGGTTACCACTTCTTTTTCTGACCGAATAGGGCATCCATATCGTCATCGCGTTCTTTAGATTCCATTTGCTGTAAATCTTGCGCGTTTTTGTCTTGGCGTTTTTGGTCAAGCTCGTTCAGCATCTGTTGAAGCTTCTCTTTTGCTCTCATTGAGTATGCGTCATTCTTGGTTGCCAGTGCATCAATACCTTTACGAAGCAATTGAATAGCGGTACCTGGTTGGCCGCGTGAAATTGAATCGTTAGCACGTTTAATTACGTTCTCAATGTTGATTCGAATCTGAATAGTTTCTAAACGTGCGTTTTCTACCACATAAGCTTGGGTTTCAAAACGGCCTTTGTTGTGCTCATTACGAACCGTATCGCGCAGGCGCTTAACCAGTTTGAGCATCATGATTGCTTGTTTATCGCTGCTTGGAACTCTAAAGGCAGTGCTTTCGCCACCTTGGTAGTTCTCTTTAAGCTGGGTGATTTGCTGTTTTACGCTTTCAATGCGCTGGGCAAGTTGCTTATTTTTGGGGTCGAGCTGATACATGTTTTCTAATGCATCAAGAATTCGATTATTTAAGCATACAAGAAGATCTTGGCTAAACGGCATGTGGTGCGCGTTGCCAATAAGCTCTTCGGTTCCATCAATAATGGTCAAATAACGAGAAGCTTCCTGTTTCTTCGCTGTTTCTACCTTAACTTTGTACTGAAGCATGATGTTGTAACCTAATACCAACACCAAAAGAATCGCAACTAAGGCAATAATTAAACCAGGGTTATTCATATATTTATGTCTGCTTATGTTTTCTTGAGCTAACTAGAGAGGATACACGATTCCATTGTGTATCGGCACTCGTAAAATGCAATTTCTGATTATCTCTTGTTGAGCGTAATCAGCAATCAAAACTATCAACTAATTTATGGGAATGAGGGCTAGCTTGCAAAGCCATCGTGGCATTTTTATTTGTTCATCGAGAAAAACTCAATTTTTCTGTCTTTTTAGCGCTTGAAGCGTTATAACTAATAATTATATTACACGAGACTAGAATGCTCTCTTTGCAAATAAGTTAGCACAGAAATGAGTAAAGGATTACGAGGTTAGATATGAAGTTACAGCAACTGAAGTACATTGTTGAGGTTGTAAACCATAACCTAAATGTTTCTGCAACAGCAGAGAGTTTATACACATCTCAACCAGGCATCAGTAAACAGGTTAGACTGCTTGAAGATGAATTGGGTATTCAGATTTTTGAGCGAAGCGGCAAGCATTTGACTCAAGTTACTCAAGCTGGTGAAGATATTATTCGTATCTCTCAAGAGATCCTTGCTCGTGTTGAAAGCATTAAAGCGGTCGCTGGCGAACATACTCACCCTGAGATGGGTACATTGAATATTTCAACGACTCACACGCAAGCTCGTTATGCATTGCCAGATGTCATCAAAGGCTTTACCGCGCGTTACCCTAAAGTGTCGCTTCACATGCACCAAGGTACACCGAGCCAAATGTCTGAGGCAGTAGCTAAGGGCACAGCAAACTTCGCGATTGCGACAGAAGCACTTCACCTTTACCAAGATGCGATAATGCTTCCTTGTTACCACTGGAACCGTTCTATCGTGGTAACAAAAGATCACCCGCTGGCTCAAAAGCAAAATATCACCATCGAAGATCTGGCTGCTTATTCTCTGGTGACTTACGTCTTTGGCTTTACTGGTCGCTCTGAATTGGATACGGCCTTCAATAAAGTAGGTCTAACACCACGTGTTGTGTTTACTGCTACGGATGCCGATGTAATCAAAACTTACGTTCGTATGGGTATCGGTGTTGGTGTGATTGCGAGTATGGCGATTGACCATGAACAAGATACAGACTTGGTTGCCATTGATGCGAGCCATCTATTTGGTGCGAGCACAACCAGTATTGGTTTTAGAAAAGGTACGTTCCTGCGTTCTTACATGTTTGATTTCATGGAACGTTTTGCACCTCACTTAACTCGCCCAGTGGTAGAGCAAGCTATCTCTTTGAAATCGAATGAAGAAATCGAAGAGATGTTTAAAGATATCGAGCTGCCAGTTCGTTAATTCTATCTCGAAAAACAAGATTCTTCATCGGCCTGTAGTGACAGGCCGTTTTTTTATCAGCTTTTTAACTTTCACCTCTAAGCTCTCTTTGTCTCGCACCTTTTCATTTACGCCGGTTACCCCTACAATCCACGCATCATAGGGGGAAGCATGCATTCACGATTTAAAACACTCGACTCATTTTTGCTTGAGCACCAAGTTTATTGGCGCTCTGAGCCTTTTCACCTATGCCAAACACAACAGCAGCCATGGAAAGAAGTTAACCCACCCCTTGTGGACTGGTTAAATAGCTTAACGATTGAAAATATTCAGACGCTGAAAGAACTGCCTGATCTGCTGCTTACTGAACTCAGCTATTTTATGCCTCAGCTTGCGGACGCTCACCAAAGCACTCAATTTACGAATACAAATCTCAAAGGCTTGCAGCTTCCTAGAGGAACTGAAGACGGTATTCCAGGAAGAAAGTTGCAGCAAATCGTATCGATGGGTGAAGCGGCGCTTGAACATCATCATGGTGAGGAATGGTTGGAGTGGTGTTCTGGTAAAGGATTCCTAGGACGAATTTTGTCTCAGCAATCGAGCCAAAAGGTGACCAGTTTTGAATGGCAACAATCATTGTGTGAAAGTGGCCAAAAAATTGCGGATGCACAACGTCTAGAAATGACCTTTGTGCAAGGTGATGCGTTTTCTGAAAGGGCAGATGAGGTATTTAATCCAAATCAACATGCGGTAGCACTGCATGCTTGTGGCGATCTACATGTTGAGTTAGTTAAAAAGTCCGTATCGCATGGGCTTCCTGCGGTGACTATATCCCCTTGTTGTTACCACCTTATTCGAGACGACAACTACCAGACAATGTCATCAGTGGCAAAAGCCTCAGCGTTAACATTGAGCAAGAGTGATTTGCGAATCCCACTTCAAGAAACCGTTACTGGTGGTGAAAGAGTAAGGCGACACCGTCAATTGGAGATGAGCTATCGCCTAGGCTTCAGCCGGTTACTTAAGACTGAAATGGGGATTGATGAATACATCCCAGTACCGAGCATCAAAAAGTCAGAATTATCTGAAGGGTTTGAATCGTTTTGTCAGTGGGCTTCTGAAGTGAAAGAGATAACACTTGGTTCGGATATCGATTTTGTATCCTATTTTGCTCAAGGCGAGAAACTTTTCTGGGAAATGGAGAAGCTGAGTTTGGTTCAACAAGTTTTCAGACGACCATTGGAGATATGGCTAGCTTTAGATAAAGCGATTTACCTACAAGAGCAAGGCTATGAGGCGAGCATCGAAGAGTTTTGTGGACGTAGTATCACACCCAGAAACCTGTTGATTCATGGTGTTAAGAACGACCGATAGACGATGAGTCTAGTAGAAAGCATGCTCCTTACAGCTTTCGAACGTTAGTGTTACAGAGACAAAAAAGCCAGTTCGACATAATCGGACTGGCTTTTTTCATGCGTATGATTCAACTGAGCGCCTCAACGAGAAAATTTGACGCTCAGTGAGTCATGACATCATTAGTTGAACATCGCGATAGCTTCAGCTGGATCTACGTATTCTAGGTCAAAGCTCTCTGCAACTTCTTTACAAGTCACTTTACCGTGAATCACGTTAAGACCTTCTAGGAAGCCTTTGTCTGATAGAAGTGCTTCGCGGTAACCTTTGTTCGCTAGCTTAACAATGTAAGGAAGTGTTGCATTGTTTAGTGCGTAAGTTGAAGTGCGAGCAACAGCACCAGGCATGTTTGCAACACAGTAGTGAACTACGTCGTCAACGATGTAAGTTGGATCTGCGTGTGTCGTCGCGTGCGAAGTTTCGAAACAACCGCCTTGGTCGATAGCAACGTCAACAACCGCTGAACCTGGTTTCATCTTAGCGATGTGCTCTTTTGTAACCAGTTTAGGTGCTGCTGCACCAGGGATCAGTACTGCACCAATCACTAGGTCTGCTTCTAGAACATGCTTCTCGATAGCGTCTTCAGTAGAATAAACCACTTTTGCGCGACCTTGGAACTCTTCATCAAGGCGACGAAGCGTATCTACGTTGCGGTCAAGAATCGTTACATCAGCGCGAAGGCCAACAGCCATACGTGCTGCGTTAGCACCTACAACACCGCCGCCAACAACAACAACTTTCGCTGGTTCAACACCAGGAACGCCGCCTAGAAGAAGACCACAACCACCGTTAGATTTCTCTAATGTTTGTGCACCTGCTTGAATAGACATGCGACCAGCTACTTCAGACATTGGTGCTAATAGTGGCAAGCGACCCATATTATCTGTTACAGTCTCATAGGCTACGCAGACAGCTTTGCTCTTGATAAGCTCTTCAGTTTGTGGAAAATCTGGTGCAAGGTGTAAATAAGTAAATAATATTTGCCCTTCGCGAAGCATAGCTCGCTCGACAGCTTGAGGTTCTTTAACCTTTACAATCATCTCTGCTTTCGCGAAAACGTCAGCAGCAGTAGGAAGAATGGATGCGCCTACAGCGATGTAATCATCGTCTGAAAAACCGATACCAGTACCGGCATTGGTTTCAACAAAAACTTGGTGGCCGTGTGAGATTAGTTCTCTCACGCTAGCTGGGGTCATACCAACGCGGTATTCGTGGTTTTTGATTTCCTTAGGTACGCCAATGATCATCCTGACTCCTCATTTTATTTTGGTTGTTTTATCTATGTGTAGGGTAATTCTGTCGAATTAATATCTAGTATAGATATGTTCAGATAAAATTTGATACTGAATATTAAAAAGTTGTAGTATATTTTTTTGCAAGGAAGTAATAAGGTGGAATAAAAAATGGCAGACAATTATAAGAAGCCGTCCAAGGAACTAGATCGTATTGACCGCAACATTCTTAATGAGTTGCAAAAAGACGGTCGTATCTCGAACGTTGAACTCTCAAAACGAGTAGGACTTTCTCCGACTCCGTGTCTTGAGCGTGTTCGTCGTTTAGAACGTCAAGGTTACATTACTGGGTACACAGCGCTGCTGAACCCACAGTACCTTGATGCTTCACTTTTAGTGTTTGTTGAAATTACGTTGAACCGTGGTGCGCCAGATGTGTTCGAACAATTCAACACTGCTGTGCAGAAACTGGATGACATCCAAGAGTGTCATTTAGTGTCGGGTGACTTTGACTATCTTCTAAAAACACGTGTATCTGATATGGGTGCTTACCGTAAGCTACTGGGTGATACGTTACTTCGTCTACCGGGCGTAAACGACACTCGAACTTACGTAGTAATGGAAGAAGTGAAACAAACCAATCAACTTGTGATTAAAACTCGTTAGTCATAATTGGTGAAATGAAAGAAAGCGGACATTTGTTCCGCTTTCTTGCTTTCTGGAATTGGGTTTTTTGGTTTGATATGGTTAAATCAACAGTAGTTTCATTGAAACGGGCGGCCTGTGCCGCTCGCTATGTTTTTATCTCGTTTAATTATTAAGTTGGTTTATGTTCAAGCAGAGCAGTAATAAAGTAGAAACAATCATTAAAACGAGTGAAGAGCCCCAGTCTTCTCGTTTAAATGGTTCTCAACGCCTTAAAGAGTGCAGCCTGATACTGGGCGTTCTTTTCTCTATTCTACTTGCCGTTGCGTTATTAACCTTTAGCCCAGCCGATCCATCATGGTCGCAAACGGCGTGGGGTGGTGACATTCAAAACGCGGGTGGCTATCTAGGAGCATGGCTAGCAGATACGCTTTTCTTTGTGTTTGGCTCTCTGGCTTATCCACTGCCGATCTTAGTGACCGTTGCCGCATGGGTCTTATTCCGCAAGCGTAATGAAGATGAGCAGATCGACTTTATGTTGTGGGGAACCCGTTTACTTGGTTTGACGGTGCTCATTCTGACCAGCTGTGGTTTGGCAGACATTAACTTTGATGATATTTGGTACTTCTCGTCAGGTGGTGTGGTTGGTGACGTGTTAACGAGCCTTGCACTTCCAACGTTGAATATTTTGGGCAGTACGCTTGTGCTTCTTTTCCTTTGGGGGGCAGGTTTTACCCTTCTCACTGGTATTTCTTGGTTAAGAATTGTTGAATGGTTGGGTGAAGGCGCAATCAAACTCTTTACTTCAACGGTTAACAAAGCTCGTGGTCAAGACCAAGAATTGCTTGAGCCAGAACTGAAAGAGTCAGCAGACCGAGCTCCACAGCAAGATCTACGTCAACAGCCAACATACCGCGATGACGAAGTGAAAGAGCAATATGCTGAGCAAGAAGAAGCTCTCGATCCTGCAATGAGCTTTTCAGCGATCAATGAGCCTTCTGATATTGCAACAAACACATCTAAAGAGGGTGTTGCAGAGAAGCGTCATTACAATATTCATATGCCAACAGAAGCGCCGGTTAAGCAGCAAGCGCTAGCTTCTCAAGACCAAGTTTCTCGAGTGACTCAACCACCTGTTGCTCCTCAACCAGAGCAGCCAATTGCTGTTCCTCCTGTTTATCAAGCGCCACAAGAGCCATTGGAAGAGGGCGTTGAGCGTTCTAAGCAGTTAAATGCGACCATAGAGCAGCTAGAAAGTGCTGCAATGTATGAAGATGATCTTGCTGAGCAAGATCAGACAGATACACATGAATCTCAAGCTGCTTATCAGCAATACATGCAGCAAGAACAGGAGCCTGTTCGTCCTACTGAACCTATTGTGGATGCGACCACAGAAACAGCTCTTGATGATCAATATGCACAACCAGAGGTTGATAGTGAAGCTCACGAGTCTATAGGGTTTGATGCTGATGATGTTCAGCCTGAATCTTTGTATGCCTCACCTATGGGTGAGCCAGATGCTGATACTCAAGATGATTTCTCAGCGCACAGTGCACCATTTGATGCGCCTGAAGAGCAAGGCTACGAGCAGCCTTCTGAGTTTGATTCTGAAACAGTAGAGAGTGATATCGAAGAACAACCCGAACCATTCTCATATCAGCAAGAGCAAGCTGCACAACCTGCCGTTGTGGATGAAGAGCCTGCGATTGATCTGCCTTGGGAAGAGGTTTCGGAAGATGAAGACCTGAATCAGGATAAAGACGTTGCGGCCTTCCAGAATATTGTTTCTGAAGCTCAAGCGAATATGGCAGCTGCACAAAACCCATTCTTGGTTCAGCAGGAAGTTAATTTGCCGAAACCGGCGGAGCCACTACCGACACTTGAGCTTTTGTTCCACCCTGAGAAACGTGAAACATTTATCGACCGTGATGCACTAGAAGCGATCGCTCGTCTGGTTGAATCCAAGCTAGCGGACTACAAGATTAAAGCGGACGTTGTTGATATTTTCCCTGGTCCAGTTATCACTCGATTTGAGTTGGATTTGGCACCTGGTGTGAAAGTAAGCCGTATTTCTGGCCTATCTATGGACTTGGCTCGCTCATTGTCTGCGTTGGCGGTACGTGTTGTTGAAGTAATTCCGGGCAAACCTTATGTTGGTTTGGAGTTGCCAAACATGAGCCGTCAAACCGTATTCTTCTCAGACGTAGTGGGCAGCGAGCAGTTCCAAGAAGCGAAATCACCAACAACGGTGGTGTTAGGACAAGATATTGCAGGTGAAGCTGTGATTGCTGACCTAGCTAAGATGCCACACGTTCTCGTTGCGGGTACTACTGGTTCTGGTAAGTCGGTTGGTGTGAACGTAATGATCTTGAGTATGCTGTATAAAGCATCGCCTGAGGACGTTCGTTTCATTATGATCGACCCGAAAATGCTAGAGCTTTCAGTATATGAGGGCATTCCTCATCTACTATCTGAAGTCGTTACCGACATGAAAGATGCGTCGAATGCACTTCGTTGGTGTGTTGGCGAAATGGAACGTCGTTACAAGCTGATGTCAGCACTCGGTGTTCGTAATATCAAAGGCTACAACGACAAGCTTAAGATGGCTGCCGATGCAGGTCACCCAATCCACGATCCATTGTGGAAACCGGGCGATAGCATGGACCAAGAAGCGCCATTGCTAGAGAAGCTGCCATACATTGTGGTTATCGTCGATGAATTTGCCGACTTAATCATGGTGGTAGGTAAGAAGGTTGAAGAACTGATTGCACGCTTGGCACAAAAAGCGCGTGCAGCTGGTGTTCACTTGATTCTTGCAACTCAGCGTCCATCAGTTGACGTTATTACAGGCCTGATTAAAGCCAACATTCCGACGCGTGTTGCCTTTACGGTATCAACTAAGACCGACTCTCGAACCATTCTTGACCAAGGTGGCGCAGAATCGCTGCTTGGTATGGGTGATATGCTTTATTTACCGCCAGGTTCTAGCCATACGATCCGTGTTCACGGTGCGTTTGCGTCAGATGATGATGTACACGCGGTGGTAAACAACTGGAAAGCACGCGGCAAGCCAAATTACATTGATGAAATCACTAATGGCGAGCAAACACCAGAAACCTTGCTTCCGGGTGAGAAAATGGAAGGTGATGAAGAGGTTGATCCTCTGTTTGATCAAGTAGTCGAGCATGTTGTTCATTCACGCCGTGGTTCAGTTTCTGGCGTACAGCGCCGATTCAAGATCGGTTACAACCGAGCGGCACGAATTGTGGAACAGCTTGAGGCGCAAGGCATTGTAAGTGCTCCAGGCCATAACGGTAACCGAGAAGTCTTAGCACCAGCGCCACCGAAAGAGTAATCGCTTAATTGTGTAGATAGGAACTCAACCCTTAATAATCGGTCATAGCTTTATGACCGATTTACCTTGGAACAGGATTATTAATGAAAAAAGTATTCGCACTTTTATTTATGAGCTTCTCAGTGTTTGCTTCTCCGAAAGAAGAGTTGAGTAGCCGCTTGGCATTGAACGCAGGGTTTAGCGCTGACTTTAAACAAGTGGTAACAAGCCCTGACGGCGATGTTGTAATGGAAGGTGAAGGCACGGTTGAAATTGCGCGCCCAAGCTTATTCCGCTGGGAAACCACGTTCCCGGATGAGAACCTATTAGTCTCTGATGGTCAGAGTTTGTGGTATTACAGCCCGTTCATTGAGCAAGTCAGTATTTACTGGCAAGAACAAGCGACATCGCAAACGCCTTTTGTACTGCTGACACGCAACCAAGAGAGCGATTGGGATAACTACAATGTAGCGCAATCGGGTAACCAATTTACACTAACACCAACGGCAGTTGACTCTAATCAGGGTGACTTCCAGATTAATATCAATGAAAAAGGCATTGTTCAGGGCTTTAATGTGATTGAACAAGACGGTCAAAAAGGCGAGTTTACTTTCAGTAATGTGAATTTGGGTAAACCAGCGGCAGACCGCTTTACTTTTGTGGCACCGGAAGGTGTCGAGGTCGACGACCAAAGAAACTGATCGAATCAAGTCGATCGTTTGGTAGTACGTCGATAGGCATTAATGCCATCAACGAATCAAGAGATTGCAATTGAGTAATTACAGCTTAGATTTTGCAGGGGACGAAGATTTTCGTCCCCTTGCTGCTCGTATGAGACCAGAAACTGTAGAGCAGTATATTGGTCAGCAGCACATATTAGGTCCAGGTAAACCTCTTCGTAGAGCTCTGGAAGCGGGGCATATCCACTCGATGATTTTGTGGGGGCCTCCTGGTACTGGTAAAACCACGCTCGCAGAAGTGGCCGCCAATTATGCCAATGCAGAAGTGGAGCGTGTGTCCGCCGTGACATCGGGTGTGAAAGACATTCGCATCGCTATTGAAAAAGCGCGTGAAAACAAGCATGCAGGGCGCAGAACCATCTTGTTTGTGGATGAGGTCCATCGCTTTAATAAAAGCCAGCAAGATGCTTTTCTGCCTCATATAGAGGACGGCACGGTTACCTTCATTGGTGCAACCACAGAAAACCCTTCCTTCGAGTTAAACAACGCTCTGTTATCTCGTGCGCGAGTGTACAAGCTGACATCTCTCAATACCGATGATATTGCGACGGTAATACGTCAAGCGATTGAAGATAAGCAGCGTGGCCTTGGTGATGTACCTGCACACTTTGCTGATGATGTTTTGGATCGCTTAGCTGAGTTAGTGAACGGTGATGCACGTATGTCGCTCAACTACCTTGAGCTGCTGTACGACATGGCAGAAGACACCGACAAAGGCGAGAAAGCGATCACCTTACAACTGCTTGCTGAAGTGGCGGGTGAGAAAGTGGCTCGCTTTGATAACAAGGGTGATATTTGGTACGACCTAATATCAGCTGTTCATAAATCGATTCGTGGTTCAAAACCTGATGCCGCTTTGTACTGGTCGGCTCGAATGATTGCAGCAGGCTGTGATCCGCTTTATATCGTTAGGCGCTTATTGGCGATAGCTTCTGAAGATATTGGTAACGCGGACCCTCGTGCTATGCAGGTTGCTATGTCTGCTTGGGATTGCTTTACACGCATTGGCCCTGCAGAAGGTGAACGCGCGATCGCACAGGCGGTTGTCTATTTAGCGTGTGCACCAAAGAGCAATGCGGTTTATACAGCTTGGAAGCAAGCCTTAACCGATGCTCATAATCTTCCTGAGTATGAAGTGCCTCATCATTTACGAAATGCACCGACAACTTTGATGAAGGACATGGGCTATGGACAAGAATACCGTTATGCTCACGACGAACCAGGTGCCTACGCGGCGGGTGAAAAGTATCTGCCTCCTGAAATGGGCGAGAAACAATACTATTTCCCAACAAAACGAGGCTTAGAGACCAAAATTGGCGAGAAGCTAGATTATCTGGCGGATTTGGACGCAAAAAGCCCACAAAAACGCTATGAAAAGTAGTCTTTTTTGGATATCTTTACCTAGTCATAAAATTCAGATTAAATCGTTACAAATTGGTTGAAATAGCACCAGTTTTAGGGGTTTAGTGGTGATTCGGTAGCCAAGCTACTGAATATTCAAATAACTAAAGCATAGGATTAGCAATGCTGGATTCTAAATTACTTCGAGCTGAGCTGGATGAAACAGCGGCAAAATTAGCACGTCGAGGCTTTGACCTTGATGTAGAGACAATTCGTGAACTTGAAGAAAAGCGTAAGTCCCTTCAGATGAAAACTGAAGAGCTACAAGCGTTACGTAACTCTCGATCGAAGTCCATTGGTCAAGCGAAAGCAAAAGGCGACCATGAAGAAGCTGAGCGTATCCTTGCTGAAGTAGGCAACTTAGGCGCGGAACTAGACCAAGCTAAAGCAGCATTGGCTGAGCTTCAATCTGATCTAGAAACGATCACTATGTCTATTCCAAACCTGCCAGACGAGTCTGTGCCAGAAGGTAAAGACGAAGATGATAACGTTGAAGTTTCTCGTTGGGGTCAACCTAAGACTTACGACTTCGAAGTGAAAGATCACGTTGATCTTGGCGAAATGTCTGGCGGTCTAGATTTTGCTAGCGCAGTAAAAATCTCAGGTTCTCGTTTCATCGTGATGAAAGGCAAATTTGCACGTCTACACCGTGCAATTGCTCAGTTCATGTTGGACCTTCACACTGATGAGCACGGCTACACAGAAATGTACGTACCGTACCTAGTGAACCACGATAGCCTATACGGCACGGGTCAACTTCCTAAGTTTGGCGAAGACTTGTTCCACACAAGCCCGCTAACTGAGCAAGTAAGTGATGTTCCTCTTAAGACGCTATCACTTATCCCTACTGCGGAAGTACCGGTAACGAACATGGTTCGCGATACCATTACAGACGAAGCTGAACTGCCACTTAAGATGACAGCTCACACACCATGTTTCCGTTCTGAAGCAGGTTCTTACGGTCGTGACACTCGTGGTCTTATCCGTATGCACCAATTCGACAAAGTTGAACTAGTACAAATTACTAAGCCAGAAGACTCTATGGCTGCTCTTGAAGAGCTAACAGGTCACGCTGAGAAAGTACTTCAACTTCTAGAGCTTCCTTACCGTAAAGTGGTTCTATGTACTGGTGACATGGGCTTCGGCGCTGCGAAAACTTACGACTTAGAAGTATGGGTTCCAGCACAAGAGACTTACCGTGAAATCTCTTCTTGTTCAAACATGTGGGATTTCCAAGCTCGTCGTATGCAAGCTCGTTTCCGTCGTAAAGGCGAGAAGAAACCTGAACTTGTGCACACACTAAACGGTTCTGGTCTTGCTGTTGGTCGTACTATGGTTGCGATTCTTGAGAACAACCAAGAAGCTGATGGCCGTATTGCTATCCCAGCAGTACTTCAGCCATACATGGGCGGCGTAACGCACATCGGTTAATGTCAATTTAGGTTAATCAAATTTAGATTAACCTGACTTGCCAGAATATTTAAAAGGCTTTGCTGTAATGGCAAAGCCTTTTTCGTGTCTGGAGCTTACCCAAGTAGAAGTCGTATAAAGCGAGCTACATAAAAGAGAAGCTCGCTTTGGTTGCTTCGTCTGCTTGCTTACAAGCTAGCAACGCCTTTCGATAGTAATTTTGATAATTGTTTTTGGTCAGTTCATCAAGCGTATAAAGTTGAGTGACCACGCCATCACACTTCTGAATAATCGTTAAAACCTGTTTCGCGCCCATTGCGTCAGGCCAAATAACAGAGAGCAGTTTGACGATGTTCATGCATACGTTTTTGATCATCGGGCATCGCTTGTGAATCTCTAAGTATGCGACCAATACCTGCTTATAATCCGACGAAGCCTCCTTAACGCTGATGTTGCTCTGTTTGAGCCATTCCATCTTTTCCTTGTTACGGCGTTTCATCTCACTGCACATGGTCATTTGGCTAGAAACAACGGTTTCGTTCGCCGTTTGGATGATCAACATGCCACAGCGGCTCTCTGCGACTTTAAACTCATTCTCACAACTCATTCTGTCTAACAACCAGGTGTGGTGATAGATAACCGGGAATGCATTAAAGCTATTTCTCTCATGCAGTGCAGTCAAAATAGTCACCGCTTTTTGGTACTGTTTTGATTCCATTGCAATGTGTGCTGCGATAAGCGCCAAATCAGTTTGAAGACCTGCTCTTGCCTCTGTAGGGATCTTCGAAATCAGATAGTTTACTTGATCGAGTGTCGCTTTATTGTTGCTCTCACCAGATGCGCAATAGAGCAAAAATCGAATATGGTTGAGCTTCATATAGAGGTTATCTCGAAAGGTATCTCTATTGATCTGCACATAGTTCTGATAGTGAGCTAACGCTGCCTTAGTATCATTCACTGAGAGACACAGGTTTGCGATTGCCAGTTCCCTTTCTGAGTTACCCGGTGTGAGTTCACTTGCCAATTTAAAATGGGCAATCGCAGCAGGAACTTTATTACTGATAAGGTTCACTTGAGCTGCTTGATCTCGATACAAGGTGCTGGTGGGTGCTGAATCAATCAAGCTTTCGATCATTCGTTGTGCTTCATTGATCTGACCCAAATTCGCAAGGCTGTTTGCTAGACCCGCTTGAGCCCAATCAAAACTGCCTTCATCAAGCGCCTTCTCATATACGTTCTTTGCTTCTTCGTAAAGCTTGAGCTTTGACAAAAAGCTTCCGCGAAATTGCTGAATTGTGGCGAAGTATTCTGGGTTAAAGGCGAGTAGCTCTTCGCAGAACTCAAGACCGGCTTTATAGTCATTTTCTCGTTCGGCCTTATAGATTTTTTGTAGCACCAGCTTCTTTTTTAGAGAGCTTGTAATTCGTTGCTTTAAGGTTTCACGATTGAACGGTTTTAATAAATAATTATCTGGTCGAAGCTCTAAAATAGGGCGGATCGATAAAGCGGAATTCTCACCGGTAACTAGGATAAATATTCCATCGTCTTTCAATCTATTCGATTGTTTAAGCTCTTCAAACAGCTGCTTGCCATTGATGGTGTTACCAAAGTTATAGTCACAGATAATCACATCAAACGTCGTCTCGCTTGTTATCGTCATAGCGATGCGAGGGGACTTAGCAATTGAAATCATTCGCTCTGAAAAGCCGATATGGATCAACATATTGCGGATGGTTGATAGCACGATCGATGAGTCATCAACGATAAGTGCATTGAGTTGGTTTAATTTCATGTTTACTTTAAATTATTTACTAACGTGAATTCTGCAGCGATTACGGGTTGCGTTGCTGTCTTGCTCGATCGACAAAACAGAAAAGCTCGGTTTCTACCAAGTTGATACAAGCTTTCGTTACTATTTATTATCTAAGTACAGTCGAATTGAATTAGCTGATTGGATTCTAGAATGAAATCGAATGAGGAAGCTCACCATAATATACGACAAAAATGGCTTGTATTTTAAGCGGCTATTGACCCGATAGGTAACACTCTTTTGCTAATTGTTTTTATGGAGAGGATTAAATTTATTTGTGAGATTCTTCAGGGTGGAATCATAGATAAAATATCAGATTGAGATGTTTTTATTGGCTGTCTGATTATTTGCCTTGTGAGTAGCCACCTTTAGCACTCTAAAGGCGGCGTTTCGGCTTATATGCTTATAAATTTTCAGAATTTCTATTTGGCTTTATTTATATCAATTTGACTTGAAGCAAGCTGATTGTTGTAGAGCTTTATCAATGGCTGAAATAAGTTTCTCGATATGCGCAGGTTCGCTGATAAATGGAGGCATCATATAGATCAACTTGCCAAATGGGCGTATCCAAACACCTTGTTCAACAAAGTGAGCTTGAATGGTTTCCATATCGACAGGTGTTTGGGTTTCAACGACGCCAATCGCGCCCAACCAGCGAACGTTTTTAACCAACGCATGCTCACGTAAAGGTGGCAGCAATTCAGAGAAAAGCTGTTCTATCTGCTCAGTCTGACTCTGCCAATGACCTTGCTCTATGATCGATAAACTTGCCGCACCGACTGCGCAAGCCAATGGGTTGCCCATAAAGGTTGGCCCGTGCATAAAGCAGCCCGCTTCACCGCCACATACCGTGTCGGCGACTTCTTTACTCGCAAGCGTCGCTGACAATGTCATATAGCCACCAGTTAAAGCCTTGCCTACGCATAAGATGTCCGGTTGAACATCGGCATGCTCACAAGCGAACAGTTTCCCTGTACGGCCAAACCCGGTCGCAATCTCATCCAAGATCAGCAATACGTTGAATTCATCACACAGTAAGCGAACCTGTTTTAGGAACTCAGGGTGGTAGATACGCATACCGCCAGCCCCTTGAACGATTGGCTCTAAGATCACCGCTGCGACTTCTTGATGGTGTGTTGCCAGCTTTTCTCTAAAACTATCGATGTCACTTGAGTTCCACTCATCCCAAAAGCCTGTTTTTGGCGAATCAGCGAAAATATGTTCCGGTAAAAAGCCTTTGTAGAGGCTGTGCATCGAGTTGTCAGGGTCGGTCACTGACATCGCCGCAAAGGTATCACCGTGGTAACCATCTCTTAGTGTGAGGAACTTTGAACGAGGTTGTCCTTTCGCGTGCCAGTATTGCAGCGCCATCTTAAGGCTAACCTCTACGGCCACTGAACCTGAATCGGCCAAAAATACATGCTCAAGATTACTTGGCGCGAGATTCAAAAGCTTCTTACATAGATCGATAGCGGGTTGGTGGGTGATGCCACCAAACATAACGTGTGAAACCTTATCAATTTGACTGTGAGCTGCAGCATTTAGCTCAGGGTGATTGTAGCCGTGGATGGTTGACCACCAAGATGACATACCATCAATAATTCGTTTTCCGCCTTCTAATTCTAGGTAAACACCGTCTGCGTTGGTGACTGGATAGCAGGTCAGAGGTGTTAACGTTGATGTGTAGGGATGCCAGATATGCTGGCGATCAAAGGCGAGATCCATAGTAACTTCCATTCTTGGTGTGATTAAAAAATAACCAGATGTAAACTTTTGATATTATCAATGTGTTGACAGTCTAAAGCTTGTCGGTAGACTAGCCAAGCATAAATGCAATCTCTATTGATAGAGATGAAACATCAAATAATAAAAAAGGATCGACACGTGGAAGTTCGTCATGACTGGACAGTTGCTGAAGTAACAGCGCTGCTTGAAAAACCGTTTATGGATTTAATGTTTGAAGCTCAAGTGGTTCATAGACAGTACCAAGAGCACAACCACGTGCAGGTGAGTACGCTTCTATCGATTAAGACCGGTGCTTGTCCTGAAGACTGTAAGTACTGCCCTCAAAGTGCTCACTACCGAACGGATGTCGACAAAGAACGCCTAATGGAAGTAGAGCGTGTTTTGGATGCGGCGCAAAAAGCCAAGAACGCGGGCTCGACTCGTTTCTGTATGGGCGCGGCGTGGAAGAACCCGAAAGAACGCGATATGCCTCACCTGACTGATATGATCAAAGGTGTGAAAGGCATGGGTCTAGAAACTTGTATGACACTAGGCATGTTAACCCCAGATCAAGCCGGCGAGCTAGCGGATGCAGGTTTGGATTACTACAACCATAACCTTGATACATCTCCTGAGTTCTACGGCAGCATCATCACCACTCGTACTTACCAAGACCGTTTAGATACGCTATCTCACGTGCGTGATGCCGGTATGAAAATCTGTTCTGGTGGCATTATTGGTATGGGCGAAAGTACCAATGACCGTGCAGGCCTGCTGGTAGAGCTAGCGAACCTTCCGGTACACCCTGAGAGTGTGCCAATCAACATGCTCGTGAAAGTGAAAGGCACACCGATGGAAAACGTCGATGATGTTGAATCTTTTGACTTCATTAAATTGATTGCGATTGCTCGTATAATGATGCCAATGTCTGCGGTTCGTCTATCTGCAGGTCGCGAGAATATGAATGAACAGATGCAAGCGATGTGCTTCATGGCTGGCGCGAACTCTATCTTCTACGGTTGTAAGTTACTGACTACGCCAAACCCAGATGAAGACACGGATATGCAGCTGTTTAAGAAGTTAGGTATCAACAGCCAACAAGTGGCTCAGAAGCCTGATGAAATTCAAGAAAACGAACTGTTAGATCAAGTGGTGGAGCGCGTTGCTGCTCGCCCAACGAAAGATGACATGTTCTACGATGCCACTGTTTAAATCCCGTATCAAAGATGCCCTTGTTCAACGCCGTGAGCAGGGGCTAACTCGTCAACTCAAGGTACTCGAAAACAGTAATGGTCCTTTGCTTACTTGCGAAGGTTTTCGCTTTATTAATTTTTCGAGTAATGATTACCTAGGCTTGGCGAACGACCCTGAATTGGTGGAGGCGTGGCAAGCGGGGCTTTCCCTTTATGGTGCTGGCAGTGCGGCATCGCCATTGGTCACGGGTTTTAGTCCTGCTCATCGAAATTTAGAAGCTCAACTCTGTGAATGGTTGGGCTTTGAACGTGCCATTCTCTTTAGTTCTGGTTTCAGCGCCAACCAAGCCTTGTTGTTTTCTCTGCTCGAAAAAGACGACTCTCTGCTGCAAGACAAACTTAACCACGCCTCTTTGATGGAAGCGGGGATGCTTTGTCCTGCAACCATGAAACGCTTTAAGCACAACGATACGCAGCACCTAGAGTCGTTATTAGGTCGGTCTCCACAATCGTTAGTCGTGACTGAAGGTGTGTTTAGCATGGATGGCGACCAAGCGCCTCTCAGTCAGATATCTAACCTGACTCATCAATTCGACAGTTGTTTGGCGGTTGATGATGCTCATGGTATCGGAGTGCTAGGTGAGCAAGGGGCAGGGAGCTGCAACGCGGCGCAAATAACGCCCGATATTCTAGTCGTCACTTTTGGTAAAGCATTTGGCCTGTCTGGCGCTGCTGTTTTATGTTCGTCAGAAGTCGGTGACTATTTAACTCAGTTTGCTCGTCATCATGTTTACTCTACGGCAATGCCACCTTCACAAGCGGTGGCTTTGTCTCATGCCTGTAAGATGATTCAGACGCAAGAGTGGCGTCGAGAGAAGTTAACTGAGTTAGGGGCTCTCTATGCAGAGCAGATGAGAGGCTTGAAAGGCTTTGTGGATACTCAGACTCCGATTAAGCCATTTGTGATAGGTGAAGCACAAGCTGCATTATCAATAGCTGAAGAGTTAAAGAAAAACCAAGTTTGGGTGACCGCAATAAGGCCGCCCACTGTTCCTGCTGGAACCGCTCGATTACGAATCACGTTAACGGCAAATCATAGCCATGAACAGATTCTCCAGTTAACCAGGTCGTTGCATCAAGCCATTGAGCGAAATATCGACTCAGGCATTAAATCGGGTATCCATCCAAGCTTTGAATCAAATAAAGAGGCTCAGTAAATGTCACAAGAAGCAGTAGTGCATAATTACGTTGGCCAAGATAAGAGTGCGATTGCCGAAGCCTTTGGTAAAGCAGCAACAACCTATGACAAACACGCTGAGTTTCAACGCGATGTTGGCCACCGATTACTGGATAAATTACCCAGCGATCTGTCAGGCTTTAAGGTGCTGGATCTAGGTTGTGGTACTGGCTATTTCTCAGAGCAACTTATAAAACGAGGCGCCGAAGTGGTTTGCGCTGACCTTTCTGTTGGAATGTTAGCAACAGCAGAGAAGCGTTGTGGTGCATCTGTCTCTTTATATCAACAAGCCGATGCTGAACAATTGCCGTTTGAAGATGGGTGTTTTGACATCGTTTTCTCTAGCCTTGCGTTGCAATGGTGTGACGATTTGTCGTCGCCTTTGAGAGAGATGAAGCGTGTTACAGCGGTTGGTGGGCGTGTTATTTTCTCAACTTTGCTTGATGGGTCACTGTTTGAGTTGAAAAAGTCATGGTCCAAAATTGACGCACATCAACACGTTAACCATTTTATTACAATCAATCAGGTAAAAATTGCGTTAGCGCAATCTAGCTGTACGGTTCATCAACTAGACTTGCCCACCATCACCGTTTGGTACGACACTGCGTTTGAACTGATGCGCGACCTTAAAGGCATCGGCGCTAATCACGTAAGTGGTCGCTCACAGGGTTTAACAAGTCGCAGCATGTTGCAGCTTGTTGAACGGGAATATCGAGAGTTTAAAAACCATCAAGGTTTCTTGCCAGCAACATATCAAGTTTGTTTAGGGGTTATTCAATTATGATTGATGCATTATTTATTGCAGGTACGGATACCGAAGTGGGAAAAACTGTGGTTTCAAAAGCGATTCTTCAAGCTTTGGCCGCACAAGATTTATCGACAATTGGTTATAAGCCAGTTGCTGCAGGGTGTGAGAAATACCCTGAAGGTTTACGTAATAGTGATGCTCTGCATCTTCAAGAAGCGGCGACGCAAGATATTGCTTACGAAGACGTAAACCCGTATGCACTATTGTTACCGTCATCGCCTCACATCGCTGCAAAGCATGACGGTGTGGTGATTGATGAAGCCGTATTATCTGCAAAGCTGGAAGAGCATAAGCAAAACTCTGACATCGTATTAGTTGAAGGTGCTGGTGGTTGGCGTGTGCCGGTTTCAGATGACGAATATCTGTCTAGCTGGGTTAAGAAAGAGCAGCTGCCAGTAGTACTTACTGTGGGCATTAAACTTGGTTGTTTGAGTCACGCTCTATTAACGGCAGAAGCGATTCGTGCTGATGGCCTAAACCTAGTAGGTTGGGTCGCAAACCGTATCAATCCAGGTACTGAGCACTACGCAGATATTATTGCGATGCTTGAGGATAAGCTAGGTGCGCCCAAGTTAGGTGAAATCCCTTACGTACCAAAAGCGAAGTCTAAGAACATTGGTAAGTACATTGATGTGCAGCCTTTGCTTGCGCTTTAATTATCACGTTATGTACTAAATAAGAAAAGGGCTGCGATTGCAGCCCTTTTGCTATTTTAAGCCTTTAGACCTTGAGTTGATAAACAACAGGTCTTTTAATAAACAAGCTTAGAATTAATGTTCTTTCGTCAGTCCCATTAAAGCTTGCTGAGTTTCTGTGATTTTTGTCTGTGCCGTTTGCGGTGTTAGGATTCCAATCTGCTTTTTCGCTTCTTCTTCAGTAATCCCTAGGTGACAGCACAGTAAATCGATAGCCATTTGAGTGTTAGTACCTTCAACCATGATCCTTCCCTTTTTGTACATGGACTCGCCAATAAATCATCTGAAGTCACTGTAAACGGATTGTTATATCGACACCATACGACTTAGGTCTAATAGAGTGGATTTAATTCGGATATGGTCTCGTAATCAAATGTTGCAATTTAATGCTTAACCTTGTTTTCTTAATCTAAGACTATATGTATAAGTAAGTATAAGTATCAAGGTTGGAATCTATTGCTGTCTGCCTTGTCTATAACAATAAGTTTTATAAAAACAGCTTTCATGCGGAGATAAGTAATGAAGCGAGTAATGTTGTTCCTTGCAACCAACCTTGCGGTTGTATTGGTACTAAGTGTTGTTCTTAATATTGTATACGCAGTCACAGGTATGCAACCAGGTAGCCTCTCAGGCTTGTTGGTGATGGCTGCGGTATTCGGTTTCGGCGGCTCATTCATCTCACTAATGATGTCAAAGAAAATGGCACTTCGTTCTGTTGGCGGTATGGTGATTGAAAGCCCACGCAACGAAACAGAACACTGGTTGATGGAGACGGTAAGCCGTCAAGCTCAACAAGTTGGTATTGGTATGCCGACAGTGGCGATCTACGATTCGCCAGACATCAACGCATTTGCAACTGGCGCTAAGCGCGACGATTCATTGGTCGCAGTATCAACAGGCCTGCTACACAACATGACGCGTGATGAAGCTGAAGCGGTATTGGCTCACGAAGTTAGCCACATCGCAAACGGCGACATGGTGACAATGACGCTAATGCAAGGTGTTGTGAACACGTTCGTTATCTTCCTTTCTCGTTTCATTGCTAACATTGTGGCGTCGAACGACAACGAAGAAGAGGGTGGTAGCAACATGATGGTCTACTTCGGTGTGTCTATGGTGTTGGAGTTGGTATTTGGTTTCTTAGCGAGCTTCATCACCATGTGGTACAGCCGTCATCGTGAATTCCATGCTGATGCAGGTGCAGCGCACTTGGTAGGTAAAGAGAAGATGATTGCTGCACTAGAGCGTCTAAAGGTGAGCCACGAGCCACAACTAGAGGGTTCTATGATGGCATTTGGTATCAACGGTAAACGTTCTCTAACAGAGCTTCTAATGAGCCACCCACCGCTTGATAAGCGTATTGCTTCTCTACGTAACATGTAATCTCTAATATATTGAGAGAGTGCTAAAGGCTTCCTACGGGGAGCCTTTTTTGATCGTGGTTTAAGTGGCGATAGGAAGGAATGTGGTTTGCCTACTCTGAGAGCTTAGGTCGATCAAAGTGAGGTGACAGGTAGGGTTTGTGTTCTTGTTTGGTAAGTCTGTGTCTGGGCATGTTATTGCACGTAATAAAAAGGCTTCCACATGGGAAGCCTTAGTATATTCTGCAATTCGAAATTCGAAATTCGAAAATTACAGCTTGTCAGTTAGCTCGACAGCTTGACCGATGTAGTTCGCTGGAGTCATTTCTTTCAGACGAACTTTCTCGTCTTCAGGGATCTCTAGGCCGTCGATGAATGCGCGCATGCCTTCGCCATCTACACGTTTACCACGAGTTAGCTCTTTTAGCTTCTCGTATGGCTTCTCGATGCCGTAACGACGCATTACTGTTTGTACTGGTTCAGCAAGAACTTCCCAGTTCTTGTCTAATTCAGCAAGTAGTGCTTCGCGGTTAACTTCTAGCTTGCTAATACCTTTCAGAGTTGAAGTGTATGCAATGATTGCGTAGCCAACACCAACACCTAGGTTACGAAGAACCGTAGAGTCAGTTAGGTCACGTTGCCAGCGAGAAACTGGTAGTTTCTGTGCTAGGTGGCCAAATACAGCGTTAGCTAGACCAAGGTTGCCTTCTGAGTTTTCGAAGTCAATTGGGTTAACTTTGTGCGGCATGGTAGATGAGCCGATTTCACCAGCAATCGTCTTCTGCTTGAAGTGACCAAGAGCAATGTAGCCCCAAACGTCACGGTCGAAGTCTAGAAGGATCGTGTTGAAACGAGCAATCGCGTCGAATAGCTCTGCGATGTAATCGTGAGGTTCGATTTGAGTTGTGTATGGGTTCCAAGTTACGCCAAGAGATTCAGTGATGAACTCTTCTGAGAACTGGTGCCAATCTACTTCTGGGTATGCAGAAAGGTGTGCGTTGTAGTTACCAACAGCGCCGTTGATTTTCGCTAGGATTTCAACGTTTTCGATTTGCTTGTATTGACGTTCCATACGGTACGCAACGTTCGCCATCTCTTTACCCATAGTAGAAGGAGAAGCAGGCTGACCGTGTGTACGAGAAAGAAGAGGAATGTCGCGGTATTCGTTCGCAAGCGCCTTGATTGCGTCGATTACGTTGCGGATCTCTGGAAGAACAACTTCGTCACGAGCTTCTTTAAGCATAAGTGCGTGAGACGTGTTGTTGATGTCTTCAGAAGTACATGCAAAGTGAATGAATTCGTTTACAGCGTGAAGCTCAGGAACGCCTGCTACTTTCTCTTTCAAGAAGTATTCTACGGCTTTCACGTCGTGGTTTGTTGTGCGCTCGATCTCTTTGATACGTAGAGCGTCTTCTTCGCTGAAGTTAGCGGCTAGTTCATCAAGAAACTGGTTAGCTTCTGCACTGAACGCTGGTACTTCTTTGATTGCATCAGTAGCTGCAAGCTTTTGTAACCAACGAATTTCAACGATAGAGCGGTACTTTAGTAGGCCAAACTCACTAAAGATGCTGCGTAATGCAATAGTCTTACTTCCGTAACGGCCGTCTACTGGTGAAACAGCAGTCAATGCTGACAGTTCCATGGTGTTCTCCTGAATTGAGTTTTCTAAATTTTGAGAGGTTTATACCAGTAACAATCTCAATTGTCACGCTTATTGCGCAAACGTTTGCGTGAGAGTTGTATTGATACAAAAAACAAGCTCGCGACGAGGCGCGAGCTAATAAGTTACATTCGAGCTAATAGGATTTGAGCCTGCTCGATCATCTTCTTGCGACCGAAGATAAGGTGACGACGTTTGCCGCCAACTTGACGCCATAGAACAGCACTTCGAATCCCTGAGAGTAGTAGGGCGCGAACCTTGTGTTGGCTCGAGGTTTGTTGAAGTACCGCTGGTGTACCAGAAACCTGAATACGAGGGCCGATTGGGCTTACAACATCAAGGTAGATGCTCGCTAGGTTGCTGATCATTTGTTCATCAAACAAGTCGAAATGTTCACTCTGGCGCTCTGCTGTTTGAATGCGGTCACCAAGCTGAGACATAGAATCGTTGCGAGATGATAGCTTACGTTCAAGCGCCATTAAGCTGATGATGTAACGAGTAATATCGCTACCAGCAGGAGTACTATCGATACCTTTTACTAGGCACTCAAGCCCAAGTTTTAGGTTAGCTTCACGCCCAAAAACACCCACAGTGTTCGCTGGGTTAGTGTTCAAAATAGCACTGAGTGAAGCTTCGAAGGCATCTTTATCACAATGGCCGTCTTTCGCTACTTGTTGAACCAAAGCCACAGCTTGGCAAATTCCGGCGAAAGCAATAGTACGGTCATAAAGTGTATTAGCCACGTAGTAACTCCTAGTTGTCTTCTATCGTTTGTCGTTCGATCAGTTAGATGCGTTTTTCGATGATACCACCGCCAAGACATACGTCATCTTGGTAGAATACTGCAGACTGACCAGGGGTCACTGCGATTTGTGGCTCGTCAAAAATAACCTTAATGTTCTCGTCATCAATTGGGATGATTGTACAAGGAATATCGGTTTGACGGTAACGTGTTTTTACCGTGCATGTCATAACTTCAGTAATTGGTGTGCGATTTACCCAATGAAGCTGAGAAGCGATCAAACCTTCTGATTTTAGAAGTGGGTGATCCTTACCTTGTACGGCAATCAGAACATTACGTTTAAGGTCTTTTTCGCCAACAAACCATGGGTCTTCGTTACCGCCACCGCCTTTGGTACCACCAATGTGAAGGCCTTTACGCTGACCCAATGTGTGGTACATCAGACCGTTGTGCTTACCAATCACTTTACCTTCTGGTGTTTCGATATCACCTGGTTGTGCTGGTAGGTATTTGCCAAGGAACTCTGTGAACTTACGCTCACCGATAAAACAGATACCTGTCGAATCTTTCTTCTTCGCGGTGATTAAGTCTTGCTCTTCAGCAATGCGTCGAACTTCAGGCTTCTCTAGTTCACCAACTGGGAATAGGCTGCGCGCAACTTGATCTGAGCTTAGTGTGTAAAGGAAGTAGCTTTGGTCTTTGTTGCTGTCTAGACCGCGTAGCATTTCTGGTTTAACGCCAGCCTCTAGTTCTTCTTGAGTCGGGAAAGTACGACGAACATAGTGACCCATCGCAATGTAGTCTGCGTCTAGTACTTCATCGGCAAACTCTAAGAATGCTTTGAATTTGATTTCTTTGTTACAAAGAATATCTGGGTTAGGCGTACGGCCTGCTTTGTATTCCGCAAGGAAGTATTCAAATACGTTGTCCCAGTATTCTGCAGCAAAGTTGATAGTGTGAAGGTGGATACCTAGTTTGTCACATACCGCTTGAGCATCAGCAAGATCTTCAGCTGCTGTGCAGTATTCTTCGTTATCGTCTTCTTCCCAGTTTTTCATGAAAAGGCCTTCTACCTGATAGCCTTGTTGCTGAAGAAGATACGCCGATACTGACGAATCTACACCGCCGGACATACCGACAATTACTTTCTTTTCGCTGTTTCCAGAGCTGATATCTGACATGTCTAAACACCGTTACTATTACTTGGTCGCAGATTCTAACAGAAAGAGAAACGCCGTGACAGATCCGAGACCGGAATCACAGTTTCATTTGCACAAATAGTGCGCTGAGTTTGTTAGGAATCGCATGAGAGCGAGGTGAGTCGCTAGGATGTCAGAAGTATATGTGGCATAGTCGCTCGAAATCCAAGACCTGAGATAAAAAAATGTCTGAACAAAACGAATTTATGCAAGAAGAGCAGTTGATTGAAATTATTGAAAATCAGCTAGAAGACGGCCAGCCAATTAAGGTAAAAGAGACGTTAATGCGTCTGATGATGACAGGCACACCGCGTGAAGATGCAATTGCAGCAATGGCATGTGCACTTGCCGTTGAAGTATTTGACGTAATGAAAAATGGCGCAGAGTTTAACCAAAAGCGTTATGCCGAGCATTTAGAGATGCTGCCTGATTTAAGCTTTATGGAAGGCGAATAAAAAAATAGCTCAGCAAACGTTTGCTATAGTTTGAATGATTGCCGCGTTAAATATAGCGCGGTAGAATCCGCCACCTATTTCCCCTTGACTTAGACTAGCCCTATGAAATTCCCTGGACAACGTAAATCAAAGCACTATTTTCCGGTTCACGCTCGTGATCCATTAGTGAGCCAAGCTCAAAGCAGTAAAAGAATGTCACGTACTCATATTATCGGTATTGACCAAACTTTGGTGGATATTGAAGCAAAAGTGAGTTCTGAACTTATTGAGAAGTACGGTTTAAGTAAGGGACACTCACTGGTTATCGGTGATGAAGCGGCTGAGTCTTTATATCAAGAACTCAAAGAACAGTGCTTAATTACCAATGAATATGCTGGTGGCACTATTGGTAATACATTACACAACTATTCAGTACTGGCGGATGACCGCTCAACACTGCTGGGCGTAATGAGCCAAGATATTAAAATCGGTAGTTATGGTTACCGCTATTTATGTAATACATCAAGCAGAATGGATTTGAACCATTTACAAGGGGTAGATGGCGCAATTGGTCGCTGCTTTGCATTAATTACTGAAGACGGTGAACGTACTTTCGCAATTAGCGAAGGTCAAATGAACCAACTAAATCCAGAAAGTATTCCTGAAAAGATTTTCAAAAGTGCTTCTGCTTTAGTATTAACTGCTTATTTAGTTCGTTGTAAACCAGGTGACCCTATGCCTGAAGCAACAATGAAAGCGATCGAATACGCGAAGAAATACGATGTGCCTGTTGTTTTAACACTGGGTACGAAATTTGTTATTCAAGACGATCCTGAATTCTGGAAAGATTTCTTAGAGCAACACGTAACTGTTGTTGCAATGAATGAAGACGAAGCTGAAGCTTTAACTGGCGAAAGCGATCCACTAGCTGCCTCTGATAAAGCGCTAGACTGGGTAGACCTAGTATTATGTACAGCAGGTCCTGTTGGCTTATTTATGGCGGGTTACACAGAAGATGCAGCGAAGCGTGAAACATCACTGCCTTTGCTTCCTGGTTCAATTGCCGAATTCAACCGTTACGAATTTAGTCGTCCGGCTCATAAAGATCTATGTGAAAACCCAACGAAAGTTTATTCACATATTGCTCCTTATATGGGCGGTCCAGAAAAGATCAAAAATACTAATGGTGCTGGTGATGCTGCTTTATCGGCTTTATTGCATGATATGGCTGCGAATAAGTACCACAAAGAAAACGTGCCAAACTCAAGCAAGCACCAACATTCATTCCTGACATATTCTTCTTTCTCACAAGTTTGTAAATACTCAAACCGTGCAAGTTACGAAGTATTAGTTCAGCACTCTCCACGTTTATCTCGCGGCCTTCCTGAAAGAGAAGACAGCCTAGAAGAAGCGTACTGGGAAAGATAAGAGATTTTGTTTATCTGGTGCGCATGAGTTTATCAAATGCGCATCTATGTTTATAAAAAACATTGAAGAGTAACAAAATATAAAAAAGGCTCCGAAAGGAGCCTTTTTTGTTTCTGAATATATTGAAGCCGTAAATAATACTTTGGTCGACTTAAATATTAATTCTATTGCTTAGTAGGTAATTGGATTACTCACTCTGCAAACTAAACGCTTAGATAGCGAAATCTTCCAGAGATTTACCAGCATCTAGTTGTTCTTGGATAGCTGAAGGCGTACGACCTTGGCCTGTCCAAGTTTTCTCGTCACCGTTTGCGTCTACGTATTTGTATTTAGCTGGGCGAGGAGCGCGTTTTGCTTTTGTTGTTTTAGATTTTGCTTCGCCAGAAAGTGCAGCAATAAGATCAGCAACATCAATTCCGTCTTTTGCAATTTGCTCAGCAATAGCAGAAAGTTTAGCTTCTTGTGCTGCTTTTGCTGCACGTTCTTCAGCTTCAGACTCTTGACGCTCTTGTACAACAATAGTTAGCTTGTCTAGCGCTTCTTCTAATTGCTCAAGAGTTAATTCACGTGAGAATGCGCGAAGGCTACGGATATTTAATAGAGTTTTTGTTAATTCAGACATGATATTTTCCATCAAGGTAAACTAAATAATCCACCTAATAATAAACAGAGCTTAGGAATAAAACAAATAGTATTTCTTCTATTACATATTTAAATATAAAAGTGAGATGAATAGTTGAAAATTTCCATGTACCTTTCTATTGAATTTATAATAGATATTAAGATTATCTTAAAAACTGATATGTGACTGGTGGAGTAATTACCTTATGTTGACTACTCTTAGGTTGATTAGTTCATAAATAAAAAGCTGCTTTTCTCGGAATGATATGTTGCATTGTTGCTCTTGATGGGTACAATTGCGGCTACCTGATGCGATGCTTTGGTTAATCATTTGTTAAACTGTTGTTTGATTAGTTAATAATGTTGTCGCACGTAGAGGTGCAATTATAAAAAGTAGTTTTCGTTGGGGTGATGCCAATGAACGGGAATGAAAGGTGTAATTGCCGAAGTAAATTGTATATCTAAGCAATTTGCTGGGGTTGTGCTCAATAGGTACAACACTGCCATAGTCTTAATTTTAAACTATGGAGCGCTACTGTAGGGTTGGGTGAAGTGTTCACTTCCCTTTCGCTTAGTTCAACATGAACTTGGTCAGCCGTATCAAGTTTGTCTGCAGTAGATCTCTAGCCAAATAAAAAACTGGTTTTTGAAGATCATGAATTTAATAGATTTTGCAACATCTCCTTTATCTTTGCTTCCGCCACTTGTGGCTTTAAGCCTTGCTATTGTTACCCGCCGTGTATTGGTTTCTTTGGGTGTCGGTATCGTTATGGGTGCCATCTTACTAGCTGACTATTCAGTAGGTAATGCCGCTAGCTACGTATTTACTAAAGCATCTGGTGTTTTCATCGAAGATGGTGGTATCAATACTTGGAACATGAGCATCATTGCTTTCCTAATTATTCTTGGAATGACAACAGCGCTATTAACGCTTTCTGGTGGTACTCGTGCATTCGCTGAGTGGGCTCAGTCTCGAGTTAAGAGCAAGCGTGGTTCAAAACTGCTTGCTGCATTCTTAGGTGTATTCATCTTTGTTGACGATTACTTCAACAGCTTGGCAGTGGGTGCAATCTCTCGTCCTGTTACAGACCGTTTCTACGTATCTCGCGCTAAGTTAGCTTATATTCTTGATTCTACTGCGGCTCCTATGTGTGTGATCATGCCAGCTTCTAGTTGGGGTGCTTACATCATTACTATTATTGGTGGCATCTTAGTAACACATGGTGTGACAGAGTATTCTGCTCTAGGTGCTTATGTTCGTCTTATTCCAATGAACTTCTACGCGGTATTTGCACTATTGATGGTGTTCGCAGTGGCGTGGTTCGGTCTAGATGTTGGTAAGATGCGCGATCACGAGATCGAAGCGTCTCAAGGTCGTGGCTTTGAAGGCGACAACGATAGCCAGCAAGCTCACGATCTAAACGAAGAGCTAGACATCGAAGAGAGCGAGAACGGTTCTGTTTCTGACCTAATCATGCCGATCGTTTCATTGATCGTAGCGACTGTAGCTGCGATGCTTTACACAGGCGGTCAAGCGTTAGCTGCTGATGGTCAAGCGTTTAACCTACTTGGTGCATTCGAAAATACAGATGTTGGTAAATCTCTTGTTTACGGTGGTGTTATCGGCTTACTAGTAGCACTAGCGACAGTATTCAAGCAGAAGCTGTCTATGGCAGACATCGCAAGAACGATGTGGATCGGTGCAAGCTCTATGTTTGGCGCTATCCTAATTCTTGTGTTCGCTTGGACCATCGGTTCTGTAATCGGCGACATGAAAACAGGTTCGTACCTATCATCTCTAGTAACGGGTAGCATCGATTACCACTGGCTACCAGTTATCTTGTTCCTTCTAGCGGGCGTTATGGCGTTCTCTACAGGTACATCTTGGGGTACGTTCGGTATCATGCTACCTATCGCAGGTGACATGGCAGCAGCATCGGATATCGCACTGATTCTTCCTATGTTAAGTGCGGTTCTAGCGGGTGCAGTATTTGGTGACCACTGTTCTCCAATCTCTGATACGACGATTCTGTCTTCTACTGGTGCTCGTTGTAACCACATCGACCACGTATCGACACAGCTTCCGTACGCGCTTTCAGTTGCGTTTGTATCGTGTATTGGCTTTATTACCTTAGGTATGACAGCTTCTATTGGTATCGCATTCAGCGCTGCAGCACTAACGTTCGTAGCTGTATGTTTCGCTCTGGCTTATTTCTCTCGTTGCAAAATGGCGACATGTAAAAGCTAAAAACGAAAGTTAATCAGTAAACTATCAGGGAGGCGTTGGCCTCCCTTTTTTATGCCTGTTAATTTAATTTTAAGTTTCGTGAAAAAAGTTCGAATAAATGGTTGAAAAAGGATCTTACCTTAGTTAGTGTGGAGACAAGACAGCAAACAACCTAAGAGCTGATAAGTATGCGTAAATTAGTAATGAACATTCATCACCATCATCACCCTATCTAGTCTTTCGGGGAGATTTACGTATACCCGGGAGCAAGATTACTCCCGGAGGTTAAGTCAAAAGAATTTAGATTTAAACCCTCGGGATGACAGAGTCTTCCGAGGGTTTTTTAGTTTTAGCGCTTTTAAATAATCAATAAATTCAAATATTTGCACAGGGATACAGCAATGCAGACACAACGCCTAAGAATCGCAATTCAAAAGAAAGGTCGCTTAAGTAAAGAGTGCCAAGACCTACTAAAAAAATGTGGTGTTAAATTTAACATCATGGGTGAGCGCCTAGTCGTTCATTCACTAAATATGCCAATTGACCTGCTATTAGTTCGTGATGACGACATCCCAGGTCTTATCATGGACGGTGTGGTTGACCTTGGTTTTATCGGTGAAAATGAGCTTGAAGAAGTTCGTCTAGATCGCCTTGCTCTTAAAGAGCCTGCAGAGTTCGAAACACTACGTCGTCTAGATTTCGGTGGCTGCCGTTTATCTATCGCAATTAACAAAGATGAAGAGTACAACGGCCCACAAGATCTAGCGGGCAAGCGTATTGCAACAACCTACCCACAACTACTTAAAGCCTACATGGACGAGCAGGGTGTTGATTTCAGCACTTGTATGCTAACAGGCTCGGTTGAAGTAGCTCCTCGCGCTGGCCTTGCTGACGCAATCGCGGACTTGGTTTCTACTGGTGCGACGCTAGAAGCAAACGGCCTAAAAGAAGCGGAAGTGATTTTCCAATCTAAAGCGACCTTGATTCAACGTACTGGTGAATTCGACGCAGACAAAACAGCATTGATTGAAAAACTACTGACTCGTATGCAGGGTGTTCAACAAGCGAAAGAATCGAAGTACATCATGCTACACGCGCCAACGTCTCAGCTGGAGCAAATCAAAGCACTACTGCCTGGCGCTGAAGATCCAACAGTACTGCCACTTTCAACAGACAAAGATAAAGTTGCCGTTCACCTAGTAAGTACCGAGAACTTGTTCTGGGAAACGATGGAACAGCTGAAAGAGTTGGGCGCTAGCTCGATTCTAGTACTACCAATCGAAAAAATGATGGGGTAATGACGATGAGAACCGTTGTTTGGCAATCTTTAAGTGAGTCACAGCAAGACTCGGTATTAGAGCGTCCCGCTATTACTGAAGGTGCAAACATCACAGCGATAGTTTCTGATGTTATTGCAAAAGTACGAAATGAGGGCGATGCCGCGCTTAAAGAACTGACTGAGAAGTTTGACCGCGTGACTCCAAAATCAATTCGAGTGAGCTCGGATGAGATTGAAGAAGCGAGCGCTCGTTTAACTCCAGAAATGAAGCAGGCGTTAGAACAAGCTTACAGCAATATTGCTAAGTTCCATGAAGCTCAGAAACCTCAGCCGATTAAGGTTGAGACGCAACCAGGTGTTGTGTGTGAGCAAGTGACACGTGCAATTAACACGGTTGGTCTGTACATCCCGGGTGGCAGTGCGCCGCTTCCGTCAACGGTTCTTATGTTAGGTGTTCCCGCTCAAATCGCAGGTTGTCGTAAGGTTGTGCTTTGTTCGCCTCCACCAATCGCTGACGAAATTTTGTACGTCGCTAAGCTTTGTAAGATCGATGAGGTTTACAACGTTGGTGGTGGTCAAGCGGTTGCTGCGATGGCTTACGGTACGGAAAGCGTTGCTAAAGTCGATAAGATTTTCGGCCCAGGTAATGCCTTCGTAACTGAAGCGAAACGCCAAGTGAGCAACGACTTCCGTGGCGCGGCGATTGATATGCCAGCTGGTCCGTCAGAAGTGTTAGTGATTGCTGATGAAACGGCAGACGCAGACTTCATTGCTGCTGACTTGTTGAGCCAAGCGGAGCACGGACCTGACTCGCAAGTGGTGTTGGTAACACCATCGCCATTGATTGCAGATCAAGTAACCGAAGCCGTTCAAAAACAATTGAAAGAACTGTCTCGTGCGAGTATTGCTCAGCAAGCGTTGGCATCAAGCCTAATTATCATTGCTGAATCTATCACTCAAGCGATTGCGATTTCGAACTTCTACGGTCCTGAACACTTGATCGTTCAAACCAAGAATCCACGAGAATTGCTGCCATTGCTAGATAATGCAGGCTCTATTTTCCTTGGTGACTGGTCTCCAGAATCTGCAGGTGATTATGCCTCTGGTACTAACCACGTATTGCCGACCTACGGTTACACAAAGACGTATTCTAGCCTTGGTTTAGCCGATTTCTCTAAACGTATGACGGTGCAAGAACTGACAGCCGATGGCTTAAAAGGTCTAGCTCCGACTGTAGTAACAATGGCGGAAGCCGAAGGCTTGGATGCACACAAACGCGCTGTGACCATCCGAGTTGAAAAGTTAAACCAAGCAAAATAAGGGCAGGGCATGGAAAAGTTAGCGAGAAAACAAGTTCAGGCTCTTACACCTTACTTGTCTGCAAGACGCATTGGCGGCACGGGTGACGTTTGGTTAAACGCCAACGAATCCCCATTCGATAACGAGTACAACGTAAGCTTGTCTCGTCTTAATCGCTACAGCGAATGTCAGCCTAAAGCGTTGATTGATGCTTATGCTCAATATGCAGGTGTGAAATCAGATCAAACTCTGACAACACGTGGTGCCGATGAAGGTATTGAACTGCTGATTCGTGCTTTTTGTGAGCCGAACGAAGACGCTATTCTTTACTGCCCACCAACCTATGGTATGTACGCGATTAGCGCTGAGACGATTGGTGTTGAGCGCAAAGTTGTACCTCTAACTGCTGAATGGCAACTCGATCTTCCAGCGATTGAAGCTCAGTTAGACAACGTGAAAGTGGTGTTTGTTTGTAGCCCAAATAACCCGACTGGTAATTTGGTTGAACGCAAAGACATCATCAAGTTACTTGAGATGACTCAAGACAAAGCGATTGTGGTGATGGATGAAGCGTACATCGACTTCTGCCCAGAAGCGTCAACCGTTGATTTACTTGAGCAATACCCGAATCTAGCGATTCTGCGTACCTTGTCTAAAGCTTTTGCATTGGCTGGACTACGCTGTGGCTTTACGCTGGCGAACCAAGAGCTTATCGATGTATTGTTGAAAGTGATTGCGCCATACCCAGTGCCAATCCCTGTTGCGGATATCGCGGTTCAAGCACTTTCAGAGCAAGGTCTTGCAAGAGCAAAGTTTCAGGTTTTGGACTTGAGCGCTAACCGAGCATACTTACAGGCAGGCCTAATGGGGATGCCTAACGTTACGGTATTTGATGGTTGGGGTAACTACCTTTTGGTTAAATTCCCGAACGGTGACGAATTGTTTAAAGCGGCATGGGACAGTGGCATTATCTTACGTAATTCGCCAATTGAAGACTGTGTTCGAATTAGTATTGGTAATCGCGAAGAGTGCGAAAAGACACTTGGATTCATTCGTAACTTTTATCAGTAACGAAAGGCTTGCCAGTAATAATATTTGTTAGCCTTTATTCGATGAATAATAGGCTGACAAATGAAACCAATATTTTGGGTTAGCGTTTGATTTTTGCTAGGCCACCAGATTTAAAATTAAAAGGAAGTTCAAGTGAGTAAACAACAGAAAATACTTTTTATAGACCGCGACGGCACCTTAATTGTTGAGCCGCCAGTCGATTTCCAAGTAGACCGTTTAGACAAACTAAAATTTGAACCGCTAGTGATTCCTAGCTTACTTGCATTGCAAGATGCTGGTTACCGTCTAGTGATGGTAACTAACCAAGATGGCCTTGGTACTGATAGCTACCCACAAGAAGATTTCGATGCGCCACACAATATGATGATGGATTTCTTCGAATCTCAAGGCGTAAAGTTTGATGACGTGCTTATTTGCCCTCACTTTGACGAAGACAATTGCTCTTGCCGTAAGCCTAAGCTAGGTATGGTTAAAGAATATCTGCAGGGCGGTAAAGTCGACTTCCAACACTCTGTTGTGATTGGCGATCGAGTAACGGATCTTCAACTTGCAGAGAACATGGCAATCCGCGGTATTCAATATGGCCCAGATGCTGAAACGGAAGGCACGCTAAACTGGCCACAAATTGTAAAAGACCTGACGGTTAACGCGCGTGTTGCTGAAGTGGTTCGTACCACCAAAGAAACTGACATCAAGGTAGCGGTAAACCTTGATGAAACCGGTGGCAACAAGATCGATACAGGCATGGGTTTCTTTGACCACATGCTTGATCAAATCGCGACACACGGTGGTTTCCAAATGAACCTGACCGTGAAAGGCGACCTGCACATTGATGATCACCACACAGTAGAAGACACAGCACTTGCGTTAGGCCAAGCTCTGAAAGACGCGCTAGGTGACAAACGTGGTATTGGCCGCTTTGGCTTTAGCCTGCCAATGGATGAGTGTTTAGCTCAGTGTGCGCTAGACCTCTCTGGCCGTCCATACCTTAAGTTCGATGCTAAATTTAGCCGTGAGCAAGTGGGTGACCTTTCAACGGAAATGGTGGTTCACTTCTTCCGCTCATTAACTGACACGCTAGCTTGTACGCTGCACCTTTCTTCTACTGGCAACAATGATCACCACATCATTGAAAGCCTATTCAAAGCGTTTGGTCGTACACTTCGCCAAGCAATTAAAGTTGAAGGTAACGAGTTACCGAGCAGCAAAGGCGTCCTGTAAGGAATGGGTATGAAAGAGCAGAAAGTCGTCATTATTGATACTGGTTGTGCCAATGTTTCATCGGTGAAGTTCGCCATTGAACGTTTGGGCTATGCGGTTGAAATTTCAAAAGAGCCAGAAGTGGTTCTTGCAGCTGACAAGTTATTCCTACCCGGTGTAGGCACAGCAAGTGAAGCGATGAAAAACCTACAAGAACGTGACCTTGTCGCTCTTGTAAAGCAAGTAGAGAAGCCTCTACTTGGCATTTGTTTAGGTATGCAGCTTCTTGGTAAATTGTCTCAAGAGAAAGGCCAAAAGGCTGACGAGCTAGTTGAATGTCTAGGCTTGTGCGAGGGTGAGGTTCGTTTACTGGATACGGGCGATTTACCACTGCCACACATGGGCTGGAATACCGTCACAGCAACACCGAATCACCCTCTATTTAAAGACATTGAAGAAGGCGAGTACTTTTACTTCGTTCACAGCTTCGCAATGCCAGTAGGTGACTACACTATCGCACAATGTGATTACGGTAATCCGTTTACCGCAGCGGTGCAAAACGGTAACTATTATGGTGTTCAGTTCCACCCAGAACGTTCATCAAAAGCTGGTTCTAAGCTGATTCAGAACTTCTTGGAATTGTAATAAGGATTAGGCAGCGGCTAACGTTGCCATATAAGGAATGTAAATGATTATTCCCGCATTAGATTTAATTGAAGGCCAAGTAGTTCGCTTATTCCAAGGGGATTACGGGCAAGTGACAGAATACAAAGTAGACCCAGCAGAGCAGTTCAATCTATATCACCAAGCTGGTGCTGGCTGGCTGCATCTTGTTGATTTAACAGGCGCAAAAGACACCACTGCTCGCCAGTTAGACCTGATCGCGAAGCTACTTGATAGCACGCCGGCTAATATTCAAATTGGTGGTGGTGTACGTAATGAGCAAGATGTGATTGACCTACTTGAAGCCGGTGCACAACGTGTTGTTGTTGGTTCAACAGCAGTGAAGCAGCCTGAGCTTGTTAAAGGTTGGATGGAAAAGTACGGCGCTGAAAAAATTGTTCTTGCTTTGGACATCAACATTGACGAAAACGGCACTCGTAAAGTGGCGATTTCAGGTTGGCAGGAAGATTCAGGCGTGACCATTGAAGCGTTGATTGAAGATTACCTAACCGTTGGTCTTAAGCACGTGCTGTGTACTGATATCTCTCGTGATGGCACGCTAGAAGGATCAAACGTAGAGCTTTACGTGGATCTTTGTAAGCAGTACCCGCAGGTTCAATTCCAATCATCAGGCGGCATTGGCAGCCTAGCGGACATCGAAGCTCTAAAAGGTAGCGGTGTGGCTGGTGTGATTGTGGGGCGTGCGCTACTTGATGGCAAGTTCACCGCAGAGGAGGCGTTTGCATGTTGGCAAAGCGAATAATCCCTTGTTTGGATGTCCGTGACGGACAAGTGGTAAAGGGCGTTCAGTTCCGTAACCACGAAATCATTGGCGACATCGTTCCTCTAGCACAGCGCTACGCAGAAGAGGGCGCAGATGAATTAGTATTTTACGATATCACGGCATCAAGTGATGGCCGTGTTGTCGACAAGAGTTGGGTAAAGCGTGTCGCAGAGGTGATCGATATTCCTTTCTGTGTAGCTGGTGGTATTAAATCAGCAGAAGATGCAGCGCGCATTCTAGAGTTTGGAGCTGATAAAGTATCCATCAACTCGCCAGCACTGGCTAATCCACAACTGATTACTGATCTTGCTGATAAGTTCGGCGTACAGTGTATCGTCGTTGGTATCGATTCATACTTCGATAAAGAGACTGGTAAGTATCAGGTTTATCAATTCACAGGCGATGAAGCGCGTACCAAAGCAACCAAATGGGAAACCAAAGATTGGGTGCAGGAAGTACAAAAGCGTGGCGCAGGTGAAATCGTACTAAACATGATGAACCAAGATGGTGTTCGCAACGGTTACGACCTTGAGCAGCTCAACATGGTGCGTGAAGTGTGTAACGTGCCTCTGATTGCTTCGGGTGGCGCAGGTGCAATGGAACACTTTGCTGAAGCTTATAACAAAACCAATGTGGATGGAGCGCTCGCTGCTTCAGTATTCCATAAACAAGTCATCAATATTGGTGAATTAAAGCAGTATCTAAAACAACAAGGTGTAGAGGTGCGTCTATGAGTTTTGCAGCGACAGAAGTACATACGCTAGCTGAACGTATCAATTGGGATAAAGTCGATGGTCTCGTTCCTGCGATTGTACAAGATTTCCAATCAAGCCAAGTGCTGATGATGGGTTACATGAACCAAGATGCGCTAGCTAAGACGGGCGAAACAGGTCAAGTGACTTTCTTCTCTCGTACTAAAGAGCGCCTTTGGACCAAGGGTGAGACTTCCGGAAATGTTCTGCAACTGGTGAATATGTCACTGGACTGTGACAACGATACCTTGCTAGTCAAAGTCAATCCAATTGGTCCTACGTGTCACTTGGGGACGACAACATGCTGGGATTCTGATCCACAGGAAGAGTCTCAGATGGTGTGGCTTCATCAACTTGAGCAGCTACTGGCTGCCCGCAAGGACGCAGATCCTGAGTCTTCTTATACTGCCAGTTTATATGCCCGTGGCACCAAGCGTATTTCGCAAAAAGTGGGCGAAGAAGGCGTTGAAGTCGCGCTTGCGGCGACGTCGGGCGATAAGGCGGAATTAGTGTGTGAATCTGCGGATTTGATTTACCACCTAATGGTTCTTCTTCAAGACCAAGGTCTATCAATGAACGACGTAGTGAATAAACTTAAAGAGCGCCATAAGTAATCTATCTTTAGGATACATCTAGATAAGTAAAGCCCCGTAAACATTGCGTTTACGGGGCTTTTTAGTGTCAATCTATGAGTCGAGTTCTTTGTCTTTATGTCTCGTCATTCCGAGGAGCCTTAGCGACATCAGGAATCTCTTCTGTTAATCTGACTTCCTAGTTGCGCGAGTTACCCGCAGCACTTTTTGTACTTCTTACCACTACCACAAATACATGGGTCATTACGGCCGATCTTGAAGCTTTCAATCGTTTGGTTTAGGCGAGGATCTATCTCGGGCTCTGGTTGGCTTTGTTCTGGGAACTCACCATCGATATAGAACCAAAGGCCGTTTTCACGAACAAAACGAGAGCGTTCTTGCATACAGTATTGTGCGCCGTCTTCATTGAAATAAGCTTTAAACTCAACAAAGCCCTCGTTTTCGTGAGAGCCTTCCGCGGTATCGATAACCTCTAGCCCCGCCCAATCACTGTCGATTGATTCAGCAATCCCTTCTCTTTGAGACTCAGCATCACAGCTAGGATGATAGGTAGCAACCACATAATCGACCAATCCTAAAACATGCGCGGAATAACGAGAGCGCATCAACTGCTCTGGCGTTTCTACTGAGCTGTGATCAAGGTGTGCTGATTCACAGCACTTTGGGTAAGTATTGTTGCTACCACATGGGCATAAAGACATAGTCAAATCCTGTAAAAATGGCCTCTGAGTAAGAGGCCATAAATGAATGCGTTGGAGTTTAACAAGAAACTAAAGCTCACCAAAGTGTAGTTTTAATTTAAGTAGATTCGTTATGTTTAGGCGGGAGCTAATAAATCTTGAGCCCAAGCCGTCGCCTCATCATAGGCAAGGCCGAGTTGAGCCTCGCTGAGTTTGAGGAGATTGCGAATACGAGTTGCTTCATCCCATCGAGCTTGCTCATAAGCGACCACCATGGCTAAGACCGCGCCTAATACACCTTTGCGTAGTATTAGTGCTTGTTTTATCTCTTCGTCAATTGGTACTGAATCCAGCACTTGCTTTAACGGTTGATCAAACAATGAATCCAATAACGAGAACATACCAGTTAAGAAAGCTTGTCCGGGCTCAACCTTCACGTTCATTTTTTCGACTAGCAGTTCGCATTGACGAGCGCGAATCACCGCTAAGCCATAAAGTGAATCTGGTTTGTCTTCTTTCGCCGATGCTATCGCTACGAGAGATACAAATTTACGCAGTTTCTGCTCGCCTAAATAAACCAGTGCTTGGCGGAACGAGCGGATCGTGGTTGCTGAACCACCTGCTGAGTTTACGTAGGTTAGTAGCTTATAGGAAAGCGTCACGTCTAACGTGATCAGTCGTTCTACTTCACCAAAATCGATAGGATCGTTGGCGATCTCTTTCAGTAGCTGAACGATGGTCAGAAAAGCGGGGTTTAGAGCGCGAGTCTGGATCATTTCAGGTTTGCTGAAGAAATACCCTTGGAAGTAACTGAAACCGGCTTTATTTGCTTGCTGATATTCTTCGTAAGTCTCTACTTTCTCGGCAAGAAACTTGATATCTAGCCCTTGCATAGAGCTCATAAATATTGAGGCTTTTTCGATAGAGATCAGACGGATGTCGAATTTGATAATCGATATGTAAGGTAAGAAGCGCTTCCACGCCTTACTTGGAACAAAGTCATCCAGCGCGATGGTATAGCCCGCATCATAGATAGTCTTAATTGCTTCAAGTAACTCATCGGTCGGTTCGCAGTCTTCAAGAACCTCAACGACTAAACTTTCTTTGGGGAACAGAGTCGGGACTAAGTTGATCAGGCTTGCATAGGGGAAATTAACGAAACCCAGCTTATCACCCAATGTATTGTAGTGGGTCGATAAGAAATGGTCAGATAGCAAACGGCTTGTAGCGAGCTCCGGTTCTACTTCAGGGAAAGTGTTCTTAGGACCATCCCTGAATAGCAACTCGTAACCTATGGTTTTCTTATCTGCATCGAGTATGGGTTGACGCGCTACGTATGAATATTTCAACTTGGTACTGTGTTCGGTTTATTTCTGATAGAGAGATAATAGCTAATTTGCTAGAAATTACCATACACAATCGAAGAAACTCTGACCCACTATAACAATCAAACTGAAAGTTTAAGACTGTTGTTGAAAGCTGTTGCTAAACGCTCGATTCTGTAGTTCAAAACTTTGTGGAGTAAAGACCAGCACGGAACCTTGTGTATACCAATCACCAAGTACGATACGTGTTTTAGTGCAACTGTTAGCATCAAACGTATGGACATTCGGTCGATGTGTATGACCGTGGATCATAAGGTCGACATTATTTCTCGCCATCACGTTTTCGACCTCTTGCTGTGTCACGTCCATGATGTCCAAAGATTTGGTCTGTTTGTCATCTTTAATATCTGACTGAACCTTAGAGACGATCTTCTTTTTAATGAAGAATGGTATTCGATTGAAGATCCACTGTAACCATGGTTGATGGACTTTTTCACGGAAGGCGAGGTATTTGACATCTTCAGTGCATAGAGTGTCGCCATGCAGTACCACGGCTTTTTGTCCGTAGATATCGATAGTTGTCACTTCGTCTAGAAGTTGCACACCAGTCTGTTTTGCAAATCTTTTACCGACCAAAAAGTCACGGTTACCTTGCGTGAAGTAACAGGGTACGCCTGTTTTCACCAAATCGATAAACGCTTGGCGAATAGAAGTCGCGAACTCGCTCTTGTCGTCGTCACCAATCCAGAACTCGAAAAGGTCGCCTAACACGTAGAGCGCATCGGCTTCTACCGCTTCATTTTTCATGAAGGTTAGGAAGCAGTCCGTGATGTCTTGTCGTGACGGAGCAAGGTGCAGGTCTGAGATAAAATATGTTTTCATACAGTTTTAAAAAAAGGGAGCGAGTGCTCCCTTGTCCTAATTATTGATGTATCAATGGTGAATACGAATCGAAGGCTAAATTAAGCTTCGATTGTTGTACCAGTGATGATCACTTCTTCTAGTGGTACGTCTTGGTGCATACCCATAGAACCAGTGCTAACACCTTTGATCTTGTTTACTACGTCCATGCCTTCTACAACTTCTGCGAATACACAGTAACCCCAACCGTCTAGGCTTTCGCTACGGAAGTTAAGGAAAGAGTTGTCGTTTACGTTGATGAAGAACTGAGAGCTCGCTGAATGCGGTTCCATAGTACGAGCCATAGCTAGCGTACCAACTTTGTTCGCTAGGCCGTTGTTTGCTTCGTTCTTGATAGTTGCGCGAGTCGCTTTTTCTTTAAGGCCAGAAGTCATACCGCCGCCTTGAATCATGAAACCATCGATAACACGGTGGAATAGTGTGTTGTCGTAGAAACCGTCACGGCAATACTGTAGGAAGTTTGCGCTTGTTTCTGGTGCTTTTTCTTCGTTTAGTTGAACTTTGATGTCACCAAAATTTGTGTGAAGGATGATCATGATTGTTACCTTACTGTATTTTTAATATGAAAGGCGATTCTAGCCTAGTTTGATTGAGTTTCAAAATACGAAATCGTCAATAGATAACAAGGAGTTTAGCCGATTTGGTGGTGAAAGGTATTACCTATTAAGGTATGACTTGTTATACTGCGGGCTTATTTTGATTAATCCATAAAATAGATAGAGATCATGCTAAAGATATATAACACGCTCACAAGACAGAAAGAGGAATTCAAACCAATTACAGCTGGCAAAGTCGGCATGTATGTCTGTGGGGTAACCATATACGATCTCTGTCATATTGGTCATGGCCGTACGTTCGTTTCTTTCGACGTTGTGACTCGCTACCTGCGTTACTTAGGTTACGACCTAACGTTCGTTCGTAACATCACAGACATCGACGACAAAATCATTAAGCGTGCGAACGAAAACGGTGAGTCTTGCGATTCTCTGACTGAGCGCCTAATTGGTGAAATGCATGCTGACTTCGATGCGTTGAACATGAAGCGTCCAGACGTTGAGCCTCGTGCAACGGAATTCATTACTGAAATCATTGAGCTTGTAGAAAAGCTGATTGAACGTGGTTTTGCTTATGTAGCAAGCAACGGCGATGTAATGTTTGAAGTTAAGAAGTTTGACGAATACGGCAAGCTTTCTAAGCAAGACCTAGATCAGCTTCAAGCTGGTGCTCGTGTTGATGTTGACTCTGCAAAACGTAGCCCGTTAGATTTCGTGGTTTGGAAAATGTCTAAGCCGGGTGAACCAACATGGGAATCACCATGGGGCCCAGGTCGTCCAGGCTGGCACATCGAATGTTCTGCAATGAACTCATCAATTCTTGGTAATCACTTCGATATCCACGGTGGTGGTTCTGACCTTCAGTTCCCACACCACGAGAACGAAATCGCACAATCTTGCTGTGCACATGGTACTGACTATGTAAACACATGGATGCACAGTGGCATGGTGATGGTAGACAGAGAGAAGATGTCTAAGTCTCTAGGTAACTTCTTCACTATTCGTGATGTACTGGCACACTACGATGCGGAAACGGTTCGTTACTTCCTAATGTCTGGTCACTACCGCAGCCAGCTAAACTACAGCGAAGACAACCTAAACCAAGCTCGTGCATCGCTTGAGCGCCTATACACGTCACTTCGTGGCCTAGACCTTACTGCTGCACCTGCTGGTGGTGAAGAGTACGTAACTCGTTTCTCTACAGCAATGAACGATGACTTCAATACGCCAGAAGCATACTCAGTGCTGTTTGAAATGGCTCGTGAAATCAACCGTATCAAGACAGAAAGCATTGAAAAGGCGAGTGGACTTGGTGCGTTGATGCGTGAGCTAGCGGACATCATCGGTATTCTTCACCAAGATCCAGAAGCATTTCTACAAGGTGATGCAGCGGGTAATGATGACGAAGTGGCTGAAATCGAAGCTCTGATCAAACTGCGTAACGACTCTCGTGCTTCAAAAGATTGGGCAAATGCCGATCTTGCTCGTGATAAGTTAAACGAGTTAGGCATCGTTCTGGAAGACGGCCCAGAAGGTACGACTTGGCGTCGTAAGTAATCTTATAAAAAAGGGCTGATTTTCAGCCCTTTTTTCTAGCAAAAATTCTCGAATTTCACCTTTTCTATATTCAACTTTATTAGACAGGAATATTTCTGTGGCTCAGATGTATTTTTACTACTCGGCAATGAATGCGGGTAAATCAACAACGCTTCTTCAATCTTCATTTAACTACCAAGAACGTGGCATGACGCCGGTGATCTTTACGGCAGCACTCGATGATCGCTACGGTATTGGTAAAGTGAGCTCTCGAATTGGTCTTCAATCTGAAGCACAGCTTTTTAAGAGTGACACGAATCTTTTTGAAGCGATTAGCGAGCTGAACGAGCAAGAAAAGCGTCACTGTGTACTTATCGATGAGTGTCAGTTCTTGTCGAAAGAGCAGGTATATCAGCTAACAGAAGTGGTTGATAAACTACATATCCCTGTGCTTTGTTACGGGCTAAGAACAGACTTCCTTGGTGAGCTGTTTGAAGGCAGTAAGTATCTACTGTCTTGGGCTGATAAGCTGGTCGAACTGAAAACCATCTGTCACTGTGGCCGCAAAGCAAACATGGTAATCCGTACCGATGAGCACGGTGTCGCGATCGCGGAAGGTGATCAAGTGGCAATTGGTGGCAACGATAAATACGTGTCTGTATGTCGCCTTCACTACAAAGAAGCGCTAGGTAAATAAGCGTTTTTCAATGTTTCGGTGATAACTGAAATACAAAGTAATGGAATAAAAAAACGGTGGCTTAGTGCCACCGTTTTTGTTTTTATTGG